>CAXZAJ010000057.1:0-15085 GCA_964293355.1 uncultured bacterium
GCCAGTGACCCCCGGGCGGTACCTGAAACAGAGCAGCGCTCGGCGCCGGCCGCATCGAGCACAGCGAGGCTCCAGGAGGACATGCCACCCCGCACCGGCACATTGGGTGTCAGGGTGAGCACGTCCTTGACGCCATCGCCGTTGGGGCTGAAGGCCGCCTGGTCTATTGAAACACCGACAGGAGGCTGCTGGGTGTTGACTATGATGTTCTCGACTTTTGCGGAACCGGCATTGCCGGCACGGTCTTTGGAGGCGATGCGGTAGGCATATACGCCATCAGGCACAATCTGCCCTGCGTCATTCTTGCCATCCCACACGGTGGCGGACGGAGCGGCCATGGTCGTCTTCCAGAGCCGCAGGGGGGTACCGGCCGCGTCGACTATCTCGGCATTCCAGAGATCCTCTGAGGAACCTTCCTGGGCTATGCCAAACGTTTCCTTGTTGCCGTCACCGTCCGGGCTGAAGATGAGCGCATCACTTCCGCCCGCGGGACCGGAAACCTTGATCGCCGGCGGAACCGTGTCCACGACGACGGCCCAGCGTTCGGTCGTGGCCGCATTGCCGTTGTCATCCGTGGCCTCCACGGTGATGTAATACCGGCCGTCGGGAGCTGCGGCGCCCGAGTCAGCGAGGCCGTTCCACACGAGTTCAGGCGGCACATCGACGCCCTTTTTCACGTAGAGCAGACGCCCCAACAGGCCTTTCCAGTCCTGGTTTTCCGGCCTGGATTCCTTGTTGGTGATGGTCTTGATGACAGCTCCGGCTTCGTCGAGCACTTTCAGGGTAAAGCCCTGGACATAGCGCTGGTCTACGATCTTCAGAGGCAATGTCACCTCATCGAGGATACCGTCATTGTTGGGGCTTATATAATAGGCATCATAACCGGACTGCGGCCACGCAATCGTTATGACCGGAGGCGTCTTGTCTATTACGCCTATGGGCACGTTGACTCCGCCTCCGAAGGACCAGATGCCGTTGTACAACTCCGAGGCAGCTATCGTAGGCTGTATCTGTGAACGATTGAGACCGGTCTTGCTTATGAAGGAATCATCGCTTTTACGATCGATGGCAAAACTGGCGCCAATGCCAATACTAGGCAGATACCCCTGTTTGGTACCGGCAAGCGCCTCGCGCAGGTTGATGTCCCAGCCCAGACGCAGGAACGCCTGGTCGCGCCAGCCTACCTTGAGGCCGGTTGAGAACACGGCGTTCTGGAAGCTCGGGAACCAGAGGTCTGCGTTGGCGGACAGTTTGACCCCCGCAGCTTCCACATTGAGAAGACTAGCCGAAGCGCCGAACTGGGGCGTGAACGGTGCATCGTACGAGGTAGCAGTACTACCGGAAATGCCTGTAACGCCAGTGGGAGTGAACGACTTGCCAATATTGCGCAACGCTGCGCCCCATACCAGGCTTTTAAGGAATTTCACGTCTCCGGCGAGGCCGATAACGCCCAGGTCTGCTCCCAGGCCCCAGTTGAAACCGCCATTGTTGCCGAGTTGGGTATCCACCGCCGCGCCGACCAGCAGGTTGGGATACAGGTCCTTGGCCATGCCGACGCGGCCGTTGACGACCGTACCGAGGGGCATGGACGTGGCGAAGGGAGACTGCAGCACACCGAGATGCCCGGTCCACACACCATACGGCGTTGGCACCGCCAGCCCGAGGTTGACGGTATTGCCCCAGCCTGTTTCAGCACCCAGGCCAACGAGGGCGGCATAGCTCATATCCATGGTCGTCCGCTGCAACAGTGCGGAAGCAGCCGGATTTGCCAGGTCAGCCATGGGGGAATCCGTAGACGCAGCTGAAAGACCGCCGGAGGTGAGCACCGGCGAAGCCAGGGCGGCGGCCGTCTCGGCTCCCGCGGGCGGATCATAGGCCCAGGCCGTCGTCATGGCCAACAGGACGATAACGGCGAATGCGAGTGACGTTCCGCGAGCGTGCATAGAGGTTCTCCTTGGCGAGGTATAGTACAGGTACTAGTATAATGCCATGCCGTGCACAGCGGTTACATTTATTGGTACATGACGACCATGGGCATGGGGTCGAGGGCCAGGACTTCTTCCGGTTTCATCAAGGGCTTGTCCCAACCCGCTCCAACGACTTTTGACTCGAAAAAGAGCTTGAAACCCTTTACCGGCATGTTGACCGATCGCGCATTGGTGGCATAGGTGTTCTTCTTGAGCGGAGGCGAGCCGAACCCGTCGGCGGTATGAACCAGCACCACGCGGTCGTGTTCCGCCCGTACGGTCTGTGAATCGCGTATCATCGTAGGCTTGAACTGGTGGACGACGAGCATGCGGATGCCGGGCAGGTCGTTGTCCCGCAGGTAATCATCGACCAGAGCCTGAGCCTCATTCAACTCGGTTCCCGTGATCGACCCAATCTCCTGCATGGGTTTGAGGGTACGCCATTCGGGGTCTATGGCGAGGTGCACGTTTGGATAACGAAGGTACGGCAGCATGGTACGTACGGATTCCAGCACGCCATACTTGCCGAGCTGATGATCCAGAAATACCAGCCAACCCCGTTCCGCGGCAAACTCGATGTACGATTCCACGAGGGTGCGGCTCAGGATGCCAATATCGCCCGCCGGCCAGCAGGTGCCGTAGATCAGGTAAAAAGCCGGAACGATGCCGAGCTCTCCGTTGGCGTCATCATACAGCCGGGCATAACCTTCCAGCAGCGGCGCCAGCTTTTCCTTGGAGTATTCTCCGAGGATACCCATTGACGGGGCATTGGGCTTGCCGTAAAACGCCAGGATCTGGTTGCCCGCCAGGATGGGCTGACGTTCAGCGGCGCTCGCCGCCAGTTGGGCATCAGCCGCGGCCCTGGCCTTGCGCGCACTTGGTGAAACGGGACCATAGGATGGGGCTCCGCCGTTGCCGAAAAAAGCCGATCTGTCGGCTCGCAGCAGCGTCGGGAACAGGCGATACGGCGCGGTTTCAGGTCTTACTGCTTCCCCGCTTACGGGCTTTCCGGAGGCTGGAACAGTCTCGACGGAAGCCAGCACGACGGGAACGGTTGCGGCGGCGGTTGCGGCGGCAGGTTCAGCGGATTGTTCAAACTGGGACGAAGAACCGAGACTCACCAGCATGGCGCTGGCGAATATTCCCAGAGATATGAGGTTATGCTTCTTCATGTGGAACGAGGGCATTGGACGTCCTTGCTGAGCGATATCACTCTGAATATCGGCGTCCCGACCGTCCGGCTGTATACTCCATACGCAGCTGGGGCTAGTCTAACGAGCCCTGTCTTCCGATATTAGAATAAATGACAACAATGAAGTACATCAGCATGGCGCTGCTCACGATGGTAACCACCGCGCCGCTCTTCGCGCAGGCAACCTGGCCCGCGCTGGGTGGCGACACGCCTATCACCTCGATGGCTGAGAGTTCTGACATCAGGAAACGTGTCTGGGATACACTGCTCGAGTCTCCACGGTCCGCTGCCACCTCATTCCGTGGTGCGCGGGAGAAAAATGCATGGGGTACCTGGTCGGTATCCGTAGAAATGGGAAAAGGCGCTTTTTATGTGATTCTTTCGCCCGAGCGGCAAGGCACGTTCCCCGTATATGCCCAGGGCACCTGGATAATAAAGCGGTCTGATGCCGACGGATCGTTCCTGCAGGCCAAGATTTTCCTGCGGAGCGATCCAGGAACCTTTGCCCGCATCTACCCGGCCGGTACACGCTCGCGCATCGACATAGTTACTTACGGAGGCGTGCTTTACCGCGAGGTCATGGTGCCGCTTCCGTTCAACGAGCTGCTGCGCTCGCCGTTCTCCCGGATTCGCGAACTGACCTCGTATGTCATTGACTGGGATGTCTTTTCACCGGATCCTGCCCTGTATCAGGACCTCCGTGGCCTCGTCACTGCCGTGAGGAAACACCTTCCGGCCCTCAGGTATGCCGATGACGGTGCCATAGACGCGGATGGCAGGAGCGTCTTCATCTCCACCCTGGCTGAACAACGTGTTCCAGCGGGCCTCAACTGCTCTGGCTTTGCCAAGTGGATTGTAGACGGCATGCTGCACCCCATCACCGGCTCGTATCTCTCTGTTGAGTCCCTCAGGGAACGCATGACCGACTGGCGCGGGTCTTCGTTCACGCAGGGCTTTGAGGAGCGATTTGATCCTTTCTTCGGTCTCGACTGGTCGCGAGCCCTGGCCAGGGCTGCCTGGTCTGCGTTCTACCCTTCGCTGGACGACGATTCGCCGCTGGCCAATGACGTGGCGGACGCACCCTTCTCGCTCAGGGTCCGTGACGCGGATCCTGTCAACGGCGGCTCTGCCTACGAACCGTTTTCAGACAACTTTCAGGACGCGGGCATCGACGTGCGCGGGCTCAAGGCGACCCTGTTCCTGCTCGCCATGCGGGAGCCGGGCAGGTTCTACCTGGCTCAATTCAATGCCCGTGACGAAAAGCCGCCGCAACTCAGGCGCTATTTCCACATCGCGGCGCTCTTTCCGTATTTTGACGATACGGGCGTCTTCAGGGTAGCCGTTTTTGAAAGCGCCGCCGAGACCTCGCTCGAGAGCATTTCCGACAGGGGATACGAATTCGTCAAGCTGGTGCGCATGCCCGCGGCATCGCGCTTCGAGCCACAGACACTGGCCACGCCATGAGGATCAGCTTTCTGGGAACCGGCACGAGCCATGGCGTGCCGGTACTCGGTTGCTCCTGTCCTGTATGCACATCAACCGATACCCGCGATGTACGCTACCGCTCATCGGTGCTGGTTGAGGGAGACGGAGGGGAACTGGTCCTCATTGATGCCGGGCCGGAATTCCGGTTGCAGGGACTCCGGGCAGGCCTGTCGCGGCTGGATGCGGTGCTCATCACCCATGCGCATGCCGACCACGTACACGGCCTGGACGATGTCAGGCCTCTGACGCGGGGCAACCCGCTACCCGTGTACGCATCAACGGCGGATGCGGATGAAATCAGGCTCAGGTTCTCGTACGCGTTTGCCCACGGACAGGAAGGCGGCGGCAAGCCGCGACTGCAACTGGTGGAGATTGACGGTGGCACCATGACCGTGGGAACACTTCGGATCCAGGCAATACCCGTAATGCACGGAGACCGCCGTATCCTGGGATTCAGGATTGGTGGTTTTGCCTACCTCACCGATTGCTCCCGAGTGGCAGAAACCTCTAAGAGCCTGCTCCAGGATCTGGACCTGCTGGTCATCGGAGCGCTCCGGCTTCGGACGCACCCGACGCACTTCTCCGTTGGCGAGGCCCTGGACTTGGCAGAACAGCTGCATCCCTCCCGTTTGCTCCTGACCCATATCTGCCACGACCTCACCCATGTCGCCCTGGAAGAGCATTGCAGCGCGGCTGGTCTGACCTTTCCCGCCGGCCCCGCCTGGGACACCCTCACGATAGATCTGTTGGCATAAAAACGGGGTTGCCCGGGATACAACCCGAACAGCCCCGCTTGCGGCATCGCCTTGGAAACTACATGCCGGTATCGCTGGAGATGCGGGTAATGATTTCTCCAGCCTTGGACTGGTACTTTGCTGGATCTCCGTCTGAAGCCTTCTGCAGATAGGTCCGGGCTTCGTCGAAACGCCTCGAGGCGTAGGCATTGATGCCCAGCGCGTAGTTGGTTATCGGAGCATCGCTACCCAGAGCGAGCGCCTTGTTGTAGTACTCTTCGGCCAGCGCGTAGTCGCCCCTGGCATATGCTATAAGCCCCAGATAGTAATGCGGAATATAGCTGGAAGCGTTCTTGACGAGGGCCTGCGAGAACGACTTGAAGGCAGTCTCCAGATCCTTGTCGCCATACGAGCGTACACCTGATGTAACGAGCTCGGCGAACGTCTTCTGCCCCTCGAGATACGACAGGAAATCAGACTCGGCAGCTTCCTGGCCATGCCACTTGAGGAAGAATTCCCTGACCGCGTTCTGATTCTGCTCGAGGCTGGCATCCGGTACGAGGCGGCCGATGGCATCCCACACAAAACGGTTGTACCGGCGGTCCGGGCTGTTGATGAAGAATGAAACAAGAGCCCAGGACTGTGGATAGAACACATCGAGACCGGAGCGGGCTTCGTCAGAGGACAGCAGCATCAGGTCGGAGACGCTGTACAGCCTTGACTGCGCCTTGAGCAGCTTTACCGTCTCGAGCCAGGACTGGTTTTCCGCATACGCTACCTTACCTGAGTTTGTATCCTTCCTGGTGCGTTCGAAGAATACTGCAAAGCCTTCGCGGATCCAGAGCGGCGGCTCGGGTACGAATGCCTTGAGGAACTGCACGAAGGCCTGATGTGCCAGTGAGGCGTCAAAATCGTCGATGCCGTTCTTGTCAAAGATGACCAGTTCCGAGCGCTCGACCGTCGGATAGTGAAGATAGACAAAATCGTCCTTGGTCTCGCCTATCACCTTGATGAGGTAGGTATCGAACGAAGACTTGGTGGAAAACTTCCTGACGGTGAGGGGCGCCTTGAGCGAGCCCTCGTCGAAGCGGAAATATTCGTTGTACACGCCAAAGAGCCCATCGAGCGTTGCCGCCAACTCGACGGCATCATCCTTGCCGGCATCAGACCAGACGGCATAGCGTTGTGAAGTGGCGCTGGCAAAGGTTACGGTAGTGGCGGGAACCGCCGCAACGGATGCCGCCTGCGGGGCGGGATTGATGGTTCCCGAGGCTTCCTGAGCTGTCGCGCAAACAACAAACGCGAAAACCACGAGCACGAAGCTGAACAATTTCTTCACTATGATACCCTCCATGGTACAGTCATCCTAAACCCCGTCCGGCCTGTTGTCAAACCAGACCATACAAACTACTTGGAGAACCGGTCTATCACCAGATTGACCTCTTCAATCAAGATGCCCGTAAAGCGCTCTATGTTGTCTATTATATATTGTTGCAGGTTGTGGATACGGCCCGACAACTGTGATCCGAACGGCACCTCGATGACCACCGTGAGCCGGTAGCCCTGCGAATCCGACCGTATGGTTATCTTCTGTATGCGAATGGAATCATCGAATTCGTCGATGCAGTGGATAACCATCTGCGACAGGGCGGACTCCGAGATTGCCACGCGGCCCCGTTTTGAGAATTCCGGGCGCACCACCGACTTTTCGTAGAGCTTGGGCGTGGTCAGCGCGCCTGGTGCCACGTTGCGCTGGAGGAAAACACGGATGCTGTCGTAGAAAATGCGGGGATAGCTTCGTTTGATCTCTATGGCTGGCACGGGAATGACGTGCTTGCCCTCGACCTTGCGCGCCCTGATGGCGGTATCGATCTCTTCGCGGCTGGCTATATCCTCGATCTTGATGATCTTGGCCGGGTACGGAATCTGCAGGCGCTCCGCGATCTTCTTGACCATTTTCTCGGAGGTGCCGATGAGGAGGATCTTCTTCCAGCGTGAGCGCTGGAGGACGCGCGCCACCTCGTCGCGATGAGCCTTCTCGTGGAACAGGGCCGTCTTGACCGCGGCCATGTACAGCTTCTCGCGCTTGGCAGACTTGCCCGCAACGATGGCGTCACCGCTGATGAGGAGGCCGTCATCGATGATCATGTCTATGCCGAACTTCTGGGCCACGAGTTTTGCCCTGAAGCTCTTGCCCGTTCCGCTTTCGCCGACGAGCGCGAATACGCGGACGCCACGCAACATCCAGAACAGGTTAACAAGCGCTTTTATCATCAATCCCTCTGATGCCGGCGCGAAACGGCCTCGATTCCGCGCCTTTTCATGATTCCGACCGGTCTGAACCGGCTTATCTACTATATCGGCGTAAACTCCTTGTTTCCAGTACCGATAATGAAGCGAGGGTAGTCATGAATATCGATACGTTGATGACATTCATTTCGTTGAGCGGAGAACAGGCGGCAGCACTTGACGCCTTCGTGCTGGTCCAGCGGACCATAGTGCAGGCCGTACGGGCCAGGGATTGGCCGGCTCTGGAAAAGTCACTGGAACGTGCCGCAGGCGCTGCTGAAGCAGTCAGCTCGGCCGAAGCGCTCCGGTCGGAGGCATGGCACCACTTCCTCTATGAAATGCAGCTTCCTGTCGATGCTACCGTTTTCAGGGCTTCGCTCTCCCTGCCCCTCGAATACAGGACCGCGCTGAACGACGCCTACCGCGGACTGAGGCTTTCGGCCATGCGCGCCCGCATAGAAAACGAAGCGCTGTCAGGATTTGTCGGAAATGCCGCATCGACGCTGCGGCTGGCGATGGAAGCCATGTTCCCCGAGCGCAAGGGACACATCTACGGCAAGACCGGCCGGCCCCATCACGCAGCCGCGGGCGCCATGATCCTGGATACGGCCCTCTAAAGGAGGCTCTCGTGCAATCGACCTTTGCTGGAATAGAACTGGGAAAACGCGGCCTCATGGCTCACAACCAGGCGCTGTCTACTATAGGACACAACCTCACGAATTCGGCCACTGAAGGCTATTCCCGGCAGCGCGTGGAGCTGGGCACGGTAGAACCGCTGTATGCACCCCAGCTGAACCGCGAGGAAACGCCGGGCCAGATAGGCCAGGGCGTGATGACGGTGCGCATCGAACGCATGCGCGACGAACTGCTGGACCAGCGCATCGTCGCCCAGGCCAGCGGACTTGGCTACTGGGATTCGCGGGACAAGTACATGGCCCTGCTCGAACAGGTACACAACGAGCCGACCGAAGTTTCCACCCGAACCCAGATGGACCGGTTCTGGGATGCCTGGCAGGAGCTGTCCTTGCACCCGTCCGAACTGGCGCCGCGAGAGGCCGTCGTGCAGCGGGGCCGGACCCTCATCGATTCAATACACGAGCAATACAGCCAGCTGTCCATGACCCGCAACATGGTACAGGACGACATCGAGATAACGACCTCGCAGGCCAACGACCTGGCAAAGCAGATAGCGTCGCTCAACGCCGAGATACTCAAGTCCGAAGCCATGGGCGACAATCCAAACGATCTGTATGACCGCCGCGACCTGGTGGTGGAGAAGCTCGCCGCCATAGTTCCCATCACGGTTGACCGCCGCGACCCCGACGAGTTCATGGTCCACATTGACGGCCACATACTCGTTCAGGGCAAACTTTCCCGCGGCTTCGAGATGTCCTCCGGCGCTGAATCCGGTGGCTATCCCCGCGTGCTGTGGGGCGATACCGGCAGCGAAGCCTTCTTCCGGGGCGGCACCCTCGGCGGCATGCTGGAGATGCGCGACGTCGACATAAAGGAAGAGATAGCGACGCTGGACACCATGACGCTGACCTTTACCGATCTTGTCAACGAGGTGCACCGCTCGGCGTATGGCCTCAACGGCAAGACCGGCGTCGATTTCTTTACAGAACTGCCGAGCGTCAACAACATCGCCGGCAACTACGACCGCGACGGCGACGGCGCATACGACCACAGCTACGTGTACCGCATGACGGGCGGCAACGCGCTGAACGCCCAGGAACAGATCGGGCTGTCAGGCACGATGCGGCTGTCCGGCCCCGAAGGTCTCGTCGACGTGGAGTACCGCCCCACCGACACGGTGGGTGACCTGGTGCGCCGCGTCAACGATTCAGGGGCGGACGTGACAGCCCGCCTGACTGCCACCGGCACCCTCCAACTGCGGGCCAAGACAAGTTCAGACGGCGAGAGCCCCGACTTCGTCATCCGCCACGTGGAGGACTCCGGCGAGTTCCTGGCAGGCTATTCTGGTTTGCTGTCCGATTCAGGCGCTGACAGCGCGTATACCTGGGAGCGGGCCGATGCCGTGGCCGGCCTGCGCTCGGGCGTGGACTACGCCGTGGCTCCGCTGGCCCACCCCTCAGGATGGATAGAAGTATCGAGCGCCGTTTCCAAGGACCTGACCAGTGTGGCGTCTGGCTTCGGTTCCAACGGCAGGCCGGCAGAGGCCGGCGACGGTAGCGCAGCCATAGCGATAGCAAGGCTGAGGACGGCACCGGTCATGGTCGGCTCGCAGAAAACCTTCGACGACTACTTTGCCGACGCCGTAGCCAGCGTGGGCCTCAAGGGCGAGCGTGCGGAGCGCATGGCCGAAACCCAGTCGCGCATAGCCAAGAACCTGAACGACACGCGGCAGTCCATCTCCGGCGTCAACGTGGACGAGGAACTGTCCAACATGATCAAGTTCCAGCACGGCTACGCCGCCGCCGCCAAGTTCATAGCCCAGATGGATGAGATGTTAGACACCATCATCAACCGCATGGGCATTTAGAGTATAAGAATTTTGCACAGAGCCACAGAGAAAATGAGTGAGTACAAGGAATGAAAAAGGATACGCAAAGAGACACAGAGAAGACGAGGGGAATAATAAAGATAAAGAAGGAAAAAGGTTTAAATTATCCTTGCTCCCTTCCTTCTTCCTCATCTTCTCTGTGTCTCTGTGCCAAAATTTTCTATTCTTTCTCATCTTCTCTGTGCTCACGTATTTGTCGCTCAGGCCTTGTAGGAGGTTGTCATGCGTAGGGTAAGTTCGGATTACATGAATAACGATATGCAGTACTGGCTCAGGCGCACCGAGGACGGCATGGCTTCCATGCAGAACAGGATGTCCCGCCAGCAGCGCATAGAGAGCCCGCGCGACGACCCCATGGCAGCAGCCAGGGCCGTACGCTACGACTCCTTCGTGAGCCGGCTCGGCCGCTACGAGGAAAACGTCCTCTACACCCGGGACCGCGCCAACATAGCAGAAGGCTACATGCGCCAGAGCCAGGACATCATGCAGCGCGTCAGGGAACTGGCCATAACCGGCGCCACCGGTACCTTTACCAAGGAAGACACCGCTGCCATGGCGGTGGAAGTGGACCAGCTGCTCTCCGAACTCGTCAGCCTGGGCAACGCCCGCGGCCCGGACGGCGACTTCCTGTTCGCAGGCGACAAGGCCAGGACCGAACCGTTCCGCGCCGTGCAGGGCTTCTCCGAAGGCGCCGGTGCTGCCTCGACGATAGGCGTAGAGTACCTCGGTGGCGTAGGCACCCCGAAGGCCGAAATCTCGGAGGCCTCGTACCTGCCCATGAACCTGCCCGGTGATTCGGTATTCTGGGCAGAACGCCAGCGCATCTCCTCCGGTGCCGACGCTTCTACCTTCAGGGTGATGGACGCAGCAAGCCTCGTCATCGACGGGCAGAGCATAGCGCTCAAGCCCGGCGACACCGTGCATGCCATAATCGCCAAAATCAACGATTCAGGCGCGGCGGTCAAGGCTTCGCTCGATCCCTCCAGGAATTCCCTGGTGCTTGAAGCCACCGATGCCCACCGTGTCAGGATTGAAGACGGCACGGGCGGCAGCGTTCTCGCCGATCTGGGCATACTGTCCGGCTCGGGCATCCCGTCGGACTACGCGCCAACCGCCAGGGTCTCGGGCGGATCGCTCTTCGACTCGGTGATTTCACTGCGCGACGCGCTCCGCAAGGGCGACTTCGTGGACGTGGGAGGCCGCGTGCTCGCGAGCCTGGACGCCGGCATGGACAACATGAACCGTCGCCTGGCCGAGGCCGGAGCCATGGTGGAACGTCTGGACGCCGCGGCCCTGCGCCTGAACAAGGAAATCCCCGATGCCACGAAACTCCTGGCTGCTGAAACGGATCTGGACATGGCGCAGGCCATCACCGACTTCAAGATGATGGAATACGCACATACGGCGAGCCTCCAGATGGCGGGGCGGGTGTTGCCCAAGTCGCTCCTTGACTTCTTGCGGTGATTAAGGCAGATTTGGCGGCGTCATGAAGATACAAACCAAGATCATGGGCGAGCTCGACGTCGACGAGCGCCAGGTCATAGACTTTGCCGACGGACTCATAGGCTTCAAGAAATTCACTTCGTATGCCCTCCTGGACGCACCGCAGAAGCCCTACTTCTACCTGCAGTCAATGGAGCTGGCCGAGCTGGGTTTCATCCTGCTCGACCCGTTCCTGTTCAGGCCAGACTACCTGGTAGACGCCACCGACGAGGTCATGGGCACACTCGGCGTATCCGGTCCTGAGGATGCTCTCGTGCTGACGCTGGTGACGGTCCCCCCGAACGGCGGACCGGTAACCGCCAACCTGATGGGGCCGCTGGTGATCGGGCGCAAGGCCAGGCGCGGAGCTCAGGTAGTCCTGACAGATCCACGCTGGCATACCAAGCACGACGTGATGGCGGAACTGGCCGCGTCGAGGAAATAGCGCGATGCTCATACTTTCGCGCAAACTCAACGAGAAAATCGTCATAGGCGACGGCGTCGTCGTATCAATCGTCGAAATCCGGGGCGACCAGATAAAGCTCGGCATAGAAGCGCCAAGAACCGTCAAGGTCTACCGGCAGGAAGTGTACGACGCCATCCAGTCCGAGAACCGCCTGGCCGCCAGTTCCTCCATGACTCTGCCCAGCCTGGAACTACCAAAGGCTTGATATCGGGCTTGACAGCGGGCCAAATTGTTATTACCGTGATTACATGACGGTCAAATTGATACAGATTGGCAACTCAAAAGGTGTCCGGCTCCCTGGGCGACTGCTCGAGTTGTATCGATTGTCAGCCGGAGCTGAACTTGAGGTCATAGAACAACCGGGCGGCATCCTCCTTCGTCCGGTGGAAGACAATTCGGTCAAGCTTCCACGGGCTGACGCCTATCGGCAGATGGCTATGGAAGTCGCCGAACGCGTCGAGTGGTCGCACTGGGACTGCATTTCAGGAGACGGACTCGATGATTGAACGGTACGCAGTCCACTGGGTCCGTTTTGACCCAGTACAAGGCAGCGAGATTGCCAAAACCAGACCGGCAGTCATCATCAGCGACAATGACATGAATGCCATCCTGTCAACCGTTGTCGTATGCCCGCTGACCACAAGCCTGCATCCCCGATGGCCAAGTAGAATCCAGACCACCATGGCAGGAAAAGCTGCAGAGATAGCGGTAGATCAGATCCGCACGGTGGACTCATCGCGCCTTGGCGATCCTATTGGTATTCTGAACCCCGAAACCGTTACCGAACTGCGGCACGTCATTACCGTCATGTACGGTGTATTGGCAGAATAGTGGAAGGAATCGGACCAAAAATAATTTCGTTGAATCTTGTGTATGACTATCCGGTGCGATGGTCCAGATTCAAGGTCCTGAGGGATTTTGTCCAGAATTTTTATGATTCTGTGACCTGGCAGGGATGGGACAAACGGTTTTCCTGGAAAATTGCAAACGGCCAACTGGAGATGACTGCCAAAGACATAGACTTCAGTTATGATTGGCTACTCCACATAGGCGCCTCGACCAAACGGGACGATGACCAGGTACATGCGGGCTACTTTGGTGAAGGATTCAAGATTGCCTCTCTGTGCGCTGTACGGGACTTCGGATGGTCAGTGCGCATGATTTCCAGGGATTGGGACCTTCAAGTCATAAAGACAGATCTTCTCGTAGATTCAAAACAACTTGCCGGACTAGGATACAGTATTACGACATCAACACAACCGACAACGGACACAACACTTAAAATCGCACAGTTTAATCAAAAAGAGTTGATGGAATGCGTACTCCTCAGTTTCTATTCTCCTGCCAATCCCCTGCTCGGGAAGATGATATTCGAATCCACAGACGTGGCTGTTTATCATCGCTCGAACATGATAAAACCTCGATCGTTCCCACAGACATGGAACGACTCAGGACCGGGTATCATCTTTGCGGGTTACCAGGCACTTGGTTCATTCAAGGACCGACTGGTCTTCTGCCTGCACAGATATCAGTGCAATGACCGTGAGCGAAATAATTTTTTTCAAATGGATGTAGTCAATACAATCAGCAAATCTATTCAACTAGTATCTTGTGAAGCTGCTGCTTTGGTGCTCAGACAACTCAGATCACGTTGGTACGAACGACCGCATAAAAAATATGACTTCGAAAGCTGGAGCGGGATCATCGAAAATCTTGTAATCAAGATATCCCAATCGAGTGCCGAGACTCAGAAATTCACATCGGAGTATCCTGACCTGCTGGTTGCGGCGGTGGTTAAACGAAGCAATGTCCTTGCCTTTAATCGACGCAGACAATCACTGGACTGGCTAAAAAACAGCTCCCGACCATATCGGTTAGTCCAGCAAGCATTCAATCGTTTAGGGTACCAATCACTTGAAGGGGCTTGTGACCAAGCGGGTGGTTTCAGCATTCTCCGTGCACCAGACAGCATGGAACAAGCCAGTTTTGCCCTTATCGAGGAACTGGCGATGACAGTTTTCCCCTCCCTTTACAAAATTACCGGGATTCCACCCATCGTCATGATCAAAAATGAAAATTCCGCCTGGCTTGGCATGGCCAATTGCCTTCCAGCCAGAGAACGAGCGTACTTCAACGGCTGGCCTGTCCAATTCCGGCTTACGTATATTGCATTCAAACAATCATTGGTTCATCGGGATCGATTCGGGGCAGCCCTTGGAACATACATGCATGAGATAGCGCATGTCTTCGGCGGTGATCATTCTGCGTCATACAGCTATGGTTTAACCACGTTGATGGAAAATCTGCTGGACAAGGTCCAGCTCATCGCTGATTGTCAGCGGAAGTGGGAACAACTAACCTCGCGCCTGGATAAACAGGATGTTCTGGATGAAGGGGATGTACACGGTAAAAGCCCCTTAACGCCTTCGAGAGCCGCATCCGCGTGAACCTGGCAGAGGCCAGAGACATGGGTGCTATTAGCTCTGTCCCTGAGGGAGTTCAACCTAGCTCTTTCCCCTGTGCAAGGATTGGAAATGTCCCGTAATTGACCCTGTACTATGATAGAAGTACACTGAATACATGCGCAGATACTCTGTAGTATTCGAAGAGATCAACGACCCCGGTTTCCCAGCCGGCTGGTACTATGCAATGGTTCCTACGCTGAACCTTACCACTCATGGCAAAGGACTGGAAGGAGCCCGGCAAGCGGTCGTGGAGCTTCTGGAGCTGTGGTTCGCGGAAAAACAAGCTCATGGAGAGGATATTCCACAGGAGTCTGGCGTCTTTTTTACACAAATAGAAATATCAGATGCCTTACAAGTCAGCTGAAATCCTCAGAAAGCTGAAACGGGCTGGATTCATCGAGACCCGCAGTTCTGGATCTCATATAGTACTCCGTCATCCGGATGGACACCAGACATACGTAGCCATGCATCCGGGTGATAT
>CAXZAJ010000058.1:0-14990 GCA_964293355.1 uncultured bacterium
AAAGTCCATTGCGGCTCAAAGGGATTTATGTTCGCATTGGAAGAGAATGAATCACGAACATATCTGAATTGTGCTAGCATGTTGTTTTTAGGTAATTCTGCGCCGCCCCAACGTACCGTATCTGACAACAGCCTGGTCTGGAATACATCGAGGAGTGGGAAAACCATTGCGGAAGATGCCCGCTCAGGGAAATATCCCAGCTTCAGGTACCATTGCCACGAATGATTGTACTCAGCCCATGCAGCATCAAGACGTACAGCACCGGATTGCCCTTCATTTAAAAATCCGAGGCTTGCAGAAGTTTTAAGAAAAGAGTTCGAGAACACACCACCTGCGACGGCATTAACGGCAAGTTCTTCCAGATTGCCTGAAGCGGTACCTTTAAAAAACGGATACGAAAAGGATTCTTGGGCAGACACCAACAATGGCGTGATAGCAAACAATAAAAAAAATAAAATCACCCCAGAGAGATTGACAAGCCTCAAATCACAAACTCCCGGGCGAGAATAATCCTTCGGGCAATCTATCTTCTGCATGGATTTGAACGATTTCAAAATATGACAATCCTTTAGACTTATTTTTTACCAGATCTATTCTTGCAGGTCTGTCTGATCCTCCCGCCTCAGGCAACCATTCTGTGACCACGTACGACCTGATCACCACGCCTGCTGGATCAATATAATCACGCCGTGCGACTAAAAAATCAGTGCCACGAAGATACAAACGCTGTAAAAAGAAGTCCTCGCTACGTTCACTGCGCCGTTCAATAACACGAAAATCATCTACACCATCGTTTTTTGAAAAGGACCATCCAATATCAGGAATATTAAAATCAGAGGTGAGAAAATCACTTTGAAAAAGTGATTCGCCCCTGGCACCCAAGCCTAAACGCTTTACACCCTGGCTCGTTTTTATCCAGGTATCGGAACGCCCCTCCGAGGTCACCAGCAAGACCTTCATCTCCCTCAAAAATGCCGGAGAGACGATACGGGCGAGCAATTTATTAGAGCTTGGCGATGTAAAATAAAATAACTCCAGCTCGCGCAGTTTCTTTTCTGTCCCGAGTTCCACAGTCAATTTTGCCACAACCCGTTGTTTTTCACCGGCAGAGAAAAAGCGTGCTTTACTGGAGAGTACATCTGCAGAATCTTGGGCAAAAACTGCCACTGCACATAGAAAACCAAGCCCGAGCGTTACAATTCGTTTTTCCATGGCAACACCTTTAGAACGATCATCGTGGAGAAAATAAACCCAATCATAACTATAACAGCGCTACGTATCAAGTCGGCATGCAAAGACAGCAGAAGTGGCATGAGCCCACAAACCAACAAGACGGTCGTACCAACAATTGATCGCTTGATGCTTGGCCTTTCAGAAAAGAAGCTCCAGAGGATTGCATCGTCAATACCAACACCTGCGATTGCTGCAATCGCCAAGCTCATGGGAGGTGTAAGCCCCCAGCCTACATAACCACATATTCCAAGACTGGCGATGATCGCGGCGATGGGCGGAAAACATACCAGTATAGCATTTAGTATTGACCGAAGTGAAACCGCCAGGATGAATAGAACAATACTGAAATATAATAATAACCCAACGAGCTGTCCTCTGACCAACCCCTTCATGCTGAGTTCCCACCGTGGCCATGAACCTGCGAGCGTGACTTTTTCCTCTGCATATTCATCATTAATAATTCTTCTTATATCATTCATGTTATCTCGCAAGGAAACGCTCGAACTGGTATCGCTATCAACAGCAATCTTGAACATGGCTACGCGGTATGAAAGATCGTACAGCCGTGGTGAAGTTGGATCTATGGGTATAAGCTCTAATAGCTCCCCTATTGAAGAAGTGCTTTCGAGTTGGGTTGAGGTATAATCAAGAACCCTCGCAACTTCGTTAACTATGTCTGTATAAGCATATACAAATCGTACTCCCGATAATCCTTCGATTGAACCAATACATTGCATTGCTTTATTGAAAAAAACAGGGTCGACGATTCCACCATCAACTCCTGAATCAACGAACACAAGAATCTCATTCGTCAATGGCATTATGTCCATCAGGCGTTTGAGTTCCTTATCATACGGGTGTGCACTCACAAAGAGGGAATCATCTGGTATCCGTGCAACCTTTAGTACAAAAATACCACTCGCAGCCATGCACAGGAAAATGCAGACAGCTATCCCGCTCATTTTCAAGGCATTACCAGAAGTTTTAGATAAACCAGGAATTGTTGATGGATTGCCAGCAACGTGATGGCGATGTATGAGCCAGGTTGACATATAGATAGGGAGAATGAGCAAATCCCAGAAAAAAGCAATTAACAAGCCCAAAATGACGAAAATACCATTCGTTCGAATATCATTAAGGGGTGAAAATATCAGGCTTGCAAAGCCCAACAAGGTCGTCAGGCCTGACCATAGAATCACCCTACCTCGTTCCCTGTAAAAAGAAGCCGGTACTTTTCTACCTTTGACAAAGTGGTGAAAAACATGCACAACATAGGTCGTTGATAACGACAAAACAAGTATTGGCGCAAGAACAGTTGTCATCTTTATCTGAAAGTTTAAAAGGGGGTACAGGGCTATCGTTCCAATAGCTGGCAAGAGGGCTGCTATGGTAAGCACGATAGCGTGGAGACCAGCTTTCTCGAATACCAGGAATACGAGAAACAGAGCGATGATTGAAAACGGGATAATAATGGCAAGGTCACGTTTCATAGTCATCACGATTTGATATTCTACCCACGGCCTACCCGATATAATCAAATCGTGAAAATCGGACAGTGCTGATGCAATCCGTGAAATTTCTTCATCAGAACCGCTCTGAGGATACACGTAAACAAGCCACGCTTTTTCATCTGGACAGAAAAGTTTTCCGAGTGCCGGAAAATCATTGACCAAAGTCTTGAGGGATTCACTATCGTTCTCGAGTTCCGACAGCGACCTGAACGTAATGTTGTCAGTTTCAAGGATAGGTACCGATTCACCCAAAATTGACCTGACAGTCCAAGTGTGTCTACCTCGTATGTCTCCGTCCAATTCAAACCGGTCAATCACACTTCTCAAGCTAGCGACATTTACTTCAGAAAATGGCGAACCACTGCACGGTAAACATATAACGACGGGATCTGGCTGTGGCAACAGAGCCTCGGCAGCGAGCATACTGGAATATTCAGCATCAGAGCGCATAGCAAGAGACAAGGAGGAACTGAAACCCAGATGCGATAACAAATATCCGCATCCAGTGCAATATGCAGCAAGGAGCACGACCAGCAGCAGCCCACGCAACCATTTTGGCATTATCGTGACACCCCAATCATTAAAAAGCGGATCGGCGAAATGCCGATCCGCTTACAGTATAGGAACTAGCGACTGTCGCTGCAGCTACTTGTTTACCCAGTCAATTATTGTAGTAAACAAGGCAGGCGGTTCAAGCATATAATCGTCTGCCGACGCCATGTCTGAATTATAAACCATCCAGACGGGTGGCAACGATGGCGTGTACAAATCAAGTGCTTCGATATCGCAGAAATCATCAATCCTCGTATCAAGAAGCTTGAAGTGGATACTCGCATAAACACTGCCTACATCGAGGTTTAATTGAGGATCGCCAAAATCGTCAATTGTGAAAGAATCTTCCCACACAACTTTATTAGAGTATAAATTTGTAAAATCAGCAAATTCTGTCTCATATGACATGTACTTTACAAACCCGTTCGTAGTGTTGGATTCAAACCACGTACGCGGATCCAGAACATTCGATGCCCATATCGCAGCAGGGTACACGGTCATAAAAGCATCGGTGCTAGTTGGCCACGCAGCTCCTATCACATAGGTATCGCTCGGCAGAGTGAGCCCCACGCTGGTAGTGACAGCGGTGGCAAGGGCATTAGCCGCATTTACAGCAGTTTGCAGGGCAGGAGCTACCTCGTCACGTAGGTCAAACGGCATCTCCAACGCAGTAGCAGTCGTGTTGTAATAGCTTGCGGGATCGGCCCACTGGGTCTTGAGCAGATTGGCAGCAGTCTTGAGACTGTCTACAGCGGCCACAAACGATGCCTTTGAAGCGGCACGCTTTGACGCATCGCGTTCTTTGAGCAGGTTCGTACCATAGAAACCAGGTGTTGCGATGAGGCTGGCGGCCAACTGATCGGGCACTTCATCACCATTGGAATCATCCATTATGGTTTCCATGTCAAGAGCAGCGATGGCATCAACTACCGCAGCCATATCGTAACTAAAATCAACTGAAGCTAGATACTGCACAAAGGCGCGCTGCATCTGAAGCTCAGCAGACCACAGGAGCAGTTCGGCCTTGCCCAGGCTTACCGTTGCACCATTCAACTCAGCCACAGCCTCAGGACTCGAATAGGCAGTCATTAAACTTGCAGGTATAACCACGCGGGCAGTATCGCTCAAGGCAGAAATCCTGGCGATGATGGTGTCGAGCGTCGAACCAAGCGCTACCGTATTGACGGCATCGACAACAGCATTGAATCCGGTTGGATTGTTGACTGCAACATTTGCCGCCAGGATAAACGGATACTTATAAATATCAGTATGCACAGAGGTTATTCCGAACTCAGTCATGAAGGGAGGAATACTGAGAGCCGGAAGCATCCGGGTTTCACACAAGTCGCCGACAATATTATTGTGATATTGATATTTATCACTAGCAACCGAAGATGATAAAACATGCTCATTTGCAGCATTATACCAAGAACTGGCATAATAGGTACCGGTGGCTGATGGAATAAAGTTGTAGTTAGCAGTGCTATAATTATTGTTTTCGTTATAAACAGTATACAAGGTAGTCGAGGTCGAGCCCAACTCACCACGAACATACATGCCATCAACATCCACAATGAAACCATTGTATGGAATATAATAAGTACCGTTGAACCAGGTGTCGCTGAACAGAGTATCGAGCGTAGTTGGATACCCGCTGACGCCTACACGATTTTTCAACAGGTCAACTACGGTTGGATCTACATTGAGGGACGCTATCTGCATGAAAGAGACCCAGAACTGGGCGTCCACGTTCGTAGGATCAGCAACCAGTGCGAGGGTAAAACTTGTCTGGGCATCGCTGAAATTCTTGGCCTCAAGCTCTGAAAGGCCTTTCGTGACACCAGCTATGGCTGCCGCGGGGTCTGTCGTATCCGTTATATCTATCGGATCGATGTTTGGATCGACGCCCGGAGGGCAACCGGTCAAGATCAGCATGAGTGCGAGCCCAATCGCGAGGGTCTTCAGAAAGGTACTTTGCTTTTTCATTTTTCCTTCTCCTCTTTATATAAAATAGATCATAGCGTTCTGCATTTTATACTATTAATGTCAGAAGTCAATAGATAGTGTTAATTATTTATATTATCAATCTAGTAATGAATATAGAATCACCACAGTCCAGATAAGTGAATAGGTAACCCTAAACTATTCACAGAATGCAGCGTCTGCCGTAGTGGCAGTCCCTTTCCCTTGGTATAGTATCAGGTCTCATTCGCATACATATTGCTTACCTCCAGAAAGTACACCATATTGATACTTACTGGAGATAAATATGATCAAGTCACGGGAAATGGTCATGGAGGAGCTCAGGGAATACTCCTCGCCCAAGGCGCGGCTCACCCGGTTGCTCAAGTCAGGCACGCTCGTACAGATACGGAGGGGGCTCTTCGTCGATGACCTGACGCTTCCGCCAAAAACGCTCGCACCGATATTGTATGGTCCCTCATATATTTCATTTCAGACTGCGTTAGCCGCAAGCGGTTTGATTCCTGAGCGCGTATCGGCCATAACCTCGGCCAGCTACAACAAGAACAAGGACAAGCTCTTTCACACGCCGCTGGGAACGTATCAGTATCTGTACCTGCCGGTAGCCGTATATCCATACGGTATACAACTGGTTGAGGAGCAAGGAATCTTCTATTTACTTGCAAGCCCGGAAAAAGCACTGTGCGATGCCGTGTACAAGGTTGCGGGCATAGCATCCATAGACGAAGTTGAGCCGCTGCTTCTGGAAGACTGGCGCATGGAGCGGGAAGACCTGCTCAAGCTCGACAATGAGTTCATCCAGTGGATAGTTCCGCGCTACCGCAGAAAGTCACTGACCGCTCTCGCAGGATGGTTCGCACGAGAGGCTACGCCATGATCGATACCAGCCCGGTTCTCACCATGCTGGAACGCTACCAGTGCCGCAACAATGACGAGCGCCGGCAGGCCCTCAAGGAGATCGTGCAGGAAATCGCCCTCGTCGCCCTGGATCGCGCAGGTTTCTTCACCAGAGCGGCATTCTATGGTGGCACGGCACTCAGGATATTCCACGGCCTGGACCGCTACTCTGAAGACCTTGATTTCAGCCTCCTGCAACCGGATCCCGCATTTGCTCTTGGCGCCTACCTGAAACCCGTAAAAGACGAGCTTGGCGCGTATGGCTTGGAGATGGAAATTGAACAAAAACAAAAAATAATCCAGACCTCGGGACAGTCAGCGTTCATCAAAGGCGGCACGCTCATCAACCTGGTAAAGATCACTTCGATCAAGCCACCGGTTCCCGGTGTGCCTGATAACGAGCTCCTTAAAATCAAGCTTGAAGTGGATACGGATCCTCCCGCTGGGGCGGGCTATGAGGTCAAATACGGGCTCTCGCCCATTCCGTATTCAGTACGGCTCTACGACCGTCCTTCACTCTTCGCCGGAAAGATCCATGCGCTGCTGTGCCGCAACTGGAAACAGCGGGTAAAGGGCCGCGATTTCTACGACTACCTGTGGTACCTTTCAAGAAACACACCGGTAAACCTGGCTCACCTCGAGTCTCGCCTGGTACAATCAGGCTACTGGCCTGCCGGCTCCATGCTGGATCAACCAGCCCTGCTCCGCCTGCTCGACGAACGTTTTTCCACCGTCGACTGGGCACAGGCCAAGGCCGATATCCTGCCCTTTATAAAAAATCCGCGTGCGCTCGAATTGTGGAGCGGAAATTTCTTCGCGGCAGTCACCGCAGAACATCTGGTGATGCGCTCATGATCGATATTCTTCAGCTTGTTGCGGGAATGGAAGAGGCATGCGCGATGTTATTCCACCTCCAGTGCGATGCGGAGCGCGGTATCGAGCTCAGGCAACCTGACTGAACCCAAGGTACCGACATATGGCCAACCGGAAGCACGTCCGCTATACTCGCCCCATGCGCGCACTCTGCATCCAGCCCCCCCTCGTGCAACTCAACGCTCCCTACCCCGCCGTCTGGTACCTGGACGCCTGGCTCCGCGCCCGCGGCATCGACAGCCAGGCGGTGGACCATTCCATAGAACTGGCGCGGCGGATTTACAGCCGCGACGGGCTGGAACGGGTCTTCGCAGATGCCCGCGTCGCCCTCAAGGGCCGCAAGCATCCTGACGACGAAACGGCCAGCCGCATCCGTGCCTACTTTGACGACGAAGCGCGCTACCTGTCGACGATAGACTCCATGGCCGGCTTCCTCTCGGGCGAGGACCCGGCGTTCGCGTACCGCCTCGCCGTTGGCGCCGGCCTCCCCGCGGGCATGCGCGCTGAAGCCGTCTTCGGTGACGGCCTTGGCCCCGACGACGCTCGCGCCTTCGCTACAGCCACCATCAACGATCTTTCCGACTTCATAACGTACGCCCTCGACCAGGACTTCGGCACGGTGCGCTACGCGGAACGGCTCTCCCGCAGTTCAGCATCGTTCGCTCCCATCAAGGCCGCCGCCAGTGAGGGCTGGACCATCAAGACGTTCTACCGGGATGTGCTTCGCGAAACGTACGGCAGCTTTCAGGCCAGGTTCGACGACGAAGCAGACCATGGCGACGACCGGGTGCTTGTCGTCATCAGCATACCGTTTCCCGGTTGTCTGGCTGGTGCGATAGGCGCCGCGGAGGAGGCACGTGCCGCGTTCGGGTCGAGGGCGACCATAGTCGCCGGCGGCGGCTACGTCTCCACTGAATTGCGGTTCCTGGAAGACGCGTCGGTGTTCGACACCTTCGATTACCTGGCCTTCGACGCCGGCTTCGGTGCGCTGGCTTCGATCCTGGACGTGCTGGAAGGCGCTCCGTGCGAAAACCTGTTCCGGGTCCGCTACCGCGATGGCGCCAGCAAGGTCGTGGCAGCAGGCTTCCCCGCGGACGAACCCTGCGCCAGCGGTTGCTCCGACACACCCGTACGGCCCTCCCCTGCCCCGGCAACTCCAGGCGTACCCGATTACGCCGCGCAGGAACGTGAAGCCATAATCCACGTCCACCCCGACTACCAGGGCCTCGATTTTTCCCGCTACCTGCGCGTCGTCGATTCGCCCAACCCCATGCACCGGCTGTGGAACGATACGCCCTGGCTCAAGTACCGGCTGGCCTACGGCTGCTACTGGCGGCGCTGCGCCTTCTGCGACACCCAGCTGGACTACATCAAGCGCTACCAGGCTTCCGACCTCGACGCGCTCTTCGCGGCAGCAGCGATCGCCGCTGACCGGACTGGGCTACGGGGCATCCACTTCGTCGACGAGGCCATGCCTGTCAACCTGGTGCGCGCGTTCGCCACCCGCAATGCGGAACTCAGAAGGCCATTCACGTTCTGGGGCAACGCGCGCTTCGACAAGGCCTGGACAGACGAGGCCTGCCGCTTCGCCGCCGAGCGCGGCCTCGTGGCGGTCTCAGGCGGCATCGAGATAGCCACCAGCAAGGGCCTGGAGATAGTGGACAAGGGTTTCACGATGGTCGACCTCGTAAAAACCCTGGCAGCCTTCAAGCGCTCGGGCATCCTGGTGCATGCCTACCTCATCTACGGCTTTCCCGGCCAGGCCGATCAGGACATCGCCGACTCCGCCGAGATGTCGCGCGTGCTGCTCGCCGAGGGACTCGTTGACTCGGCGTTCTGGCACCGCTTCGTGCTCACGCGGCATTCAGCCATGTACGCGGCCTGGGAGAAGGGCGAACGCCCCGGTCTCGAGCCCATACTGCCGCGCACCACCTTTGCCCTCAACGACCTGGAGTTCCGCGGCGAGGAGCGCTCAGAACGCTGGACCGCCCCGCTGGACGCCGCCCTGGCCGCCTGGGCCGACGATGGCGAGTATGACAAGCCCTTGTCGGCCTTCCTGCCCAAAAGCCTGCCGCGCCCCAAGCTGGACGCGCGCGCGGTGCTCAGGGAGGCGGGGGTGGTGTAGCCAACCGCCTTTGAAAAATCTGCTGGGCAACCTGCGATTCCCTCTCCTTTTTTAATCTACTGGCCATCAGTCTGTGGTATATATTTTCCAGGGGGGACTCAATGAAAAAGCCCAAAAAACTGTGTTCCATATCGATCGCCATGATCATCCTGGCTTTTGCCGCTACAGCAACATTGCCGGCTGAAGATGCGTTGCCACTGGTCCTGGTTCAAACGGCTGTCGAGGGCGGGTCAATCAACCCTGACGGCAAATCTGCTCTGGTCGTCACATTCAGCGAATCAAAAAAGCTGTATGAATTAAGCCTCATGGACCTGTCTTCAAAAAAAATGACCACACTCCTGTCAGCACCCCGTATCCAGACTCCCCGCATGAATCCTGCGGGTAACCGCATCATCTTCATGGGCAGTGTCAATGGTAGAGGCCTCACACAGGATGGCCTCAAGATCATGAATGCCGACGGCTCGAAGATTGAAGCCTTTCCGGCCGTGCGGCCTTCCGATGCGGAAGATGGCTATCCCTTTTGGTCACCCGACGGAGAGAATCTTGCGTTTACCCGAAATGGCCAGATTTGGATGGCTCAGGCAGATGGCAGCAACGCAAGACTCGTAGCCAAAGGAGGGCCAGACTCATTTGCCGGGGTCCATGACTGGATGGACAGCACGCTGCTCATATCGCGGTCGGACTATTCCGGGGACCTGTACACCCGGTATTTGATGGATCAAAAAACAGGAAAACTTACCAAACTGGGGCTGCGGACGTATTATGACTCGATCTTCATCGATTCCACCGAAACACTCCTGTACGGCACCGGGCCGCTGCGCATCTGGAATGTAGAAGACGATGAAGAAGATCCCGAATACCTGCCGATAAAGCCGAGTTTTAGTGGTGCCGTGTGGCTGAGCCGGTCGGCGGACAGCACCAAAGTTCTGCTGGAAGCGGTAGACGATATGGACACCTCCATACATCACCTCTACCTTATCGATACGGACTGACAGGCGCAAAGCACCGCCCATAAAAAAAAGCCATCCCTGAGGATGGCTTTTGATTTTTGGGCGGTACAAGAGTCGAACTTGTGACCCCCAGCGTGTCATACTGGTGCTCTAACCAACTGAGCTAACCGCCCGAACCTGTCTACGCTGTTACACGACGACGGGATTTTATACCAGAACGCCGTAGCGACTGTCAATCACTTGACGGAGCTTACTTTGAAAGTACGTGCGAGATGCGCTCCAGAACCTTCTTGCGGTCCAGCGGCTTGACTATGTAGTTCTTGGCCCCGGTCAGGAGGGCCTGCTTGACCAGGTCCTGCTTGCCGAGCGCGCTGATCATGATGACCTTGGCATTCTTGTCAAACTCGATGATCTTGGCCAGCGCAGTAAGGCCGTCCATGTTGGGCATGGTGATGTCCATGGTTACGAGGTCCACGCCCGGATAGAGTTCCTTATACCGTTCCAGCCCCTGCAGCCCGTCCGCGGCCTGACCGACGACGTTGTAGCCTTCAGACGTAAGTATCTGCGTTATCTGCTTGGCAACGAACATTGAATCATCGACGACAAGCACGCGGAACGCAGATCCATCAGGCGCCTGGCCCTCCGGAGTGCGCTCGTTGATGGACGGGAAATCTTCTTTGGTCTTCATGTGATGACTCCCTATGCCCGCTCGCGGATGGCTACGTTGATCTCGACCTTGCCCTGCGGGATCTCCATTGGTACGATCAGTGCTTCCACATCCTGGTTTGATATCTCCATGTTGTCACCGGTGAAGATGGCAGGCGGAGTGAGATCAAAGCGGAATCCGAGTTCATGGAGCTTGGTGACGGCCTGGGCGGTAATCATGTTGGCAAGTTCGGTTATGGTCGCCTTGGCCAGATCATCCATAGTGGTGATCTCTTCGTTGTTCATGGCTGAGGCAATCTTGAGGGCGGTGGACTTGTCCATATCGAAAAGGACCCGTCCCTCGACGTCACCCGCAAGGCCAACGATGGCAGCCACCCCCATCACCGGGGTGGAGGTTGACTTGAGGTACAGCTCACCGCGCTTGACATCGCACTGCAAGACTTCCTTCATGACATTGAAGGCGCTCTCTACGAATGGGTTGATGTATTCTACTCTCATGCCGCTCTCCCGCGTTCTGCAATGAAGGCCATGCTAGGCCCCTTTCACGTACACCGAGACGGGATCAGCGCCTGTACGGCTCCAGCCGTCCAGGGGCATCCGCTCGTTGGCGCCCAGTATCATGGCGCCGCCATGTTTGGCTTTCTCGCTGAAATCGGCGAGCAACTTGTTCTGATCGGCTGCTGACAGGAAGGAAACGGTATCCCGGCACAGTATGAAATCTACTGGCGGAACCGGATTGCTGTTCATCACATCATGAAATTCAAAGAATATCGAGTCGCGGATGGATTGGTGGAACGTGAAGCCGTTGCGCCCTTTAACCATAAGGTCGCGATACAGCTCCGGGACGTTCTCAGGCGTAAACACCATGTTGGGCGCCATGGATATGGCCAGCAGGTCGGAGTCGTTGGCCCAGATCTTGATGCGGGCCTCCGGGTATTTGATCTTGAGCACCGCGGCCAGTGAATAGGTCTCATAGCCCTTGCCGCAGCCGGGGTTCCATACATTGACGGTCTTGGAATCCAGCTTTGGCAAGGCAGCCAGGATGGCTTCAGCATAGGCCTCGGACCACAGTTCGCCGGTGCAGGGCGAATAGAAGGTCTCCAGGAACTGGTCGGCCTCGGTCTGTTCCTTGAGCTGGATGTCGGTGGGCTTTCGGGTGGCCACCCACTCGGCATACCGGGCCTTGAACCAGTCTTCGTTGATGGCGGAAACACCGAAGCGTTTGAACGCGAACAGGGTTTCGCGGATGAAGTCGGCGTTGACGTCACCGGAATCCACGGGCACGGCGGTAATGTCGCGATTCTGGACGGCCGCGGCGGCTGGCTGGGGCAGGGGTAGCGCGGCCGCGGTGCCATTGACCCGCGCGGGAGCGGGCGTGGGGGCCAGCTTCTCTTCTGCCTTGGGCGCGAACAGCTTTTCAACATTCAGGATGATGTAGAGCTTGCCCTGGTTCTCTATGATGCCCTTGATGTACTTGACGTTGATGTCGCCAAAGATCGGGTGCGGCGCCTGGATGCCCGCCCGGGAAATGCCCACGACCTTGTCGATGTTGTCAACGATGACGCCGAAGACATGGTCGTCGACGCGCAGGATGAGGAGGCTCTCAAGCGCATCATCGTCCTTGCGGCCGGCGGGAAGGTGGAACATGGTCCGTAGGTCTATGATCGATATGATGTCGCCGCGGAGGTTGTAGACGCCCCGGACGAAAGGAGCCGCGTTGGGGACGTAGGTAAAACGGCCCGCGCTCGCGATTTCCTTGACGTTCATGATGTCTATGCCGTATTCCTTGCCTCCCAAGGAAAAGGTGACCATCTTGAAGTCCACCTTCTCGGCGCGTTCCTTCTTTTCGTCATGCCGGACCTCGGCGTCGCGCTGTAAGGCAGCCTGTGCGCTCATGCGGTTATCGCTCCCGTCTTCAACGAATGGTCAACTCAAGGCGCTGGCGCTCCTCGAGTTCCTTCTTCTGGCCAAGCTCCAGGAGCTGGCTTACGTCTATGATCAGACATACCGAGCCGTCTCCGAGTATGGAGGCGCCCGCGATGCCTGGCGAGTTGGTGAACTGGTCGCGCAGCGGCTTGATGACCACGTCTTCTTCGCCGATGAGCGAATCAACCATGAGGCCCACGCGCTTGTCGCTCGTGCCAACGATGACGACGAAGCAGTAGTCGCCCCGCTCCGCAGTCTGGATACGGAACAGCCGGTTGAGGCGCAGGAGCGACACCACGTCGTTGCGTACGTTGAAGACTTCGTAGTTGTCTATCATCCGTATCTCGGACGGCTTGATGCGGTGGCTTTCTATGACGCTCGTAATTGGTATGGAGTAGGTTTCCCTGCCCACGCGGACGAGCAGTCCCTGGATGATGGCCAGCGTGAGCGGCAGCTTTATGGTGAACTTGCTACCCTTGCCGCGCTGGCTGGACACCGTGACGGAGCCGTTGAGCTTTTCTATCTGGCGCTTGACCACGTCGAGGCCAACGCCGCGGCCCGAGATGTTCGTGATGGCCGCCGCGGTGGAGAAGCCCGGATCGAATATGAGGTTGAACGACTCGATGTCGGTGAGGACCTTGCTGGGGTGAATGAGGCCGCGCTCGATGGCCTTGGTGCGCACAGCTTCAACATCGATGCCCTTGCCGTCGTCGGCAATCTCGATGATGATCATGTTGCCTTCGTTGGAGGCGCGGAGCATCACGGTGCCCTCTTCAGGCTTGCCGGCCGCCCTGCGGTCCGCCGGGCTCTCAACGCCGTGGTCCAGGGCATTGCGTACCGAATGCATCAGCGGATCGAGCAGATCCTCTATCACCGACTTGTCCAGCTCGGTCTCCTCGCCTTCTATGACAAGGTTTACTTTCTTGTTGAGGCTCTTGGACAGGTCGCGTACGAGCCGCGGAAAGCGGCTGAATATTTGGCTGATGGGCACCATGCGTATGCGCATGACGCCTTCCTGCAGTTCGCTGGTGATGCGGCCAAGGTTCTGGGCCGTGGAGCGGAACTTTGCCACGTTCGTCTTGAAGTCAGACTCGAAGCCGTCGAAGCTGGCGTACAGCCCGCCGTACTTCTCTATGACTTCCTTCTTTATCTCTTTTACCGACCGGCCGGCCTGGATCGAGGCGAGATAGTCAGGCAGTTCGTCGAACAGCTCCTTGAGGCCGTCCCGGAACTGGCCCTGCGACGACTGGAAGCCGCCCTGCAGCTCGCTGAAACGGGTGCTGATCTGGTTGAAGGTAGCCTTGTTGATGACCGTCTCTGATACCAGGTTGAGCAGGTTGTCTATGCGCTTTGAATCAACGCGCAGAATGCTGCCGGCCTGGGCGGAGGCCTTCCTGGATTCAGCAACCTTCTCGTCGTGCTCGCTGTCGGTAACAGCCTCGGGGAGCGCTTCTGCCGGCTCGGGAGCTGCTCTGGCCACAGCTACTGCAGCCGGGACGGCAGAAACAGGCGCGGCTGTGGCGGCTGGAACCGGAGCGGACGCGACCGGTGGTGCTACGGGAGCAGGTGGGGTTGCCGGGGCAACCTGCTTTTGGGCGGGGGCGGCCCCCCGGGCGCCGGGCGGCCCGCGCCCCTCCCCCGCGCGGGCGGCCGCCCCGGCGACGACCAGCACCGATCCTCCCTCGCCACCTGGCCGGATGAGCGCAGTGGCGTTGAGCCAACGCCGGAACGCTTCTTCGCCCGCGCGCAGGTCGCCGCGCTGCAGCAGCTGGTCGCCGTCGAGCAACACCGCCGCCGCGTACCCGCCCACAGCTCGTGGCTCGCCGCCGGGCGTGGCGATGACGAGAGCCGGCTCGGCGTCGACCTGCGCCACCACCCGGTCGCCCGTCGAGGCGATCACGCGCGCCAGCGGGAACGCCCGACCCAGCTCTTCGGCCGTGCGGGTGGCGCCCACCCGTGGGGCGCGCAGTCGGGTACCGCCGCACGTGGGGCAGGTCCAGGTGGTGGCGAGCGCACCACAGGTTGCGCAGGCCAGGGGCGCGTCCTGGCGCGTGCGCCGCAACTGTCCGTGACAGGACGCGCACCGCGCGGCCTCGCGGCACTGCTGGCAGACCATGGTGAGCAGGTAGCCGGCCCGCGGCACCTGCACCAGCACCCGCCAGCGTCGGCCCACCAGCACGTGCAGCTGTGGCAATACCACCTGCGACTCTCCCAGCGGTTGAAGTCACAGCACCACCGACTTTTCCAGCCATAGCACCACCTTTACCACTTAAG
>CAXZAJ010000059.1:0-14897 GCA_964293355.1 uncultured bacterium
TGACGGGCGCTCCCGATCCCACGAGGATCCGGTCCAGTGGCAGCACGCGCACGGTTTCGTGCAGGTTCTTGGCGTTGCGGTACGTGAGGTTGCCCGCGAACGAGAAGTACAGGTTGAGGTCCAGCGCGCGCTGGGCATACTCGGCATTCTCCGAATAGCAGTGGAGCACGCCGCCGGCGGGAGGCAGGCGGTCGCGGAGCACGTCGAGGACATCCTTGCCGGCTTCGCGGTTGTGGATGATCACGGGCAGGTCGTGCCGCGCGGCTATGTCCAGCTGATCGATGAAAAGCTCGATCTGGCTGTCCTTGTCGCCGTATCGGTGGAAATAATCGAGGCCGATCTCGCCGACCGCTATGACGCGGGCCAGCTTGAGCGCTTCGTCGAGCTTGGCGCGCCAGTCCTTGCCGGGAGAAGCCACCTCGGACGGAGAAACGCCGGCGGCGTGGTACACGTGCTCCGAGGTCTTGAGGCTGTCATAGACCGTAAAAAAGTCGATGAGGCTGTTGCATATGCTGACGATCCGCGCTACGCCGTACTGCTTGGCCTGCTGGCACGCGAGCAGTTGTTCAATGGGGTCATCGAAAATAAGCCCGATGTGGGCATGAGTGTCAAAGTATCGCATGTTGCTTCCGTTGGGGTGAGTGATGAAGGAGCCCGTAAACGGGTAGGTTGAATGTAGCACGAGCATCCCGCGCCGTCAAGTTTAGCGCGAAATGCTTCCAGGATGGCCCCGGAGCGCCAGGACACTACATTCGGAACGTCTCGCCCAAGTATATCTGTCTTGCCAGCTCCGATTCAAGTATGGCGTCACGGTTTCCTGACACTAAAATTTCGCCTTTGTTGATGATGTGCGCCTCATGGGTAATTTCAAGCGTATCGCGCACGTTGTGGTCGGTTATCAGCACCCCTATGCCCTTGCTGGACAGCCGCCTGACTATGCTCTTTATCTCGTGCACGGCTATAGGATCAATGCCCGCAAAAGGTTCGTCCAGCAGCAGGAACTTGGGGCTGATGGCCAGCGCACGCGCTATTTCAGTGCGGCGGCGTTCTCCGCCGGAGAGCGTATAGGCAAACTGCCTGCGCAGCGACGAGATGCCGAACTCCTCGAGCAGGCTGTCGAGGGCCAGCTTGCGGGCGCGGGCGTCGAGGTCCGGCCTGGTCTCCAGGATGGCCCGCACGTTCTGCTCCACCGTCATCTTGCGGAAGACGGAAGGCTCCTGCGGCAGGTAGGCTATGCCCAGACGGGCGCGCCGGTACATGGGCAGCGACGACAGCAGGTGATGGTCCAGGTATACCGACCCGGCGTTGGGCCGCAGGAATCCCACGATCATGTAGAACACCGTCGTCTTTCCGGCGCCATTAGGCCCGAGCAGCCCGATTATCTGGCCCGTGCGCATGGAGAAGCTGACGCTCTTGACGGCCACCTTCCTGCCGAACCGCTTGTTCAGCTCCCTGGCTTCGAGCACATGCGGCTCAAGCTCCACGGAAACCTCGGAAGGCTGGATCTGCGGAGTTTCCTGGTCTTCCAGCAGAATGTCGCTCACGGCGTTCCTTCTTCCGGGGGGGCTGGTTCAGGAGCTGGGCTGGGAACGGTAGAGTCCTTCTTCGTGCCAGCGGCTACCGTGCCGGATACGGAACCCGAAAGCACGATGTCCTCGGTATCAAGATCGACGAGGATGGTAGCCGCTCGGTATTCGTCGCCCTCGCGCCGTACCACAGGCGTGCCGGACAGCTCGAGGGTCTTGGCGGCCCGGTCGTAGCGCGCGAATTCGGCGCGGCAGGAGAGGTTTTCCTTGAGTATGCGCACGTTGATCTGCACCACCGCTATCTTGCGCTCGTCATCATTCTCTATATAGTCGCCCTTGATGACGACCTTGTTCTGCCGGTCTTCCATGACAGAAGGGCCGGTGAGCCGGGAAACCTTGTCGCGCCGGTCATAGACCAGGCGCTCTGTCGTGAGCCTGAGGCCGCGCTCCTCGTCCACCACGAAAACGCGGCCGGCGCACTCGGCGAACCGGAATTCGTCGCCATACAGTTCTATGCGGTCCGCGGTTATCCGCATGCTGCCGGACAGCACCACCGCGTTGCCCATGAGCACCGCACGCTCGCGGCCCTTGGACATGGCCCCGGACATAGAATCGGCGGAGAAGGAAAAGTCCTCAGCTGAAGCAGGAATCACGGACAGCAGAGCCAAGTCCAGGAGCAGGACCAGGGCCAAGAGTGGCGATCTTGCCATGGCTGAAGCCGGTCGCCACATCCGCATCATTCTGCGGGCTCCGGTGCCATATAGCGTCCGTCAGCACGGTTGCCAAAGGTAAAGGAGCGCCTGTTCGCGTCCGCGCTGAATCCGGCCCCGGAAAGGCTGGAGCCATCGTCGTCCCTGAGGCTCGTCATGGTCTCGGCCCGGCTCCGGAGCAGGCGCGCCTGGCCATCCCATTCCAGGTAGCCGGACTCCACCGTAACGCCATCCTGCGAAGAATGGAAACGGACGGATCCGGTAAGCTCGGCGCTCTCGGTGTCGGTAAAGAACACGGCCGAGTCGGCGCTGCCCTGAGCCGAGATATTCCTGGTTCCGGGTTCGTACTCGGTAAAGCTCACGCCGGTGAGCTTCATCTTCTTCTGGACCTGGTACGATTCGCCGCGTTCGGCCTCCAGCCGGAACCGGGGAGAGCCGTTCTCGACGACCGTGTGGGAGAAGCCTATCACCACGGTATCGGGAACGTCTTCCGCCAGATCCTCCGCCATGGCCGCGCCGTAATCCAGGCTGCAACCAGCCAGGATCAGGGTCGCGGAGGCGATAGTTGCTTTCATGAACACGTTTTTCAATGCTTTGTTAATGGATCTAGGCACGCGTCCTCTTCTCGGCATGCGCGAGCGACGCCTTGATGAAGGCGGCGAACAGCGGATGCGGTGCGGTGGGTCTGGATTTGAACTCGGGATGGTACTGCACGCCGACGCCCCAGGGGTGTTCCGGCCACTCGAGGCTCTCCACCAGTTCGCCATCGGGCGTGACCCCAGCGATGACCATGCCGGATTTCTCGAAGTCGGCGCGGTAGATGTTGGAAAACTCGTAGCGGTGGCGGTGGCGTTCGGAAACTTTTGTGGAACCGTAAGCCAGAGCAGGCTTTGAGCCGTCCCTGAAATGGGTGTCGTTGCGGCCCAGGCGCATGGTGCCGCCGAAATTCTTTACGTCCACCTGGTCTTCAAGCAGGCTGACTACGGCATGGCCAGCGTCCTGGTTGAACTCCGCGGAGTCGGCGTCGGCCCAGCCCAGCTTCGTCCTGGCCCACTCTATGGCCATGATCTGCATGCCCAGGCACAGGCCAAAGTACGGCAGACCGTTTTCACGCGCCCAGCGGGCTGCGGCGACCATGCCGTTGATGCCGCGCTGCCCGAAGCCGCCTGGCACCAGGATACCGTCCACGTCCTTGAGCGCGCTGCCGGGGTCAACCCCCTCGGCCTCGAACTGGCTCGAATCGATCCTGACTATATCAACGCCGGCGTCGTTGCCTATGCCGCCGTGGTACAGGGCTTCCCAGACTGACTTGTACGCGTCGTGCAGTTCCATGTACTTGCCCACGACGCCGATGCGCACGCGGCGCTTGGGCTCGAGGGTCTTGCGTACGACTTCTTTCCAGACCTTGAGGTCGGCGTGGCGGCTCTCCACGTTCATTTTCTTGAGGAGGAACTGGTCCAGCCCCTGCGCGTGGAACACGAGCGGTATCTCGTAGATGCTGGAGGCGTCCTTTGCGGAGATGACGCCTTCGTACTCCACGTTGGTAAAGGCCGCGAGCTTGCGGCGCAGCGATTCGTCCAGGCCGGCGGTGGAGCGGCACACGAGGACGTCTGGCTGGATGCCGACTTCCTGGAGTTCCTTGACCGAGTGCTGGGTGGGCTTGGTCTTGAGTTCGCCGCCGGTTACCTCGGGCACCAGCGTGACGTGCACGCTGGCGGCGTCCTGCCTGCCGTACTCGTGGATCAGCTGCCGGGCAGCTTCCAGGAACGGCACGCTTTCCATGTCGCCCACGGTGCCGCCGATCTCCACGATGGTAAAGTCAACGTCTGGATCCTTGCCCACCGCGACGATGCGCGCCTTGATCTCGTCGGTGATGTGCGGCACGACCTGGACGGTCTTGCCGAGAAAACGGCCCTCGCGCTCCTTGTTGATCACCTCGCGGTAGACCTGTCCGGTCGTAATCGAGTTGGCCTTGGAGATGGGCGCGTTGGTAAAGCGGGCGTAGTTGCCGAGGTCGAGGTCTGTCTCGGCGCCGTCGTCGGTGACGTACACCTCGCCGTGCTGGTAGGGGTTCATCGTACCCGCGTCTACGTTCAGGTAGGGGTCGATCTTCATCATGCGGACTGAAAGCCCGCGTGCCTCGAGGAGGCTGCCTATCGATGATGCGGTGATGCCTTTTCCAAGGGAGGAGCAGACGCCACCGGTCACGAAGATTAACTTCTTCATGGGAGTATATTATCCGCCGCCGCCGCCCTCCGGGTCAAGCGCCCCTGGCCGTCGACCGGCTTGGTACACCTGATGGCTAGAGAATTTTAGCAAAGAGCCACAGAGAAGATGAGGTAAAAAGAAGAATTTGAAAGAAGGGAAAAGATGAAGATGAAGATAAGGAATGAAGTTAAAGACTCATTTCCTATACCCTAATCCTTTTCCCCTCTTACTCATCTTCTCTGTGTCTCATTGCGAATTTCTTAGTCTTTCTTCATCCCTATACTTCTTGTCCTGCCTCGTCTTCTCTGTGGCTCTGTGCCCAAAATCCGTATCTTTATTTCTTTGGCCAAATTCTTGTATTCTCATCTTCTCTGTGTCTCGGTGCTAAAAATCTTCGTGGTTACAGCTTATTCGTCCTTGAAGAGGCGCACGACTTCCAGGGGGGTGCGGCAGGCGGCGAGGGAGGCGCAGAAGGCCTTGGAGCGCGACATCCGGGCTATCTCGGCGAGCGCCTCGATGTGGGGGCCTGCCTTGTCCGGCGGGGCAAGGATAAGGAAGAACAGCTTTGCCGGCTTGCCGTCCATGGAACCGAATTCCACGCCGTCGGGGGAGACGCCGATGGCGATGGTAAGTTCGCGGGCCGAGATGGTCTTGCCGTGCGGCACCGCGATGCCTTCCTCGAGCCCGGTGGAGCCCTTGGCCTCGCGGTCGAGTACGGCCAGGTACGCCGTTTCCGCGTCCAGTATCTTGCCGGCTTTTGCCAGGGTGTCGACCAGTTCCCGTATGACGGAATCCTTGTCGGTGCCTTTGAGCGGAGCCCGGACGACGGTTTCTTCTATCAAATCTATGAGCGCCATAGGCAACCTTCCTTATTCGAGGGCCTCGTAGAGGTCCCATATCTTGTCTTCACCCTTGGCGACCAGCACCGGGCAGGGGGCGGTCCGCATGGCCCGCTCCGTTTCGTTGTACAGCTCGTCGCGCCTCGATCGTATCTGCGAAATCTCGCCGAGCACAAGCAGGTCCACGCCCAGTTCGGCCACCTTGGCCTTTATTTCGATGTGCACAGCACCCGAGGCCTTCTCGGTGGCTACCGGCACACCCTTGCGTCGGGCCAGTTCACGCACATGGTTCAGGTACCTGTTCGCGTCGCCTTCAAGGTCGCGCTTGTATTCATCCTGTTCCGATTCCAGGAATATCCTGGATCTGACGAGCTCGGCGAGGGCCCTCGTATCGACGACATAGAGCGCGAACAGTTCCGCGCCCAGCGCCTTGGCCAGTACGATGGCGTACTGGGCAGCCGTGATTGACTGCTCGGGGCCGTCGACGTAGACCATGGTCTTGCGTATCGGTCTCGTCATCCTTGCGATACCTCCCTATCAGATTTTGAAAGCCTGTCCTTGACCATTTTCATGAGGACGAACATGTCGCGCTCGCTCTCTTCAAGCCTGTTCTGTATATAATGCAACGATTCGTCCAATTCCGGTATAGCAATCTTTTCGAGGGCGTTGACTTTGCGTATCGTCTTGCGCACTTCGCGGGCCAACCTGACGATGGACACCTTGAGCTCGGCCATGCGGCCGAGTAGCCCGAGGGCGTCGCGGAACTCCGACACTGCGGTGTCGATGCTGGCGCTCGTGTCCATGGGGCTGTAATACGGCCCATGGTCCTCGAAGCTGGTCTGCACGACGGGCAGGGCCACGCCCATGACGCGACGCTGCCTGAGCACTATCGTGGAATTCACGTCGATGGCGCTGGCCAGGGCGCCGACCTTGAGCTTGCCCATCGAGAGCACGGCATCCTCGAGGCCGGCATAGGCCTTGGCAAGGGCCGCGTCCACCTTGCTTTCGTAGTCCACCGCCTGGTCCACCAGGTTGAGCAGCTCTATGACCAAAATGTTGCGCTTCTGGTCCAGCAGTTCGTGGCCCATCTTCGCGAACTTGAGCTCGTCCTTGAGGCGTATCAGGTTGGTCTTGGTAGGCGCCACGTTCCTCATGGCCGCATCCTCATGACTCGCCGTTCCCGTGGTAGTGGACGTTCAGCTCCTCTTCGGTGACGCGGTGCAGTTCCTCCGCGGGCAGGAGCTGCAGGGCAGCCCAGCCCAGGTCCAGGGTCTGCTCTATGGTACGGTCCTCGTCCTTGCGCTGGTTGACGAACTTGCGCTCGAAGAATTCGCCAAACTCCATGTACTGGTGGTCCAGCGGGGTCAGTTCCTCTTCGCCGATGACGGAGGCCAGGTTGCGCACGTCCTTGACGTAGCTGTACGCCGCGAACAGCTGGCTGGACAGGTGCGGGTGGTCGTCCCTTGTCATGCCCTCGCCTATGCCGTCCTTCATGAGGCGCGACAGCGACGGAAGGCCAGCGACCGGCGGGTAGATGCCGCGGCCGTGCATCTCGCGCTCCAACACGATCTGGCCCTCGGTGATGTAGCCGGAGAGGTCCGGTATGGGGTGTGATATGTCGTCGTTGGGCATGGTCAGGATGGGCAACTGGGTGATTGAACCCTTGACGCCCTTGATCATGCCGGAGCGCTCGTACAGTTCTGCCAGATCCGAGTAGAGGTAACCCGGGTAGCCCTTGCGGGAGGGAATCTCGCCGCGGAGCGTTGAAATCTCCCGCAAAGACTCGCAGTAGTTTGACATGTCCGTCATGACGACGAGCACGTGCAGGCCCCGCTCGTACGCCAGGTGCTCGGCGAGGGTCAGCGCGGTGCGCGGTGTTATGATGCGCTCTATCGACGGCGCGTCGGCCAGGGACAGGAACAGCGCCACGTTGTCCAGCGCGCCGGTCTCCTCGAACGAGCGGGTAAAGTAGCGCGCCACGTCGTGCTTGACGCCCATCGCGGCAAATACCACCGCGAAGTCGGTAGCGCCGCCGCGCAACTTGGCCTGCCTGGCTATCTGGGCCGCCAGCTCGTTGTGCGGCAGGCCGTTGCCGGAGAAGATCGGCAGCTTCTGCCCGCGTATCAGCGTGTTCATGCCGTCTATGACCGAGATGCCGGTCTGGATGAAGTCACGCGGATACTCGCGGGCGGTCGGGTTGATGGGCCTGCCGTTGACGTCGGGCTCGGCATCCGCGAGCGGGGACGGGCCGCCGTCTATGGGGCGACCGAGGCCGTCGAACACGCGGCCCAGCATCTTGTCGCTTACGCCCACGGTCAGCGGCTTGCCGCGGAAGCGGGTCCTGGTGCCCGGCATCGTCAGCCCGTGCGTGCCCTCGAAGACCTGCACCACCACCACGTCCTTGCTGGTGTCCAGCACCATGCCCAGACGCACCTTACCTTCGGCGTCCACGCACTCCACGAGCTCGCGGTAGCCCACCGGGTGGGTGTTGCGCACGAACACCAGCGGCCCGTCTATCCTGGAGGTCCCCACGTACTCGCGGCCCGACATCAGCTTGCGCCTGGCTTCGCCTGGAACGGCTTCAAGGATAGGTAGCCTCCAGCTGGTCGATGCCGCGTTCGAGCCTGGCCATGATGCGGTCGAATTCCTCGGGAGACTCGTTGGGTACCGTGAACTTCATCTTGACTATCTCCTGCACGACCTTGACCCGCTTGAGCTTGACCAGCGTGACGCCGCGCTTGATCGCGGCCTGGCCGCGGCGCCAGTACGCCATGATGATGGACAGCATGCGCAACTGCTTCTCCACCGTGGAGTAGCGGTCCACGTCGTCGAAGGCGTTCTGCTGCAGGAAGGCGTTCTTGAACATGGTGCACACCTCGATGACGAAGCGCTGGCTGTCCGGCAGCGCGTCCGGACCTACGAGCTTGACCACCTGCAGGAGCCGCACTTCCTTCTGGAGCAATCCCATGATCTCTTCTCGCTCGGTGGCCCAGGTCGGGCCCACGCGCTCTTCCCACCAGGGCTTGATGTCGTCCAGGTACTCGCTGTAGCTGTCCAGCCACGAGATGGCCGGATAATGGCGAGCATTGGCCAGCTGGCGGTCCAGCCCCCAGAAGCAGCGCACGAAGCGCTTGGTGTGCTGGGTAACCGGCTCGGAGAAGTCGCCGCCGGGCGGGCTCACCGCGCCGATGATGGTAACCGAGCCGTCAAGGCCGGACAGCGTCTCCACGTAGCCCGCGCGCTCGTAGAACTCGGCTATCCTCGTCGGCAGGTACGCGGGGAAGCCTTCTTCCGCAGGCATCTCTTCCATGCGGCCGGACAGTTCACGCAGCGCCTCTGCCCAGCGCGACGTGGAGTCCGCCATGACGGCGACATGGTAGCCCTGGTCGCGGTAGTACTCCGCCAGCGTGACGCCGGTGTACACGCTGGCCTCGCGCGCCGAGACCGGCATGTTGGAGGTGTTGGCTATGAGTATCGTGCGCTCCATGAGGCTCTTGCCGGTGCGAGGGTCTACCAGCTTGGGAAACTCGTTGAGCACGTCGGTCATCTCGTTGCCGCGCTCTCCGCAGCCTATGTAGACGATGATGTCGGCGTCGCACCACTTGGCTATCGCGTGCTGCGTCATCGTCTTGCCGGTGCCAAAGCCGCCGGGTATGGCCACCGTTCCGCCCTTGGCCAGCGGGAACAGCGTATCGATGACGCGCTGCCCGGTTATCAGCGGAATGTCCAGCGGCTTGCGCTGCACGACGGGCCTGGGCGTCCGTATCGGCCAGCGCTGCATCATGGAAAGCTTGCGCTCTCCCGCCGCGGTGGCCACCGTCGCCACGATATGGTCCACGGTGTAGGTACCCGCCGGTTCTATCGAGGCCAAGGTGCCGGAAACGTCCGGAGGCACGCAGATGCGGTGCTCTATGCGGGAGGTCTCCTGAACGGCGCCGAGTATCATGCCGGGCGTAACCCTGGTTCCGGCCGCCAGCCTGGGTTCAAAACTCCAGAGCTTCTTGCGGTCCAGGGCCTCTGCCGTGATGCCGCGCTCGATGAACCGCCCGGTCAGTGCCAGCAGGGTCTCCAAAGGCCGCTGGATGCCGTCGTAGATGGTACCAAGGAGGCCCGGCCCCAGTTCCAGCGACAGGGGCAGGCCGGTGCCGTAGATGTTGTCATACGGCGCTACGCCCGTCGTGTCCTCGTAGACCTGTATCACGGCACCGTCGCCCGAGAGCTTGATGATCTCGCCGGTCAGCCCCGATTCGCCCACCCGCACGAGCTCGAGCATGCGCGCGTCGCTGATGCCCATGGCCTCGATGACCGGGCCGTTGACCCGCTTTACCTGTCCAAGTATCCGTTCGTTCATGCCGTCCCCACCGCCGCGCTATGCGCGCGGCACCTTGTCGTTGAGCGCTTCGTAGATCAGCTTCCTGATCTCGGCCTTGTTGCGCTCGAAGCGCGTCGCCACCCTGTTGTCGTACGCCAGCCGCCCGCCTTCGGCGAGCAGGTACACGCCCTGCCCTATCACCGGGTCGCCCTCGACCCTGCGCAACCTGGTAGCCTTGCCGGTCGCGGCGAGCGCTTCAGCCTCCGCCTCCCGCAGCAACGCCTCGTCGATCAGCGGCAGCTCCGCCATCGAGGCGTTGACCGTCGCGGCCTCTGCCGAGAGCCCCACGAGCGCCTCGACGATCCAGAGCCGGAGGATGTCCCGGTAGCCGGGCTGGGCCACCAGCGCGGCTATCGTCGCGGCGGCCCGCTCCACGATGACGCCGGAAAGGCTCTCCTGGAGCCGGAGCGAGCGCTTGCGGCTCTCTATGGTCGCTTTGGCGAGCGTATCGGCCTGTATCACCGCGGCCTGGGCCTCGGCCTTGGCGGCGGGCTCCCTGGCTATCGTAGCGGCCTGGTCGGCGGCCCTGGCGGCGGATTGCACCGCGTACGAGCCGGCCTCGGCCAGTATGCGGGCCGCTTCGGCGTCCGCGTCGGCGAGTATGCCGGCTACGATGTCCTCGGCGTCGCTTGCGTGTTCTTGCATCGTCATCATCCTTACGTCGTTCCTCGAAGCTTGCGTCTATCCGAGCTTGATGCCGATAGCGGTATTCACCGTCTCCCGTATCGTCGGACGGCCGGCCATGCGACCGGTGCGGTCCGGTATCTCGACGATCAGCGGAAACGTGTCGGAGAACAGGTACCGGTCTACGCGCGGCCGTATCAGCTCGGCAGCCCGCTCCGTCACCACCACGATGCCAACCTCGGTATCGGCCACGGCCGCGTCGAAGGCCGCTTCAGCCTCGGCCACACTGCCGGCCACGCGGCCGTCAACGCCGACCATGCCAAATCCGAGCACCGTATCCTCGTCGCCGATGACAAAATACTTCACGTCTGGCTAGATCTTGCCCAGTATCATCAGCGCGGTAATGAAACCGAACACCACGAGGCCTTCAGCCAACGCTATGAAAATGAGCGCCTGGCTGGCAATCTCGGGCCGTTCGCCAATCGCGCCCATCGCCGCCGCGCCGACGTTCGCTATCGCGATGCCTGCGCCTATCGCACCAAGGCCGAAGGCTATCGCCGCGGCTATCAGGCCGTACTGCATCACCTTGGCCTGCTCCGGGGAGATGGCCTGCGCCTGGCCCGCGGCTTCCTGCGCCGAGACGTTTACCGTCGAGACCACCGCGAACAAGGCCATCAGGGCCACCACGACGATGAGGCTCTTGCTTACATTGCCAGCAAAACGTTTCTTCATGTCCACCATTGCTATACTCCTTGGCTATTCTGCGCCGTTGAACGATATGGGCCGGTACGCCTTGCCGGTACCGTTGAAATACTTTGAGAAGAATTCATAATAATTGAGACGGAGCGACTGTATGCCCGCCGACAGGCCTTCCAGCGCTATGACGAGCACGTTGCCCAGCACCAGTATCAAAATCGCGGGAATCGAGTACGGCCCCTCGGGCGTTATCATGCGGGCAATCTGGAAGAACGCGGTCATCAGGCTCACGTGCGCTATGCCCAGGCCTGCCACACGCATGAACGACAGGGTGTTGGCCAGGTAGCCAGAATAGATTTCAAGGATTTCAACGATCCATTCCATGATGAAATCGACGACAAGTCCTGGTTTAAAGCGCTTGCCCTCGTGCCGGCCGTGCAGCAGGAATTCCAGAGGCGCCTTGAAGGCAAGTACTATGGTCGGCAGGCCGAGCATAAGGGCGAGTAGGCCAGCGGGAGGAAATTCACGGTAGTTGTGGCCAACATAGTAGAACGCCACCCAGGCGCCCGCCCCCGAGATCCAGCCGCCCAGGAGTCCGGCCTTGTCCAGCAGCAGCCTGAACCATTCCTTCTTGCGGAACAGGTTTACCCAGTTGATGGCCAGGCCCGCGAACATGACGATCATGCCAAAGCGTATCGTTATGCCCAGGATGTCGTAGACGTTCCGCACCGCCCCGCTGGCCTCGTGGCCGTTGACGATGCCGTGGTAGTCGAACCACAGCGGCGGGAACAGCTTGAAGCCGAAGTACGAGCCGAACAGGATGCCCGTCACGATGGCCGCCGCGCCGCAGTACATCATGATGCGGAAAAGGCCGTCAGGCTTGCCCGTCTTTTTTGCGCCCGCCAGCCCCAGGAAGCCCACCAGCGCCACGACCAGGCCGTGCCCGGCATCGCCGAACATCAGCCCGAACATCACCAGGTAGGCCACCGCCACGAAGGGCGTCGGGTCCACGCTGCCGTATTCAGGCACCGCGAAGTTACGCACGAGACCCTCGAATGGCTTCAGGAGCCTGGGATTGCGCATCTCCACGGGAACGGCAAGCGCTGCGGCTTCTCCCTCGCGCGGCTCCAGCCACTCGATGCTGCAGCCGCCCGCGGCAGCCTTGCGTATGCCAGCCTCGACCGGACCTGCCTTCTCGGCGGGTATCCAGCCGGAGAACAGTACCGTGCGGTCTGTCCTGGAGAAGGTGGATCGTACCTTGGCTATCAGTTCCTCGGATCGCAGGGCGGACCACAGGCTGGCCAGTCCGCCGTCATTGGCGGCAAAGTACTCGCCCAGTTCGCCGACGCAGGCCGCCTGCCTGGCCCTCAGCGCGTCGATCTTGGCATCGAGGCTCCGTAGCGCCTGCTCGTTGCCTTCACCCGTGGATTCGGGAAGTTTCGCGTCCTCCCAGCCCAGGCGTTCCAGCACCGGCTCCACGCGCTGCGCATCCCGTTTGAGGAACACCAGCACCACCCCGACCGGTTCGTCCGGCGCGGCACCGGCGGCCCTGGCGGAGGGCAGCGCCACGGACGGCACGCCTTCAAGGGCGGTATGGAGGCCGTCGGCCTTGTCTGCCGGCAACAGACCGGCCTTTATGGAAAGGAACGAATACGACGACGAGGCCGCGGCCCCCGCCTTCAGGTCGCCAAACGCGACGATCTGGCGCCGTATCTCGTCCAGCTTCATCACCTCGTCCTGGAGGTCCTTCTGGCGCTCCCGGAGGCCGTTAACCTCGGCTGCCATCGCGTCCAGCCGCTTCTCGGTGGCATCCAGATCCACCGGAGCCACCGGAAATACCGGCGCGGATGGCTCGATCCTGGGCCTGGCTATCGGGGGCACGGCCATTGCCATGAAACCCTCGGCACGCTTGCGCAACTCACCGAGCCGCGCCAGGTTTATACGGGGTTCTACCCTGGCCAGTTTCGAGCTCCACTCTCCTGAAAGCTCTTTTATGGAAACCAGCTCCAGGGCCCCGAGGCTCAGCAATTCCTTGGCTATGGCATCGGAATCGGTATCCAGTGCCACGGCCGTCAGCAATCTCATCGGTGACGTGAACATCATAGGAAGCTCCGTATCCTTTCCTCGGGCAGGGCGTAATTCTTGGCATTGAGTATGGTCATGATGGTGCGCAGTTCCTCGCGGCTCCGGGTAAAGTACGCGAGCACCACGCCGATGGAGAACGGGTAACCGCCCAGGCTCTTCGTCGCCTCGGCGGCTGATATACGGCGCAAAGCCGCTTCCATCATGGCAAGCCTGGAAGCTGCGTCGCCGCCTGAAAACAGGGCACCCACGTTGCCGTAGGACTTGCGCAGGAGGTCCATGCCCAGCGCGCCGCCGCCGCCGGGTCCTGATTTCTCCTCGGCGTAGGCCGCCGCCACGGCGGAAGCACTGATGGCCTTACCGCGCGGTATCAGGTGCCCCAGCGCCTGCTCGGCATTCATGTGGAAGAAGCCCTTGAACCGCACCAGCCACGAAATGTTCTGCAAGTCCACGTCGACGCCCAGGATACGCTCTGCTATCCCTCGGTCGCTCTTGCCCAGCTGGCCCGCCGCCTTGAACACCTCGTCGTAGAAGAAACGGTCCAGCGCCATCTCGAACTCGAACACGGAGCGGGCCGCTACAGCCCTGGGCAATTCACGACTGGCTATCGCGGCGTACGGCGTTCCGCCCAGGGCCGCAACCACCGCATCCGCATCGATAGCCCTGATCACCTCGTCAATATCAAATCGGTGCGCGATCGTTTTACGGTACAGGTACCCTGACTTGCCGTCCACGTCGCGGTGTCGCACCCGCAGGTCAAACCAGAGCCGTACCGCGTCCTTGACCTGGTCAACCTCAAAGCGCAGCGACAGCGCGCGCACGAACGATAGCACCGGCTCGTCGAGGTACCTGAACATGCCGGTATACAGCTCAAGCTCGCGCGCATTGAGCAGCGCCTCACCGGAACGCAGATCGCCCGTCGCGGAGTACGCCTCCTCGATCGCCGCGAACGCCGTACCCTTTAAAAACTGAACGGCCTCCGGAATGGATCTCGCCTTGATCAGGCGGTCGATCGCTTCAGGAGGCAGTGTCTTGCTGAGCCGGGTCTTGAGCTTTGCGCTCAGGAACCCGTAGGTCGTCAATGCGTCGCGCATGTGGTCAATCGGTCACGACGGCCGTCCCGTAATCATGCCAACGATGTCCGCAACCAGCGCCTCGGTGGCACCGGCAGCTGAGGCTGCGGCAGCCTCGTTGGCGGCTGCATCCCTGGCTCGGGCAGCCTCCAGCAGCGCTTCGGCGTCGGAGCGGGCCCGGTCCAGGCGGGCCCTGGCCCCAGCTACGGCCTGCTCGCGCGCGGCAACCACCACGGCGGTAGCTGCCTCGTCGGCCTTGGACCTTATTGATGCGGCTTGTTTTTTGGCGTTGTCGATCCTGGATTTTGCTTCACTCTCGGCGCCCAATACACGTTCTACGACTTCTCGCACGGTATGTTTCTTCCTTAATAAACCGCTCGGGGCGAGGGCTTCGGTCGGAAGGATCGGGGCGGCCTGGGAGCGGAATGGGCATAGGTTTATACCTATTGTTTGAAAATGTAAAGATAGTACATCGAACCTTGTTTCCAACCCGCAAGCGCCCGTGCGCGGCCCTGCGTAGCCATGGTGGAGGTACATTATGGTTCCATCCTTCTGCCCAAATCCGCTCTGCGGCCACCACTTCGACGAATCCGGCGCCTACGCCGGACACTGGAAACACACGGGTTCCTACCATACTAAAGTCGTTGGGAACGTGCCGCGGTTCAAGTGTCTGGCCTGCGGCAAGGGCTTCTCGGAGCGCACCTTCTCCGTCGACTACTACACCAAGCGCATCTTCGACCTGCGGGAAATCCACCGTGCGGCCAGCC
>CAXZAJ010000060.1:0-14852 GCA_964293355.1 uncultured bacterium
GGTATGCGGAAGAGGCTTGCTGGCGGGGTGGCCGAGGTGTGCGCGCTGGGGCGCGGCACGGGTGGTATGAGGGAGAGGCTTGCTAGGCGGGAGGCTGAGGTGTGCGCGCTTGAAGGCGCGGCACGGGTGGTATGCGGGAGAGATTTGGAGCGCTTGGGGCGGGACATACTCAGTGAGGGTGTGTCCCGCCCCAAGCGTTTTTTGATCAGGAGACGTAGGTACGGAGGGCTTTGAGAATTATAGGGATGTGTTCGTCGCGGATCCAGTAGTGGCAGACGAAGCGGAGCTGGCCGGCCTCGGGGGGATTTACGAGGATGCCACGGGAGCGCATGTGGGCCACGAAGCGGGCAGGGTCGGGAGCCGGGGTCAAAGTGAAGTAGACCATGTCGATGTGGACTGATTCGAGGTCGACGTTAACGCCGGGGATCGTGGCAAGGCCGGATGCAAGGGCTTTGGCATGGGTATGGTCTTCATGAAGGCGTTCGCGCATGGGGCCAAGGGCCAGGAGTCCTGCTGCGGCTATGGTGCCAGCCTGGCGCATGCCGCCGCCCATGATCTTGCGCTTGCGACGAGCCTGGTCTATGAATGGTCTGGAGCCCGCGAGCATGGAGCCGATGGGAGCACAGAGACCTTTTGAGAGGCAGAACATGACGGAGTCTGCGCGTTGGGCGATCTCGGCGGCCGGTACGCCGAGGGCTACCGCGGCGTTGAAGAGTCGGGCGCCGTCCAGGTGGACTGGTATGTTCGCAGACTTGGCTACATCGGTAACCGCATCCATTTCTGATAGCTGGATGACGCGGCCGTTGGAGTGGGCGTTCTCCATGCATACCAGGGAGGTTGGGGGGTAATGGATATCGTCGCTTCGTATGCGGGATGCTACGTCCTGCCGGGTCAAGGCTCCATGCTTTGTGGCTACAGTGCGGAGTTGCACTCCCGCTATGACGGCTGCGCCACCAGCTTCGTGCTGGACTATATGGCTTTCTTCACCAAGAATAACTTCGCTTCCTCGTGGGCAATGGGTAAACAGGGCAAGCTGGTTGCCAAAGGTCCCGCTTGGCACCAAAAGTGCTGCTTCCTTGCCGGTGAGCTCCGCTGCAAGGCTTTCCAGCTCGTTGACCGTAGGATCGTCACCGTACACGTCGTCTCCTACGCTGGCCGCAGCCATAGCCTGCCTCATGTCGTCTGTCGGCCACGTAACGGTATCGCTGCGCAGATCTATGTAGTCCATTGGTTTCTCCTGTTGAATCGGCGGATTATTGTTGTATGGATCCGTCAGAAATGCAAACGGTATGTGCTGGTTAATCAGAACCGATGCAGTATTACTATTTTTCAAGCAGGTTCAAGGTGCGTTCGTAGTCATCGTCAGAGACATACAGTTTGATGCCCTGCATATACGAGAGGGCGGGGTTCAAGCCGCCAAGATCATCGGATTGCAGGAGGTAATGAATTGCATGTTCATCCAGGATTGCCGCAAGCATTGATGCTTCCGGTCGCGTGGTGAAGGTCTGGACTAGTTTCATATGATGGCTCCTGGTTCAAAACATACGAGTATTGCCGAGGGTAATCAAATTCATGATGCCTCAAGGATACACGTGCTCGGTGAAAAGGTCTCCCTTGCCCGAGGGGTGGAAAGATGCTATTCTTTGGCAGTAAAGAATCCAATGAATGTCAGGCGGAGGGCCGCATGGTCGAGAGGGAAGCTCTATTACAGCTGGTTACGTTTCAACTCAGTGAAGAGCTGTATGGTATCGATATCATGGATGTCAAGGAGATCGTCACGCTCCAGGAAATCCGGGCCATCCCGAATGCGCCTTCCTTTGTCGAGGGTTTATATAATCTCCGTGGCGAGATCATACCGATCATCAACCTGCACAAGCGCTTTCACCTCAGGAAAGCCCAGCTTGGGGACGATGAGGATTTGCTCTCGGGTTTTATCATCATCGATATAGGTGGTATGAAACTTGGTGTCATCATTGATAAGGTAGAGCGAGTCATTTCCATTGATTATAAGGAAATACAGCCACCGCCACAGATGATAGCCGGCATCGGCGCCGAGTATATCCAGGGCGTCGTCAACCAGAAGAATGGTTATCTGATAATCCTTGACATCCGCAAGCTGTTCAACGCCAAAGAACTGCAGAAAATTGAAGAGATAGGGAAGTAGGCTTCCGGTTCATGGAAATACTCGCTCGCAGTTCGTATATCCGGCGCAAGGATATGGATTCGGTTCTCAACTGCCTCGTTACCGACCGTCTTGGGGCAGGTGATTTTGGTGAACGATTCGTAAAGGCTGCCAAAGAACGGTTCGGATTCGATTTTGGGCTCGTCGTGCGCAGTCCGATGACCGCGCTGGATGTGGCTCTGAGTTGCCTGGGCCTGGTCTCCGGCGATGCGGTCGCGCTGTCGGCATTGTCACCGGCGTGGGCCTGCAAGGTCGTTGCGGCGCGGGGATTGCGTGCGGTATGGCTGGATGTGGATACGGCGAGTGCTTCGCTGACGCAGGCTTCGCTGGAGCGCTTGTCCGTTGAGCCTGTAAAAGCGCTGTACCTCGCCGAGCCGTGGGGCATCATCCCTGATCCTGTTATTTTTACCGAACTCGGGGTTCCGATAATCGAGGATGCAACCTATTCCATTGGCGCGAGCGCTGGTGAAGCCAAGGCAGGTTTTCTTGGTACCTTTGCCATCATCGGGTTGGAACACGCGTCGTCCATCACCGCTGGCGGTGGGGCGTTGCTGTATGCGCCGGGCCGCCGGGATGCACAAGCCCTCAGGAATGTGTCAGAAAGCCTCCTTGCTGAGGAACGCATGGGCGACATGAACGCCGCTCTGGCGCTTTCGCAACTCAAGGATATAGAGAAATTCCTTGAGAAACGACGCGAGCTTTCTGAGTTGTATGCGCAGTCGCTCGCACGGGCCCATCGTCGCCCCTTGTCGCCCGCTTGCGAATGCGTGCCTTCAAACTTTGGTTGTGTCGTTGTGCTTGAGTCGGGTGTAAAGGATGTCCGCGCGTACGCCAAAAAGAAGGCTGTCGATACGGTGCTGGCCTTTGACGATACCGGCGCGGCGGCCGGCTTCGTGCCGGAAGGCGCCTGCCCGCTTGCCGCTTCACTCGTCAATCGTTCCGTGGCCTTTCCATTGAATCAGCGCATCGGAAAAACCGCCGCGCTGAAGATATCCAAGGTACTCGCTACCTTGCCGTAACCGGAAGGAAGCTTTGAACGCAATCCGTGGCCACGCTGCAATACTTGTAAACTCGAGCAAGGACGATGCTGATCGCCTGTCCCGCGATATGGCAGCCGTTCTGTCGGAGTCGGGCTGGACCACCAGCTTTGTCCCGTTCTGTCAGGATTGCGAACATGGTGCCCTGATAGAAGGCGCCGATATACTCATAAGCCTGGGCGGTGATGGAACCGTGCTCTATGCCGCTCGCGTTGCGGCACCATTCGGGGTGCCCATTCTGCCAATCAACCTTGGAACGCTCGGCTTCATAGCCTGGGTAAAGCGCGAGGAGTGGAAGGAACGGTTCGACGAGGCTGTTTCCGGTCTGCTTGTCGTGTCCGAGCGGTTCATGCTTGACGTGACGGTGGAACGTGACGGGCATCCTGTTGCCGGATTCAGCGCATTGAACGACGGGGTGGTTTCCGGCTCGGGACCAGCCAAGATCGTTACGCTTGGTGTTTCGGTCAATGGCGCTCCCTTGGGTCGATATCGGTCTGACGGCCTCATCGTGGCAACTCCGACTGGCTCGACCGCGTATTCGCTGGCCGCTGGAGGTCCCGTGCTCGATCCTGACATGGAGGCCATGCTGTTTACGCCCATCTGTCCGTTTACCCTTTCAAACCGGCCTCTGGTGATTCCCGGAGGAGAAACGCTCGAACTGAGCGTTGAGACTGGCCAACGCGAGCGCACCATGCTCACCGTAGACGGACAGGATTTTTTTGACCTGGCTGAAGGCGACAAGGTGTTTTTCAGGCGATCGGCCTTCAAGGCACGGTTGTTCAGGGGCGAACGCGGCGCGTTTTACCAGGTGCTGCGCTCGAAGCTCAACTGGTCTGGAGGTCCCGATGCTTGAAGAATTGTCAATTCGGGATTTTGCCATTATCGACAGGCTTTCAGTGCGGTTTGAACGCGGGCTTAACCTGCTGTCTGGTGAAACAGGTGCCGGAAAATCCATCCTGATTGGCGCGCTGGGGTTCATCCTGGGTGCCAAGGCGGATACCGGCATCATCCGTGCCGGTGCCGCGGAAACGCTGGTTACCGGTGTTGTCTCTGTTGTCGGTAATACCGCCGCGCTGTCCTGGCTCGCCGAACGCGGTATAGAATCCGAGGATGGCACCGTCATCATCCGGCGCAGCCTCAAGTCCAATGGCCGGGGTGCGGCGTATATACAGAATGTGCCGGTCGTCCGGCAGGATCTGCAGGATTTTGCGGCGACGCTCGTAGAGGTGCATGGCCAGCGGGATGGCCATGCGCTGCTCAAGAAAGACAGTCACCGAGCCCTCGTTGACAGGTTTGCGGGGATAGAAGCCGATGTAGCAGCCTACGGAATTGTGTACGTCGAACTTGGAGCCAAAAGAAAAGCCCTCGAGACGATGGCCAGCTCCGAAGCCGAGCGGATACGCGAAAAGGAGCTGCTGCGCTTTGCCGTAGAGGAGATCGATGCCGCGGCCCTCAGGGTTGATGAAGAAACCGAGCTTGCCGACGAGGAACGGCGCCTCTCCCAGCACGAAAAGCTGTTTACGGCGGTAACGCAGGCCCGGGAGTTGCTGTCCGACCCTGAAGGTGTGATAGCACGACTCAGGAAGGCGCGCACCCAGCTCGAGCTTGCCGGCTCCATAGACCAGCGTCTCTCCGATACGGTCAGACGCATGGACGATGCCTATTACGAACTCGAGGATCTTGGCGAGTCGCTGACCAGCTATGGCGATCTTCTGACATTCAATCCTGGAAGGCTCGAAGAAATAGAATCAAGGCTGGCACTGCTCCAGAAACTCAAGCGCAAGTACGGTGAGGATCTGGTTGCGGTGCTGGCTCACAGGGTAGAAGCGGCGGCCCGCCTGTCCAGCCTTGAGAACTGGGAAGAAGACAGGGCTGGTCTGGAAAAGCAGCTTGTGGCACTTGAATCTGACGTCTTTTCAAGGGCCGAGGTGCTGACCGGATGCCGCAAGGAAGCAGGTGCGAGGCTTGAAACGGCTGTACGAACCATCATGACGACGCTCGGGATGCCCAATGCCCGCTTCGTGATACGTGTGGACCGCCTTGCGCCATCCGGTGGCAAGGTTGTCGTTGGTCCGACAGGCGCGGATGACCTGGAGTTCCATGTTTCAGCGAACAAGGGTGAGCCGCTGCGTCCGCTCGCCGATGTAGCGTCCGGGGGCGAGTTGTCCCGGTTCATGCTGGCGCTGAAAACGGCGCTTGCCGAGGATGCCGGAGCCCCTACCATGGTGTTCGACGAGGTTGATACGGGTATTGGAGGGGAGGTTGCTCTCGGCGTTGGCTTGCATCTGTCATCTTTGGCTGCATCCAGACAGGTTCTTTGCATTACACATCTCGCCTCGATCGCCGCACGAGCCGATAATCATTTTATGGTACAGAAGCGAGTTGAAGGCGAGCGTACTCTCACGCGGATAATCCGGCTTGAAGGCGATGAACGAATACGCGAGATTGCGCGCATGCTGTCCGGCGATTCAAGCTCCCGGGCATCGCTTGACCATGCGGCCGATCTTCTGGCCAAGCTCGGTAGTTCGCGAGGAACATGATGTCAAAGATAACGCAGGAACAACGCAACCGGTATGCGGTCAAGGTCAAGGAATACAAGACCATCACCGATGCCATCCTTGCCTCGGAACAATCTTTTCTGAACCTGCTCAAACAGCCGACGGGGCAGGGTTATGCAAGGATAAAGCTCGCCGAGCAAATGCTGGCGCTGACGTCGTACCAGATTCTCGTCAACACCCTTTCAATGTCCTTGCTGGGCTTCAAGAATGAGGAATCGCTTTCAGAAGCGCGCAAGAGCATCAGCCGGTGCATCAAGTATCTTGAAGACATTGTAACGGGCTACGTCGATGTCCCGTTCTCCGAATACGAGAAAAACCTCGAAGATATCTCGGAGGTTTCCTACGAGGACCGTTACACCCTGCTACGCAAAATAGGGTTTGCGATTCGGGAGATCGAGGAAGGTTATGGCTCCAACTCCAAGTGGAAATGGTCCTTTGTCGAATTATGGGGCAAACTGGCGGCAGTAGCGAAAAACAGCCTTGATCTAAAAAAGGCTTACCAGGATATGGACCTGACCTCGCCGAACCGTATGATAGCCATCTCGTATCTGGCTTTCGTCAAGAAGCTCCTTCAGACTACGGCGGACCGCTATCGAGAAAAATATGAAGTCTCATCCATGAAGATGGATGATTTCAAACAGGCGATACTGTTCCTCAATGCCCTGCGCCGCATACATGGCCTGTTCGGTGAACGCTCCGAGGCTGAAGAGCTTAAAAAGAAAATCGACATCTGGACGGTCAAGCTCGAAATTGACCAGAAAAAACGGGAAGAAGAGTCAAAGAAGCGCTGATCGCGGGACCGCTATTTTTCCGATAGTTCATGCAGCGCGTCGAAGGGCATGAGTTCACCCATGGTCGTATCGATGACACGGCCATCGGAACCACCGAAGCGGATTGGAAATTCAGCCCCTACGAATTCGCTTATGACCTGCCTGCAGGCTCCGCAAGGGCTCACTGGATACGTGGCGTCCGGGCACGAGATGGCAAGCGCGGAAAAGCATTTCTTGCCCTGGGCAAGGGCAGCAACCAGAGCAGATCGTTCAGCACAGATGGTCAACCCGAACGATCGGTTTTCAATGTTGGCTCCGGTAACTACGGTGCCGTCATCACAGAGCAATGCCGCTCCAACCCTGAATTTGGAATAGGGCGAGTAAGAGCGTTCAGCCGCTTTTGTTGCCATAGTAAACAGTGTGGTGCTATCCATGTTGCTCCTGCTTTCTGCCGTTGTATTGACCGAACGGGATGATACTATATACCATCTGCAGGTAGCATGCAAACACAAGTGGTGATCATTGCAATGCGTTTCCATATATTGAATTCCCGGAGGGTAGCATGAACGATGGCAAGGGGCGGCGGGTGACGTTTTCCGTCGTCGGAACAGTCGTTGTGATACTCATATATTTCTTTGTGTTCGCCGAACCCCTGTCAACTGAACTTTCTGCCGTTCCACAATGGAGGGTATCCCTGAGTGTCGGTACTGCGGTCAGTCCGGCAACCAGTTCCGGATTGTTGGCTTTTGCGGCCGGCGATCGGTATGGCTACTTTTCTCCGGATGGCGATGTGGCATTCATTGCCGAATCGCAGGCCGGTGCGCCGATTTCCGATACCTCCTATGTAGTGCCTCCGACAGGCAAGAATACCGCAGCCCTCAGAAATACCCGTGGCGAAGAAGTGGCAACCTTCACGGCCGCGCTGCCTTTCTATGCGGCAGAGCGCCTCTTCTCGGCCGAGGGTGATGGAACAGCCGTTGCCGCCTATGACCAATACGGGCGCAAGGAATGGTCGTATGCCTTTTCATGCCAGCTTGGAGCATTTTCAGCCGGGGACAGGCTGGTTGTCGGTGGTACGGTTGATGGCTGGCTTGAAGGGGTGGATTCTGAGGGGCGTCAGGTTTTTTCCTTTGCGCCTGGCGGGTCGAGGTTGCCCGTGGTGCTGGGCGTCGGTGTTTCACGGTCCGGGAACTGGGTCGCGGCGGTTACGGGGATAGACAAGCAACGTCTCGTTATCCTTGGTCGTGGTGGAAACGATTATCGGGTGGCAAGTCACAAATATCTGGAAAGTGACTTCCGGGAACCCGTGCGGGTTGTGATTCTGGAAGATGACCGTCATGTCCTGTACCGGCGGGATGATGGTATAGGTGTCTGGGCCGTAGATGGTTCCATTGATGCGGTGTTGCCCGTCAGAGCCGACACCTTTGACGTAGCCCTGGATGAGTCAAAAGGAATCGCATATATCGTTGCCAGACGGGGCCGCAAGGCAGAAATCGCGGCGTTCAGATTGCCGGCAACGCTCTTGGGACGTATCGCGCTGCCGGATTCCAGCGAGTTTGTGAGATTTTCAGGTTCATCCGCCTATGTTGGCAGCCGGACCTGGCTGGCCCGTTTCGATTTTGTGGAGGACTGAATTGTCCAGAACTATCCTGCGCGCTGGTATACTGGCGGTTGTCGTGGTGACCCTGCTGGTACTGACGGTAACCGCCTTTGAGTGGCCTGTTGACGCCGGCAAATTCCGGTACGGCTTTGGTTCCTTCAGGAGCGGATTCCTCCGGGGTACCGAATTCGGGGCGGCTGAAGGTATGGTGCGGGCAACAGATGATGGAGAGCTTACCTTCGTGGCTACCGGTACCAGCCTTCCTGGTGGTTATCCCATTCCAGGAGGGACTCTGCTGGTCGTCTCCCACGCGGCTGACATGATGAGCATCTATGCAGGTTTACAGCGTGGATCCGCCTCTTCGTACCTCAAGAACGTTAAGGGAGGTGATATCCTGGGGCGTGCCGCTGCCGTCAGTGCAGGACGCGGTGTCTCGTTCTACACTTTTGACGCAAGGGCCAGACGCTTCATCAACCCGCTCATCCTTCTGCCTCGCATCGCTGACGACAAACCTCCCGCGATCAGGTCCGCGATGCTTTCTCTCGAAGGTCAGGAACTTGTCATTGACCAGTCCAGGCCCGTCCGGCAGGGATTATACCATCTCTTGCTCGATGCCTTTGATACGACTCCCGCGGGCTTCATGGGTGCCCCGTTCGAGGTACGTGTGCTGCTGGACGGCTCAGAACGGGCCAGGGTCGTCTACGATGGTGCCTGGGCTGCTTCTGGCCGGTCTCTTCTTTTTGGAGCTACGGGACTCGTGGAAGATACCTTTCAGACTGCTGATGGCCGCATGCGGTTCGGGCCGTTCAACCTTTCCAGCGGTCGCGTCATTCTGACCATCATCGTTTCAGACTACGCGGGCAATAAAAGGGAGCAGACGTATTCCGTATCGGTCCAGTGACGAAGTAATCCGTACTTTCTCTACTGCAGCAGGAACGGAACCCGAGTCCGCGACTGCGTTGCCGTGTCCGCTCTGCGGTGCAGCGAAGTGCCGCGGCGAATGGCCCGCACAGGGAATACTCTTCAAGCGCTGCGCGGTGTGCGGGCTCTGGCGGCAGGATCCGCAACCGCATGCAAACGCCATAGTTGCCAGATATGGCGACGACTACCTGGTCTACGAAACCGCGCGCCATCTGGAATACCGCGGCATAGCGCTCCGTAGCCTTTCTGAAGCCGGGCTGGTCCCCTCGCAGGCCATGGCCGCCGATGGCAACCGGCGCTCCATACTCGAGATCGGGTGTGCCACGGGTGCCCTGCTTTCTGCCTTTGCGGAGGCGGGTTGGGATGCCACCGGGGTGGAAGTGGGGCCGTCCATGGCTGCCTACGCGCGCTCCACCTTCGGGCTCAACGTACTTGAGGGTACCCTCGAGACGGCAGGTTTACCTGACAGCGCCTTCGACGTCGTCGTCGCGACGCACTTGATTGAACACCTCAACGATCCCCGCTCGTTCCTCAGGGAAGTGAGGCGTACGCTGCGGCCTGACGGTGCGCTCTGGCTGGTAACACCCAATGCCGCTGGCTTCCAGGCCTGGCTCAAGGGCAAGGAATGGCGCAGCGCCATCCGCGACCACCTGTACCTTTTTTCAGTACGGACACTTCGCGATTTGCTTGTTGATGAAGGCTTCTCCGTGGATCACGTAGGTACCTGGGGGGGCTGGCCCGCCGGCATGCGCCCGCGTTGCCTGAAAAAGCCTGTGGATGCCGCGGCCAAGCGGCTGGGGTGGGGCGATGTGATGGTCCTTCGTGCTACCCTCAATGAGTGGAAACGACAGGAGCCAGCATGGAACGCTTGAACAAAGAGTATGCGGCAACGATCGCGGCCAATATTGCGCAGGTAAAACAGCGGATGGCCGCAGCCTGCACCAGGTCAGGACGTAGACCGGATGCGGTGGAATTGCTGGTCGTTACCAAGTTCAATCCCGCCGAGGCCGTACTGGCGGCCCACGCCGCCGGCGTCAGGACTTTCGGCGAGAACCGTGTCCAGGAGGCAGAGGCCAAATTCGCCACGCTCGAGGGCCTTGTTTCCGGCTCGGCCGTACACCTGCTGGGGCACCTCCAGAGCAACAAGGCAAAGAAGGCTGCCGCGCTCTTCGACTGCGTCCAGTCTGTAGATTCTGAAGATATCCTGGTGGAACTGGCGCGGCGCGCTGCCGATTCAGGCTCGGTACTCGATATACTGTTCGAGTTGCACACCGGCGAGGAATCCAAGAGTGGCTTTCCGGATGAGTCGGCAATGTTTCGAGCCCTGGAAAAGGCACTCGCGCTTCCGTCACTTCGTCCCCGCGGAATCATGACCATGGCTCCCTATACCGACGACATGGCTGTCGTGCGCGCATCATTCAGGTCCTGCAAAGCCGCCTTCTCCAAGGCTGGTTCGTTGTTCGGATTGGCTGACTTTGACCTCCTGTCCATGGGCATGACCAACGATTTTGAAGTTGCCATAGAGGAAGGATCGACGATGGTACGCATCGGCACCGCCATCTTCGGCAGCAGGGTGCAACCATGAAACCAGCCAGGCTGCCGGCAGCACTGCTCCTTCTGGTTTTTTGTCTGCCGTCGGGCTGGTCACAATCAGCTACCACAAGCCCTTCCACCACGCCTGCTGTCAGCGCCGTCCCTGATCCCTACACGAAGGAAGAGTTCCCCGCATGGGCTTTTGGCTTGCGCCGTTTTGAGATCATCAGCCTGGGCGCGTTTCCTATACTGCTGTTCTATACGAGGTTTGGCTTTGACCTCAAGCGCTACGTCGAGAACGAGTTTTCAGCGGAGTATGCTCCGTGGCCACTGAAGAGCGAAAATTCGTACAAGGCCTCTGATGATGAACAGATCCTGAGCGTAGCCACCGCGGCTGGGCTCTCGCTGGCATTTGCATCCCTCGATGCTATTTTCCTCTGGAAAAAGACCCTCGACTGACCACCTACCCGCGTAATGCGCATCCGGTACTTAACAGGAACGGCGGCTGCACGCTAGTATTCCAGCCATGCATGCACCTTCTACCAAACCAGGCGCGACGGTTCTGGCCGTTGACGTCGGAGGAACCAACACCAGTTGCGCCATCGTCGAGACCGGCGGCTCAAGCTTCGTCAGACGTTTCGAACGCCGCTATTCTACGAGGTCTGAACCATCGCTGGTGGCGGCCCTTCGTAGATTCGTGGCTGAGGCCAAGTCAGAAGGCGCACCCTCTCCAGCGCTACTCTGCGTTTCAGGCGCAGGTCCTGTGGTAGGCCGAACAATCACGATGACGAATGCTCCGTGGGGTATAGATGGCGACGAGCTGGAAGCCTGTTTCGGCCTGCCCGCTTTCGTGATCAACGATTTCAGCGCCGTCGCCTGGGGCGTGCTCCTCCTCGATCCCAAGGATCCCTCTGAGCTGTTCCAGTTGCCCGCTCCCGGCGGCGTGCTGGTAGAACCCGTGGAATCCGGCCCCAAGGTTTTCATAGGAGCGGGTACGGGACTGGGATTTGGCTACGCGCTCCATGATGACGGGCAGACCCGGGTGTACGCATCAGAGGGCGGCCATGTTGGTCTGCCCGTGTATGATGACGATTCGCGCGTTTTCTCCCGTTGGCTCGAGGACCGGTATGGCTTTGCCGCAGGTGCCGAAGCCGGCGTTTCCGGGCTTGGCATCGGGAACATATTCTCGTTCCTCTCGTCCCGCGGAAAAAGCCTTTCTGATCCGGTGCGCGCCGCGCTCGATGTACCGGAGGTCGAACGGCCAGCCCTGATCGCCAGCGCGGCCGAGGCGGGCGATCCGCTCTGCGTCGCTGTGATGGACATGTTCGTCAGGCTGTACGCGCGCGTGGCGTCCGATGCCGCGGCAACCTTTCTGCCAAGCGGCGGCATCTATCTCGCTGGCGGGGTTGCGGCCAAGAACCTGAACAGGTTTACCGAAGGGGACCGGTTCATGCGGACGTTCGGTATGGCGTACCGGGAGCACATCAGGGCGATTGCCGCCCGCACGCCGGTGTTCGTGGTCAAGGATTACGCCATATCCATCTACGGCGCGGCCAATGCGGCTCTCCATATGGCCCGTTGACCATGAGCATCGGAGCAATCAGCGAAATGTTGAAGGCGGACATGGCCGCCAAGGGCGTGGACCTGAATTCAACCCAGACCATACTGGCAGACCTCAATGCTGGGCTCTATGACGGCATCACCGCTGTAGAAGCCACCGGGGTACCTCCCGTCGATGGCGTATCCATAGTACCTGCCAGTGCTTCCATGCGCTACACGGTACCGGTCTTCGTGGCTCGCGAGCGGTTGGCCGCGTTCGGGCTCAGCCTGCCACCCGGGGCTGTCATCGTCGGCTCTGACGCCATCCTGGACCGGGCCGCCCTGGAAGATCTGGGCGAGCGGCTGTATCCGGTAACGGCCTGGGGCGTACTCAACGGCGGTTCAGCCACCAGCTACGCCGACCGCAAGAAGAACGGTTCCATCGGCCCCGGCGTCTTTGAAGCGGTACAGGCCGGTTTCGAGTTGCTGGCACCGCTCTGCGAGGGCAGGCCCAAGGGCGTGACACCCGCTTACGTCAATCCTGACGGTAGCCCTGGCGAGAGCTTCCTGATACTCAAGATGCGTGCCGCCCTCCTGCGGGCCGCCCGGTATGTCGAGCGTTTTGGCCAACCCGAGCGCCCCGCGCTACCGTTCTTCCAGATGACCAGCGACGGCACAGACGCTTTGCTCGCAGAGGCGTATGCCGGATACGCCACTCATCCGTGGCTAGCACCGCTGATCGCCCTCTCAGGCACTGATCCCACCAGACCGCGCTCGGCAAAACAGCCCCTGCTGGCTGCCTTTACGCATTCCAGCGAGGGCAAGCCCCGGCGCATCTTTGACCGGGCCTACGGCAGGCCGGACAGCGCCATAGCCTTGCCGGGCGGCCACGGCCAGAGCTTCAGGGTGCTTGCCGATGTCTACAGGAACCTGCTTGCCGACGGCTACCGCTACGCGTACATCGGCAACGTGGACAATGCCGGCTACTATCCCGACCCGGCCGAACTGGCCGTCATGGCGCTGTCCGGCGCGGAGGCAGCCTTCGAGTTTTCCTGGCGAACGCCGGTGGACATCAAGGGCGGCGTGCTGGTCACGACCGCTGACGGACGACGTACGGTGGCCGATATCGGGCAGGCCATATCCTTTGACCGGGTCAAGGCGCTCGAGGCCTCAGGCGAGCGCGTGCTGTTCAACTGCGCCACCGGACTCTTTGATCTGCATAAACTCGTGTCCCGCCTGGAAGAAATAGCAAGGCACCTGCCTGTGCGCGTGTCCGACCAGGACAAGGACGCGGGACGGTACAGTCAGGCGGAGCAGTCCACGTGGGAAGTCGTCGGCCTCCTGGACGCCCCGCTGGGATTTGCGGTGGAGAAGGGCGAGCGCTTCATCGCCGCCAAACTGCTCGCTGAAACGGTACTCGCCAGCGGAACTGGCATCGACAGCCAAGCTGGCGCCGCACCGGCCCTGCCCGCCGACGTCGCCGCGACCGCGGCCATGATGTCTGAAGGGCTGCGCGCGGTGCTGTCCGGCCCCTGCGGACTTCGCCTGCACAACGGCGTCTGGGTGCCTGCATGAAAAAGCCCGGCCACCGCGTGAAGCGGGTGCCGGGCTGCTATCAGGTGTAGACGGTTATTCGGGTATCGCTATGGCCAGCACTTCTTCCATGCGCTCCACGGGGTAGAAGGTAATGCCTTTCTTGACGTGCTCTGGAATCTCCTCAAGGTCCTTTTCGTTGGCCTTGGGGATTATTATTTCCCGTATCTTGTTGCGCTTGGCTGCCACGGTCTTCTCCCGCAGCCCGCCTATCGGCAACACCTGGCCTGTCAATGACAGCTCCCCGGTCATGGCAAGCCTGTCCTTGACCTGCTTGCCGAGCACCAGCGACATCAGCGCCGTGGCCATCGTCACGCCAGCGCTCGGGCCGTCCTTGGGCGTTGCGCCTTCTGGAATGTGCAGGTGGATCTGGCGGTCCTCGAAGTATTTGGCCGGAATCTCGTATGCATCCGCTGCATGGTGCCGTACCCAAGTGTAGGCGATGCCCGCCGATTCCTGCATCACGGCGCCCATCTGGCCGGTAAGCTTGAAGCCTTCCTTGCCGGGGTTGGCGACGGCTTCTATGATCAGCGTATCGCCGCCCATGTTCGTCCACGCGAGGCCTACGGTCATGCCTGGCAGCGTGGCGCGTTTTACTTCATCGGCATCGAAGCGGGGCTGGCCCAGGTATTTTTCCAGCGACGGCTTGTCTATCTCGAATTTTTTCGGCTCTTCGCCATCGTCCATCGCCGTGACGACCTGCAATGCTATCTTGCGGTGTATCCGGTCAAGCAGCTTTTCGAAGTTGCGTACGCCGGCTTCGCGCGCGTAACCTTCGGCGATAGCGGTCAGGGCGTCCCTGGTGTACTTGACCCGGGCCTTCTTGAGGCCTGATTTGTCCAGGCTCTTGGGAATCAGGTAGCGCTTGGCTATCTCGAGCTTCTCCGAGTCCACATACCCGGACAGCTGGATGATTTCCATGCGGTCGCGCAACGGAGCGGGTATCGAGTCGAGGGTGTTGGCGGTAACGATAAAGAACACGTTGGACACGTCAAACGGGAGGTCCAGGTAGTGGTCGCGGAACGAGAAATTCTGTTCAGGGTCGAGCACTTCGAGAAGCGCGCTTGAGGGGTCGCCCTGATAGCTGGAGCCCATCTTGTCTATCTCGTCTATCATGGA
>CAXZAJ010000061.1:0-14851 GCA_964293355.1 uncultured bacterium
TGGAGGGAAGGGCGGGAACGGGGCCGTCCGCTGTCTTTCCTTGACCATCCCCTGAAGTGCGGCAATAGCCCCGTGGGTACCACGAGGGAGCTGATGGCCAACGGCATACCCGACAGCGCGTTTGCCGAATTGACGGGAGACGATAAGGCTGTGGTGCGGGCGGCAAAAAAACGAAACAGCGATTCGAAGAATTACAAAGGCGGCCTGTTCGGCAACGATGAGATGTTCCCCGACTATGGCAAGATCGCGACGGGATTCTCGCACCTGGACGCCATCGACGAGACGACGCTAGACGGCGTGCGGCTCTTGGCATCGCGCTACCGCAGCCTCGTGGAATCATCGGAATATACGGCGGAATTGTCCGCGGCCAACGGCTGGTGCGCGGCGTTCTTCCAGCACAAACGCGCGGGGCAGGGCGAGCCCATCACGCAGGAACACTTTGCCCTCTGGCTGCATGATCCTTCAAGGGTAGCAAAGGCAATGCAGTCTGCGGCTGAGAAACTGGCGGTGCAGGCCAGCTTCTTCCATTGGGAGCTGGCCTTTCCCGAAGTGTTCCGGGCCGCGGGCGGCAAGCCCGGCGGATTTGATGTGGTGCTTGGAAACCCACCGTGGGAGTTGACACAACTGCAAGAAACGGAATGGTTCAGTAAAAGAAGAGCCGATATTGCCAATGCTCCAACAGGACATATTCGCAAGGCAATGATTAATATTTTGCGTGATGAAGATCCTGTGCTATATAACGAATATATTCAGGCCTTGAGAGATCATGAAGTGATTGGAAGTTTTTTAGCAAATAGCGGTCTGTTTCCTCTATGTGGGCGAGGAAGAATAAACCTGTATGCTGTTTTTGCTGAGCTTATGGTATCTCTTCTTAATTGCAATGGGCGTGTTGGTTGCCTTGTTCCTACCGGAATCGCTACAGATGATACTACTAAATATTTCTTTCAAAAAATTTTAGATTGTAATAGTTTGATAAGTCTATACGACTTTGAAAATAAAAAAGCACTATTTCCAGCGGTACATCGTGAGCAGAAATTCTGTCTATTAACGATGTCTAGTACGAATACAGTAGAAAAGCATCATGCATCGTTTGTTTTTTATGCACAAAGTGTTGATGATATAAATATTGAAGAAAAAAAATAGTGTTTTCTGTTGATGATATAGTACGATTAAATCCAAATACTAAAACATGCACGATGTTTCGAACTAGACGTGATGCAGGGCTAGCAATAGCGGTATATAAAAAGATACCAATATTTGCAGCTGAAGATCAAAAAGATTCTTTGAAAAACTCGGAATGGGGAGTTTCCTTTAGACAAGGATTGTTCAATATGACATCGGACTCGGGCTTATTTAGGTCATACGAACAACTACTTTCGAATGGTTATACGCTAGATGGAAACTGGTTTATCGGAAAAGATAAATACTCACCGGTATTTGAAGGGAAACTGACAGGGCTTTTTGATCATAGGTACGGTACTTTTAGCGAGGTCTCAAAATCTCAGATTGAAAAGGGTAACGAACGCTCGCTTTCATTAAAAGAAAAAATTGATACGAAAATGCTTGCACTTCCAAGATATTGGATTAATGAGAGTGATGTTTTGGCGAGTTTTGGAACTAAAATTCCAAAGTATTGGCTAAGTTTTCATGATATTTCGAATCCCAATAACGAAAGGACATTCATCTCAACTATAATCCCAGGTATTGCTGTCGGTAATACATTGCCGGTGCTAATATTCACTATACAGAAGACCGCTTCAGAATTATCATGCTTATGTGCAAATTTTAGTAGCTTCATTTTTGATTATATAGCGAGACAGAAGATTTGTAGCAGACACTTCAATTTTTTCGTTGTTAAACAATTGCCGGTAATACCTATAGCCTGGTATTCCCACGTCTGCTCTTGGTCTATTGCCAGTGTAGATGAGGAAATTTCAGACTGGATTTCAACCAGGGTACTGGAGTTGGTATATAGTTCCTACGACATGAAACCATTTGCGAAAGACCTTGGAAATAACGGTGAACCATTTATCTGGAACAATGAGCGTCGCTTCTCCATTCGTTGCGAGCTTGACGCGGCATTCTTCCACCTCTACGGCATAAGCCGGTACGATGCTGACTACATCCTGGACACCTTCCCCATCGTGAAGCGTCGTGACGAGCAGGAGTTCGGGGAGTACCGGACCAAGCGGGTAATTCTGGAGCGATATGACGAGTATGCGAAGGCAATGAAGCGGAACAAGAGCGACGAGTTTACCCTGGTAGGCCAGGACAGCGCGATACCGGCGGGGGAGTATCCTTCAGTGCCTGCGCTGCTCACCCTGACTGGACTGCTTGAGTACCTGGCACGGCTCGGCGTGCAGGTAGACAACAAGCGTGCCATGGGCGGCGGCGTGTGGGTGTACCGTGACAAGGCCGAGTTCGGTGCTTTGGCGGAGCACCTGCAGAAGAGCGGGGTGGATGTAAGGTATTACCCGGAGGGTAGGAAGAACAGGGCTGGGGAGCAGTATGAGGTTGATGTGGGGAAGAGGTTGGGGTGAATATGGACGACTGCAATCGCCAACGTGCGGTCAATCTATTTATTGAACTCGGGGGCTTGAGCATGGCGTCTGCCAGCGATAGCGAAGCTGTTCTCACTGCATTATCCGGTTTCGATGCGATGAATCGGCTCGGCCCTGATGTGTGGATGAGCCTATGCCAGCTTCTCTCAGATACAGACATTGAACAACTATTCAAAGGAACTGTAATCGCCGAGGTAGGATTGTCGTGGTGTGGCGGTTCAGTCGCTGCAGCGAACTGGATCTTCAAAGCGATGGAACGCCGTGGGAGTACATCGATCGATACGCTTTCCGACTGGGCCTTACGGACAACAACGAACTCCTATGTGCCCTTTGGAACCCAGAACTTCGGAGCGCGATCACTCATCGAGTACCGTGAGTGCATTGCCAACAAAGCTTGCAACTATGAGCACAGGGTGAAGGTAAATGAGCAATAATAGATCTGGACATGTCATCAGTTTTGAAAAGATCAGACGGAACGAAAAATCCTCCGAATATGTTCATCCTTTTGGTGATACAAAAAGCGCTCAGTGCCCTCTCTGCAAGGCAATGTTCAGCGACTGCAAAGTGATGTACCAGCACCTTGCCAAACGACATCTGCTGATTGCGTCCTCGAGTTATCTTCCCGGTCGATCTTTTCCCATCCCAAGTTTCAAAAAGAGCTCCGGCCTGAAGAAGACCGAGGTAGTATGCATCATTTGTCGGAGAGGAATGAAGGAAAACGACTATCCCAAGCATATCCTTTGGAGTCATCCGTGGATTCTTGATGATGCTACACGCCGAGTGTGGGAGAAAGTCCGTGAGAAGCTGATAAGCTCAAGTGGCGATGAAGCAGAAAGCGAGATGCCCGCAACATTCGCTTATAACGAAGATAGTGAATGCTCGTCGATTGGCGCTATGTTGGCTGCCAAGGGGATTCTAATCATAAACGAAGAAGTTCATGTGGAAGCATTAGTTGAGAATGAAGCGGAAGATCGAAGTTTGGTAACAACCTACAGCGATGACTTGGCGAGTTTACACTTACCATCGCTTCCAGACCAGCTCAATCTCGCGAGCCTTTTCGAATATTTGGCGCGCCTCGGTATTGACTTTGATAACTATCGCGAAAAAGGCGGCAGAATCTGGGTATACCAGGGAAGGGACTTTGAACCCATAGCCAAGCACCTAGAAGCGAGCGGGGTTGGAGTACGGTTTTATCCTGAAGATAGGAAGAAGAGGGTTGGGGAGCAGTGGGAAATTGATACGGGGAAGAGGTTGAGGTGATGCATATGGATATTACACAGGAACAGCAGCGTATTATCGAAACTCCTCTTGAGAAGTTCAAGGTGATGAAAATAATTGCCTTCGCAGGAACAGGAAAGTCAACAACGCTCCGTGAATATGCACGAAGGCATTCCGACAAGAAATTTCTTTACCTGGTTTTTAATAAATCTGCTGCAGATGAAGCTAAAAGAAAATTTCCTGAAAATTGTGACTGTATGACAATTCATTCATTAACGTATAAGAAACAGCGAGAATGGATAGATCGTAAGAAAGGTGGATTTTCACGACATTTACGTGGTAGTCTAAGTCTTGAATATTTAAAAAAAGTAACTAGAATCGAAGACAAGGTGGTTGCTCGAATTGTCTCAGAGACTGTAAGTGGATTTTGCCATGTTCCAGATCTGAAATTGGGTGTAGAACATGTACCTCCAGAGACTATTGCTCGTCTTAATAGGAGAATTAAATCTAAAAGTCCTGATGCTTTACAGGAAGCTATCAAGTTAGTGGTCTCCTCAGCACAGCATCTTTTAGAGACCTGCCTTTCAGAAGTGTCTGGTGAATTTACGTATGATATATATTTGAAGAGACAGTTGTTGGTAGGATTATCGATTTCGAACTATGATGCAGTTATGCTTGACGAAGCTCAGGATTCTGATCCTGTTACAGTTGAACTGCTTAAAAAATCAGGAAGTCGCCTTATTCTTGTTGGTGATCCACATCAACAGATATACGCTTTTAGGAAAGCCGTTAATGCCATGGCTTCTTTTAATGCAGACTGCGAATATTCTCTTACTGGTTCATTTCGATTTGGCCAGGAAATTGCTGAAAAGGCTAATTTTGTTTTATCAGCTTTTAAAAATGAAAAAAGAGTAATAAAAGGACTGGCATTGAATGCTGGTTTGAATTCTAAAGATTCTACATGCTATATTGCACGAACGAATGCTGGATTATTTAAAAAGCTAATTAGCCTTGGAGATACGAAGTACCGTATTCAAGGAGGCGTAGATACTGTTGAGTTTAATAAAATTCTTGATATCTATTACTTATGGTCAGAAAAAAGAGAGTTGATCACTTCAGAAGAAGTGCTGGAGTTTGTTGGATTTCAAGATCTAAAGGTGTTTGGAGAAGAAACAGGTGATATTGTTATTGAGCGATATTGTTCGTTTGTTGAAGAGTATAAAAATGATATTCCTTCGATCATCAATAAGATTAGAACTAGTATTAATGCACAACATTTTGATTCAAATATTATTGTCACTACTTGCCATAAGTCAAAGGGTAATGAATATGATCATGTGATTCTTCTAGATGATTTTAAGCTGCCTTTAAGAAAGGCAAATGATGATTTTGAGCCTTCCGGTATTAACGCTGATGAAGTCAATATATTATATGTAGCAATAACTCGAGCAAAAAAATCTCTGGAAATTCCTGTGAATACCATGCAAGTATTAGATTATTTCTCACGGTCAACTAATGCTATCTATGAAGAAAGTTTACGTAATGAAAGTCCTGAAATAACTATTAGCGCGGAAATATTTGATGATGATAACGAAGAAAATAATGGAATAAGTATTCTGCAGAGTTCGATTGACGATATTCCCAATGTATTGATTCCCAGTAAATATACTGATATGCGGCTAGAGATGCATGCGTTTGGTAGACTAGCAGCAAGTAGATTCTTTGATGGTTCCCTTGGTTCTGAAAAATGGACTAAAGAAGATGAATCATTTTATTATATTACGTACCTTGATGAGGGTGAAAATACATTGACTTTTATCGAGAATGACCAGGATTATAAAATATATGGTGATTGGTCAGATTCTTTCGATGATTTTGATCCTGAAGACTGGGAAACGTATTATGATCCTGGTATCGAATTTACTGACAGATAGTTATAGAATATTATTGAGATTAAAGTGATAATATGGATTAGGCAATTAAACTTAATTCTAAATAAGGATATTATATGCAGTTGATGGCATGGAAGAATAGTTTTTTAATAGCACGCGTACTTACAAGTCCGACAGGCAAGCCTCTCTTTACATATCGGATGAACGATATTGAATTCAGAGATTTAGAAACAACATTATGTAATTATTTGAAAGATCATCTTCGATATAGAAGTTTGGCAGAAATCGCAAAAGATGATCAATGTTTTCCTCCAGCTTTTGTTATCTATTGTAGTGAATGGTGGAAGAGGAAATTCAACGGTTCTCATTGGTCCTGGACACCTATACTTAATGATTTAGGAGCACCGCCAGATGGATGGAGCCAAGCTCGAAGAAGTGATTGCATAGAACGGGGTTTAATATCTTGGAGGTTGACATTATCGAGTATTGTTGGATTCCATTACTTGGGAAATGTTGCTTATAATGGAGGGCTTCCTTTAGCACTTGTTGGCAATTCCCATGGAAGCCTTGCAAAATTAATAATTCGTATCATAAAAACAAATGATGAGAACGAAAGCATTCAATCACTTATTGAGCAAATATCTTTTAACTCTACGTACCTCCCACAGGCTTACCAAAGAGATGAAATATATACTTTAATAGCGGAACTCTGTCTTTCGCTATATAGCTTGAAGAGAGAAGCAAAGCTTGACAACTACGAAACGACAATTGATGATTTGGATGAGAGGACGCCTGGTTGGCGCTCTCGATTGCCTATCACAGCTGATGATGATCAAGCTAAAGAATTGCTTTCCAATGTTCTTGGATATCTTGTAAACGCAAAACTAGCTAGTAAAAAGAGTACAACTGATTGTTTTCGTTTATTGCGAAGAATAGAAAAGTACGAAGATAATGATTTTCGTCTTTTTTCGTACGTAGAGTTTGAAAAGTATTTAGAAGCCTCATCTCTAGCTACTGTATTTAATTACCCTAATCTGACAAAAGAACAAGGGTTGTCTTTGGTAATCACTCGAGGAGGTGAGCAGGCCATTATTGGTCTTAGAAAACTTGCTGGCCAGGATCGCTTCAAGTGCGAAACAGAGGATCGTGGTTGTAATAATGATAACGCAGCAGCTTTGCATTCAATACGTCTTGATACAAGAGATGGTCGATCTTTTTCTGGTACTCTTATTGATGGAGAGCAACTAGAGAATGATAGCCCTTGGCTTTTTGAATATTCAAGCGACGATGATTTTATTAATGATCGTCCATTTCTTTTTCAAGGGAGTGGATCTACGTCATCAGGTGAAGCCATCGTTTGCATGCCTACTGGTTTAACCATTTCAAATGAAAACTTATTTTTTCAGCCCTTTGAGTTCGGAAAACTAAAACAACAAGCTAGATTGATGTTCAAAGTTCAAGGCTCCATAGTCATAAGTGATCAGGGAGGGAGTAGTTATAAGATAGCAATAGGGAAAAAAGAATCTGATATTAACTATTATTACAGAGGGCTTTCGGCACCAGATGGATTCTATTCCCCGTCAAATCTATTTTTAGGTTTACCGGAGTTGTGGTCTCGAGATGATGATGGAAAAACAGAGAAGCATTCCTTTACAGATTGGCGCAGAACAGCTGGGCCATGGAACAAGTTTCCTTTGACAATTAATGGCCCTATACAAGCACGTAATATTAAAGATGGTTCTATTCTATGGAATGGTCGTTTTGGAGTTCTGCCGAAAGATTTCTCGTACAAGTTACTTCCATCACGAGAACCAGGAGTTGGATCTCTGCTCATACAAAATTCATATTTAAAATCTATAAAAAATCAGACCGAAGGTATATCAGTCGAATGTTTTGAAAGAAGTTACTCAATTGAGGTAAAGTTAAGATGCCTTAATGATATTCCGCCAGAAAAAATATTGCTTGCACTATATTGGCCTGGGAACCTTTCCCCTGTTCGTTTGCAAGTACCATTTCCGGCGTACGGCATAATGACGTTCGACTCCAAAAGCAAGTTGGTAAGAAGTGGCTTGATTTGTACGCTTGACGGTCTTCTTGGAATCAGAATTAATGCATACTCATTTGGTAAGACTGCTGGCAGTATTACTATTCAGGAGATCGGTTCAGAGAATAAGAATGGAACAAATTTTAGATTTCCACTCATGTTCAGTGAAAATCAAACTCGATTGCAAATTCGTCCTGCTAGTTATCTTTCAGAGATTAAAAGAATTCAATCTGATTCTTATGTGGCTGACTCACGGGTTAGATTTACTATTGATCTAGGCAACACTGAGACGTTTTTTATTGATGTTTTACAATATGAACACCAGTTCGAAACATTATATAGCCTGGAGAAAATTGGTTTGCCAAATGTAGAATTTGGTGTCTCTTCAGAGGTTGAACTTTCAAAAGTAGTAGTTCTAGCCCTACGTATGAACTCTAGAGGATCAGAACCTATTGAACTATTGTCAATTAGATCCGAGGGAGTCCATACTGGATATTGGTGCTTTCCTGCCTCTAAACTTGATTCAGGATTATGGCTGATATACCCAGCCCAAGACTCGAAAGACTTTTTTTGCCCAATAGTCTGGAATATAGAAGCTTCAACAATTAAGGATATTGTATCGGTTAAAGGAAATCTCGCTAAAGCACTATCTTGGTACGATGATAAAATGAGGGAGCTTGATTTTAACAGGATGGTTGATTGCCACAATGAATGTTTTACTGATGTCGATTGGCAGCTGTGCGAATGGCTCCTTAACCAGACTGGTTATCTTTCTTTTTCATCAGTTTTCCTTTGGAAATATCTTATGCGTTCTCCAATATTTCTTGCTACTTTCGCTCTTGGTTTTAACGGTTTACCAAAAGAAATGTTCAATAAATTCTGCGACGAAATGGGTGTAATATGGCAGCGCATTGATCTATTTTCCTGGGTTAAAGCGCTGCTCTCAGTAAGAAAAAATATTAACACTATCGTATTGGACCCAGAAGACGTGGTGTTTAAATCACATGTGACTATGAGGATAGAAGATATTTCTCTTGAATATCCTGACTTGAAACCATTGTTGGATATTGCTTATAAGATAGTACTGCAAGCTTCCGATGACAGAGTGAGTTTTATTCGTTCTGAATCACCCCAATACAAGGAACACTTCAAAGGTATACTTTTTACTGGTGCAGATTCGAAGTACCAGGATCTTTTAAGAAGACGAACTGTCAATGATAAATGGCCAGTTAATTTAATGAAAAATAAAATAGCTTCAATAGATAACAGTATCTCTATCAGTTATTTATTCAAGGATGCCGAGTATTTTCAGTTAGAAGTTATCAATACGCCAATCATGATGGCATTGCATGTCATGAAAATAATAGATATTGATATTGATTCATATTTCATCGATTCTCTGAAGCAAATAATACGGTTTGATCCGGTATGGTTTAATGAGGCTTTTATCAATACGATATTCGGTTCGGTATCGGCTTACCATTTTGACTATATTCAGACTTTACGCGAGGTTAACTAATGTCTTTGTCTTATTTCTCCCGCTTGATGCGAGATGTTTCCAATCAGTCCGCTACAAGCGCTCTTGGTTTGCTCGGATTTAAAAACGAGTCATTAAACAGATACCTTTACGAAAAGTTCAAGGCTCCTTATGGTGATGGTTTCAGTTTTCTTGGAAATCCAGCATTTGAGGCTGTTTTTGGCTGGACCTATAGTGATATGACAATGGCTCAACTGTCAGGCAATCTTTTACATCCAGCTTTAATCAAAGCACTTGATGAACCAGAGACCGATTTTAAAAAGTATAGATTTTCAAAAACAAATAAACCTTATACCCACCAGATCGAATCGTGGGAAACCTTGATTAAAGAAAGAAACAAATCACTCATAGTTTCGAGCGGTACCGGTTCAGGTAAAACCGAATGTTTCATGATTCCTATTCTTGATCATCTCGTGCGTGAACAGGCTGAGTCTGGTGACTCGCTATCAGGTGTAAGAGCACTTTTCCTTTATCCTTTAAATGCCCTTATAAATAGCCAGCGTGAACGGCTAGCCGCATGGACTAGCCGATTTGGAACCAATGTCAGATTTTGTCTCTATAATGGAATTACTCCAGAGAAAGTCAAATTAATACCATCACAAAGGAGCAAGAGCGAAGTACTTGACCGCTCGACGTTGAGAAGAAATCCGCCACCTATCCTCGTCACAAATGCAACTATGCTCGAATATATGTTAGTGCGCAGTAAAGATGCACCCATCATTGAAGCGTCAAAGGGTAAACTTAAATATATAGTCTTGGATGAGGCGCATTCCTATATCGGTTCCCAGGCAGCTGAAGTATCTTTACTGCTACGACGAGTGTTAAATACATTTGATGTCGATCCTAAAGAAGTCCGTTTCATAGCAACTTCAGCTACCATGGGAAACACAAATGACCAAAGACTGAGGTTGTTTTTGTCTGACATTGCCGGCATAACAGTTGAAGAAGTTAAACTGATAACTGGTCAACGAAAAATCCCTGACCTTAATTCGTTGCCTTCAGTTGAGAGGAATAACTTGAATTTTGAAGAACTGGTTGCCGTAGAGTGTAATGACGAAGAATCCACTCGCCGCTATAATCTTCTCTGTGGGAATACAACAGCTAGGTCTATTCGTAAATTATTCACTGAAAATTCTGAGAAAACAGTAGTAACCGTAAATGAAGTTGCCGAAGTTTTACAACCCGGCAACGAAGTAACAACTGAAAATCAAAATATTGTTTTAAACTGGTTTGATCTCCTCTCTGGAACTTTAAGTGATCAGGGTGTTTCATTTTTGCCGCTACGTGGTCATCTGTTCCACCAGACAGTAATGGGGCTCTGGGCTTGTTGCGATCCAAGCTGTACATGCAAGAAAGATGGCAATCTCGCTCATGAGGATTGGCCTTTTGGCGCTGTGTACAATATGCCGAGGAACCATTGTTTGTGTGGTGCTCCGGTTTTTGAACTCGTTAGCTGTGATGATTGCGGTACCCCATTCCTCAAGGCTTCAGAATCCATGGGTAAGCTCAAGCAATCTTCTGGCCCTTTTCTGGATAAAGAATTTGAGATAGAAATCGAAGAGGACCTTGAAGAAAATTTAGACTCTTCCACTCAAAGTACGCAGAGCACAATTCTAATTGCTAATCGGATGTACCACAATACTGGGCCCATGAGCAGTAGTAAATATTCATCAGAAAACTTACAACCCGGGGACAGTTGTGTAGTTATTATCGTCTATGATCAAGGTGATTGTGATGCCGTATGTCCACACTGCCTAGGGAAAGCCTCTCTGAAGAACGATAAATTACGACGAGCGATGATTGGCGTTTCTTTTACACAGGCACAAATGTTGCCTGTTTTACTTGAATTTGCATCTGACGCTGATAATCCTAAGGATAAACCATACCGTGGAAGACGAGTATTATCATTCACCGATAGTAGACAGGGAACTGCTAGACTTGCAGCAATTATGCAACAAACAGCTGAAAGGCAAAAAATAAGAGGATTCATATATCACCTTGTGATTCAGCACCATCTATCCAACGCTTTTGATGCTAATTCAAAGCTACGAGGGGAAATAGACGGTCTTGAATCAATGTTTAAAAATATGCCAGATGATAAAATTCCTAATGAGATTCGGGCTATGCTTATTGAAAAAAGGCGAAAACTCGAAATTGTGCCAACTATTTCTTTCGAAGCATTACGATTATCCATTACCCAGCAGGCTCCAGATTTCAGAAGAGTTCTAGATCAATACCAGTTTTTCTCACGTGAACTTTTCGGTGGCTCGAGCGGTTCAAATGCACTCGCCGGGCTGATGATTCTGAGGGAGCTCGGGCGTCGGCCTAAGAAGCAAAACAACCTTGAAACCATGGGTATGGTTTCGGTAACTTATCCAGCTCTACAATCGGTTCAACAAATACCTGGATCGCTTCGAGAGTATGGATTCACGCTAGATGACTGGAAGCGATTCTTAAAATTAGCCATAGATTTTTCTGTCCGTGGAGCAGGCGCCTTGGAATATCCAGATCCTTGGAGGTTTTGGTTAGGACTCCCGGCTTCTAGATCGTGGCTGGTCGATGCTAATTCGGGTCCTCTCTCGAAAAACCAGAGAAGATGGCCAACAGTTAAGGGCAGCAGAGGCCAAAGTACCTTGGTTCGTATTCTGGCTCATTCACTTCGAGAAGATATAAAAACAGCATTAGGTGCTGATCGTGTTGATTGTATTTTATTGGAGGCTTGGGAAGTAATACGTCCGATGCTAACTCTCCAGTCTAATGGGTACTCACTCCAGCTTGACAAGTTGTCATTTTCCATAATTGAAGATGCATGGATTTGTCCTGTTACCCATAAGTTCCTTGACACAACTTTCAATGAAATTACCCCATACGTTCCAAGTACAGATCTTGGCCTCTCATCAGAAGAATATCGATGTGAACGTATTCATCTTCCTGTATATCCATATCCCTTCGGTAATTCAACTGATGAAGACGAACGTTTACAAAAGGCAAGGCAGTGGCTACGACACAATGATACACTGTCGGAACTACGCTTACGGGGGCTATGGTCAGATCTAAATGATAAGGTCATTGAATTTATTCCATATATCAAGACTGCTGAGCACTCCGCACAGCAACCGTCAAGCTTATTGCAGCGGTATGAGGATGAATTTCGAGATGGAGATATAAATCTTCTTTCCTGCTCTACAACAATGGAGATGGGCATCGATATTGGTGGTGTTCAAGTAGTAGCCATGAATAATGTTCCGCCACATCCAGCTAACTATCTACAGCGAGCAGGCCGTGCTGGACGAAGAAACGAATCGCAGTCTTTTGCCATAACGCTCTGTAGATCTAATCCACATGACCTAAATGTATTTGGCAACGCAAAATGGGCATTCGAAACTCCCTTGCCACCGCCAATCGTATCGCTGGATAGTAAAATTATTGTGCAGAGACATATCAATGCATATCTTCTATCGAGGTTCCTTCTGTCTCTTTCTGATGAAGATATTCCTTACCTAAACTGTGGATGGTTCTTTCTTGAAAAAGGCAACTCAATTTCTAATGGATTTTTTGAATGGTGTGACGACCAAAGCCGTACTTCGGAGAATGCCCTCGTTGCAGGATTGACTTCAATAGTGCGCAACAGTGTTCTCGCCGTACTTCCTGTGGAAAATATAATTAAGATTGCAGCTTCCCAAATGATAGAAATTTCATTGGCATGGTTTCGCGAGTGGGATGCCATCATCGAACAAGAGGCGGAAATTAATACATCTGGTGCAGAGTTGGTGGCAAAAAATGCTATCGTATATCAAAAATCTAGAATAAAGGATGAGTACCTTCTGCGGGAACTTACGACCCGGGGATTTCTTCCATCGCATGGATTCCCTTCAGATATTGTGAGCTTCAACAACATGACTATCGCTGATATGCGAAGGCTCCCTGCCCAGAACGTGCAAGGAAATTCACGACTTGATAATGCTTTTGTTCGTAGAGAGCTGCCTAGTAGGGATACCGTCACCGCACTGCGGGAATATGCTCCGGGAGCAAACATTGTAATTAACGGGCTTACCTATGTTTCAGCCGGAATATCGTTAAACTGGCATATTCCGGCAAATCAAGACGATGTTCGAGAAGTGCAATCACTACGTTTTGCATGGAGATGCAGAAAGTGCGGTGCTAACGGAACTTCTCAGGTGCGAAATAACGTTTTGAAATGCTCAGAGTGCAGCGAAGAGATAAAGAAGGGGGATATTGTAAACTACCTTGATCCCTCTGGGTTCTCCGTTGATTTCTACTCAGAACCATTAAATTCATATGAAACCAAGCAATATATTCCATATGAACCGCCGTGGATAAGCACTCCTGGAGTCTGGGAGCCCATAGGTACAGGACATACTGGGCGATGTAGGACATCTTCAAATGGACGAATTTTTCATTTCTCATCTGGCCCAATGGGTTTCGGATATGCCTTGTGCTTGAAATGCGGTCGAGTACATCAAATGACTGCAGAAGGAAAACTACCGGTTCAGTTTTCAAAGGAAAGAGATCATCGAAAACTTCGTGGCAAAAAGCACGAGGCAATATGCGAAGGTGGTTCCAACACTTGGGCCATCAAGAGTGGTCTGTTGCTCGGTCATGAAACTTACACAGATATCGTAGAAATCCAGTTAAAGGATACTATAGGTAATTGGTTGAATGATTCAAAAACCGCATATACATTAGCGGTTGCATTGAGAAATTCATTGGCTTCAATACTTGGTATACAAACTAGTGAACTGGGTAATGATATCCGGGAATCTGTTGGGCCGGATGGTAAGCTTTGTCAATCCATATTCATATTCGATCATCATGCAGCCGGCTACTCAACCAATCTTCAAAGATATTTTAAGGAGGTCTTCAATCAAGCAAAATATATTCTTACATGCCCTTCAGATTGCGAGACAAGTTGCCCGCTTTGTCTCATGGATTATGATCAGAGGTTTTCTTCAGATCGATTAGATAGAAAGCTTGCTCTTGAATATTTTGATGATATGTTTATGTCGCAATTTGGTTAGTAGCAAGTTGCGAACTGATCATCAGCCAGTGCAAATATGATCTTTTTCAAGGAGTCCTCATGCCACTCCATTACGCCCGTGTAATTAGGAAGTCAATGAGCTACCAGTTCATTGACGCATACACAGGCAATACAGTAGATCTGCCATGCCTTGCAAGATTCTACGCTCCTTTGGGTTCAATGAAACGCTCTGCGCTTGGTATTCATGCCTGGATTATTCTGTCTGCTGGTAAGCGTATGCCTATTGTCGCCCCTGATTTATCCTTCGTTTCCAATTCTGTTTTATTTGATTGTATTCCTGCTCTGGTTGATTGGATACGGGGGTTGACAGTAGACAAGAGGTTTGAACAGGACCTTATAACGATGTTTGCTGAACTGGTGCTGGATATTCGAATCAGTGAACACGACAAACTTCTTATGCTCACAGCCCCGGCAGTCTTACCATTATTGCCTTCACTTGTACCGTCATTCTCAGTGTCTCTTGTAAGAGAACTCAAGATTGTGCTTGGTCTTGAGAACAAGTGGAACGAAATCGATACCTCTATTGATGAACAAACAAGC
>CAXZAJ010000062.1:0-14745 GCA_964293355.1 uncultured bacterium
GATGTCCCGTGAACTGTCCCGCGGCTCCGTCGTCAAGTTGCCCATCGGGTCCCTCTACCTCTGCGCTTCTGGTACCTTGGACAATGCCGGAGAACCCTTTGACCCGTCCAACAAGGAAACGGGCCACAAGGTAACCCTCCATTTCAGGGTAAACAAGGCTGAAGAAGCCCGGATCGTGCAGGAGACACCCATCCAGCGCGAATTCAAGATCGACAAGACAGCCCCGTGCCTCTACACGGCCCAGTCTGTCCGCACCGACGAGGAACTGGTCGCGTCACCGGGAGACTTCATCCGCATCCATGGACGCAACCTCAAGTTCGACAAGGCCCTGCCCGACACCGGCGTCTGGTTCAAGAACGGCTCCGAACACCGCGCCGTCCAGTACGCCTCCGTTACCCCGGGCACCGTCATCGCCCAGGTTCCCCCGGACCTGGCCGCCGGCCAGTATTCCCTGATAGTCCGCACCTCGCCCAACGAAAAGGACATCAAGGAATCCGTACTCTCCGACCCTGTCTCCGTAGCGTAAGATCTAAAAAAAACTACCGGGCACCTTACCCCGCAACGGTCGGGTGCCCCCTATATTTATTACCACGAGTCAGCTTTGAGCGATAGCAACCTCATGATTTACAATCAGTTTGAATTCTGTCCTGTCGTAAAACCGCTGGGCGCGTTCCATTGAAAACTCCCTTAATACAGGATGAACTCCGTTACAGACATAAGCCCTGCGTTCAGAAATTGCTCTGCAGTTCGTAGTTGCCTTGAAACAATCAATAGTACTGACCAACTGCTCGATGGCATCGGCTATCCACTGTTTCCTGGTACGAGTCTTGCCGGTCTTGAGTTCTATAAACATGAGTATAGCATCCAGTTGATCCGGGTAAAACAGCATTCCATCGCAACGCTGAGCTTCCGTCGCAGTTGGCGTATAGAGTGGAATATTCTTGTCAACAGCCACAAACTGTATATTTTTTTGCCCTGAATTTTTAACTACGGCTGTCCAGGCAACATCGTTCTTCAGAGTAGTAAAAGCTGGGTCTTCTCCTTCACCGTCCACGATACCAAAGGTTGCATCCGATCGAGGTTGCTCCAGACGGTACCCTGCCTCATAAAAGTCCGTCACCGCGCATCCTGCAGGTCTAACAGTTTCCCAAAAAGTTCATTGCCTGCTGCGATCTCAGCATTCAGTGCATTGTCATCTGAAGGAAGCCCCTGATACGACTCCAGACGCTCGACGATACCGTCCGCAGAAAGCTGGTATACAGCAACATCGCTCGCCGCTACCCAGGAGCCGCGGGGTACCACGTGCTCAATATCCGCTGAAACAACACCTGCGGCTGCCAGCTCACTCGATTTAATCGCAAGCGTCAGCCAGCTGATCATATATGGACTATGCGTCGTAACAAGCAACGAATTATGCTCATTCTTGTTCATACAGCCCAGAAGGTCAAAAAAAACATCACGCTGGCTTGCTGGATACAGGTTCTGCTCAGGCTCTTCAACTATGTTGACAAATCGACTGTTTACAGATGCCGCGATGAATTTAGAGAGAACTGCCTCGCGGATTTCAGGAGCCAGCTTCTGGTCCTTCAGAAGCCGTTCCAATTCTGTAGCCAACTTGCGGGACTCCTCCAGACTGACATTGCTGCGCGAAGGATTGTTCGGTTGGCCGATGGCATCCGACAAGTACTGTGAAACAAGAAAAAGTGGCAGGACCGATTGGTATCCACTGGAAGCTTCCTGCAACCGGATCTTGTACGTACCCGTCAAAACCCATGAAATCTTGTTCTGTTTGTCGTAGGAAAAGGAAACTCCTCCCAAGGGCAGTTTCGTCTCCTTCTGTGTCAGGTGCTGCTTTGCCATTTCATATTCAGCGAGCAACGTATACAACGTACTGGGCAGGTTCCTGAGCTTTTCCGGCTCGGAGACAGCGCTCATGAAATTCCTTTCAGCTGGAATGTACATGATCTTCGGGCGCTTGTAGTTGCCTTCTTCTATTTTCTTGAGTTCCAGACGCTTGTCGTGATATGAAAATTCATATGCATCGCCTCTATAACCAAGATCCGTCGTTGGCGTAAAATAATTTTGAATGTTTTGATATGCGCAGTACTTCTTTACAAAACGATTATAGAGCACCAGTTCGCGTGCAGAAAAATCTCCCCTCATCAGAGCTTTTTCAAGCCATGAGAATACTGACACGAGCTTGGCTATGGAACTCTTACCGGAGCCCTGCGAACCGCACAGTAGTGTCATCTTTGGAATTTCAAAAAAACCGTCATCTGACTGCTTAAAGCCAGCAGCGATTGGTCCAAAATTCCTTACTTTTAACATTGGCATTCTGGAAACCCCTGTAGCGTTTATCGGTTAAACAGGATATAGAGCATATAAAGCTTTACGCTCTTTCTCTCTCTCCAGTTCATCTCTTCAGCTTAATCCAGCCGCCCCTGGTTCAAATTCAAGATATAAATATTACTTTATCTCATATATATGGAAGACAACCCGCCAAAACCCTCTTGTAGACAACTGTCTACGTAAAGTATTCCTTTTTTTATCCGATAGTCGTGAACCGGCGGGCGACCGCATCGCCGCACGAAGTATCTGTCGAGATAAATATCTGTAAAATAATAAAATATAGTGCTCAAGTTCCGCAAAAAGTGCCGATGTTATGGAAGCAACGCTCGCTGGCAAGTGATGTACTTCAAGCCCTTCATGCGGGGCACAACGACGGCGTATGCCGGCGTCATCACTATGCAGGAACGCGGAGATCCCTTGCGGCGCGAGTAATTGACGCACCGTCTTTATAGGAAATCCGCAGCAGAAGGTGCGCATGTTTAAAATCTGTGCAACCCCGAACTACCTACCCACGGTGAAAAAGTATTTCATCGTGCACACCATCCATGATGAAACCAGGAACATGGAGGCTCTGGTCAAGGAAATGACCGAGGCCGGTACGGGCCTCTCGGAGGCCGACTGCATCGCGGCCCTCAACGCCTTCTTCAAGGCAATGTCCCGTGAACTGTCCCGCGGCTCCGTCGTCAAGTTGCCCTTCGGCTCCCTCTACCTATGCGCTTCAGGCACCTTCGACAATGCCGGAGAATCCTTTGACCCGTCCAACAAAGAAACGGCCACAAGGTAACCCTCCATTTCAGGGTAAACAAGGCAGAAGAAACCCGGATCGTGCAGGAGACACCCATCCAGCGCGAATTCAAGATGGACAAGACCGGCCCGTGCCTCTACACGGCCCAGTACTCCCTGATAGTCCGCACCTCGCCAAACGAGAAGGACATCAAGGAATCAGTACTCTCCGACCCCGTCTCCGTAGCGTAAGATCTAAAAAAACCACCGGGCACCTTACCCCGCAACGGTCGGGTGCCCCCTTTCATTGATGAAACTGACATCATATGCAAGCCTTGTTCAAAAATCTGACAGGATGTACAGGATGGGAGAAGAGATGAACAGGATAAGAAAATTTAAGTTAAATTCCCTTCTTCATCATGTACATCTCCTCGACCTCATCCTGTAACATCCTGTACTTCCTGGTCTGTATGGAGGAAATCAAACAGGATTAACAAGATAAGAAAAGAGATGAACAGGATAAGGAAATTTTAAAGCGTAATTCCCGTCTTCATCATGTACATCTCCTAGACCTCATCCTGTAACATCCTGTACTTCCTGGTCTGTATAGAAAAATCAAACGGGATCGTTTATAGCCTGGCTTTATTTTACAGACGCACTATTCACTATGCTATCCTTACTGGAATAAATCGTGTAAATCAGGGATCTGTTCCAGTTCTTGCTTGAGTTCCGGGATTGCATTACGTGAAATTTCCCATATGCGCTTGACAAGAATCTCACCATAGTCATGTGCCAGCTTATTCCGTAGACCGATCATTCGCGCCCATGGCAATTGAGGAAACAAGTCCTGAACATCCTTTGGAATACCGTTGGCTGCCTGCCCAATAACTTCTAGTTGCCGTTCTACTGCAAGCTTCCTCATTTTCTCTGTCTCAAATACGTAATATGAAATATCATCCGTGAAGGTCTGTATATCACGTATACAGTTGATAATATCAAGGAAACAAGATTTGCTTCTGTCATCAAGCGACATACATGATCTCGCGAGAATCAAGGATGGCTTTCCGTCGGATGGGATTGCTCAGAGATTCAGCTTCTACCAAGTCTACCTTACGACCAAACAGAGCAGATAGTTCGTTTTCAAAGTCGATCATGTCAAAGAGCGAGACTGGTGCATCTTCAAAAAACGAAACCAGCACATCGATATCGCTTGATTGTTTAAAATCATCTCTCAGAAAAGACCCGAAGATGGAAAACTCCCGAACCTTATATCGTTTGCATAGTTGAAATATCGCATCCTTATCAAGGGTTATATCATGGATACTAAGCATACAGGCTCCTTTAGACGAACTTACTCTTGCTCTGTATGGTATCCAGTTCCGCATGAAAAAGTATCAATGTTTCCGGTCCGCTCGAGCGGCTTTAATTTCCACATTGATATCATCAAGCGACATATCGCCTATCCCGCTATCCAGAGATTGTCGTTGCAGACGTCCGAGAGCCTCAATGCCTGCTGAACTGGTATAGGAAATTCCAGACGTCTTCATACTGAACGGAATACCACCGTCTGCCAGCGATTTTTTAAAAAATATTCGTATAGCCGTTGAAATATCTATTCCCATGCCTTCATACAGAGCCACCACATCGTCCTTGAGTTGCTCATCTATACGAACCTGAATAAGAGCCGTGGACATACTCACCCCCTCTTACAAAACAATACTTTATAATACAAATATAGATCAATTGTATTACAAAATCAATGTTTTCAGGCTGTGCCGTTTTGCTTTGCCTACAATCCCTGTCGGGGAGACGCGCGATCGCTTGTCCTACTGGCCAGGAAGCGCGCGGCAGGGATCGTCCAACGGACGGCTCGTCTGACACAGGCAACGGCCCTTCTATACGTGGAGCCCCCTATGTCCGGTCCAACAAGGAAACGGGCCACAAGGTTACCCTCCATTTCAGGGTCAACAAGGCTGAAGAAACCAGGATCGTGCAGGAGACGCCCATCCAGCGCGAGTTCAAGCTGGACAAGACCGGCCCGTGCCTCTACACGGCCCAGTACTCCCTGATAGTCCGCACGTCGCCAAACGAGAAGGACCTCAAGGAAGCCGTACTCTCCGACCCTGTCTCCGTAGCGTAAGATCTAAAAAAACTACCAGGCACCTTACCCCGCAACGGTCGGGTGCCCCCTTCAACACAAGCCTGCATCAGAATCCAGAACAACCTTGTTCCGACTCCACATCCTTATTGGAACCGGTATCAATACCACGTTGGAACTGATATCAATACCACGTTGGAACCGGTATCGTTACCACGTTGCTTTGCATGTCTGGACAACGTTGAAACCGGTCCTCTGTTCAAGTCGTATTTAAAAGTCGGACAGGATATACAGGATAAGAAAAGAGATGAACAGGATAAGCAAATTTTAAAGCGTAATTCCCGTCTTCATCTTGTACATCTCCTCGACCTCATCCTGTACTTCTTGGTCTGTATTCAAAAATCAAGCAAGAGCCAAAACAACATGGATGTTCTCTGAAATGGCAACCCGATCCGCTGTTGTCAAAGAACCGAGTTTTTTCGTGACGATTTTTTCGGAAATTGTCGCGAATTTTGCCCTGAACCGGGTTGGAAGCGGAAGGCCAGCTTCATGATGGTTTTCTAGTTTGTAGTCACCCAATCTCAATGAACCATGAAGGTTGCTTGTCAAAAATCCTATGACCAAATCACCAGATTCATTGTACGTTTCGCAGGAAACCACGACCGCAGGGCGTCGCTTATTCAAGCTGAGATCCGTGAAAGGAAAGGGCACAAGGATCACGTCCCACGGCTTATAAGTCGTCATAGATGGAATCCGAGTCGTTGTCCCATTCGTCAAAAGCTGATTCAGACAGCTTCATGACCACCTGACCCCCATCTTCTTCTTCAGGGATCAGCGTGATGATGACTCGGGCATGGCTGATACCTTTCGGCTTTTCGGAAAATTTGATAATTCCATCATCGTAGGTTCCAAGGTATGATACCAACATGGACTGACTCCTTGCGGAATTACGTTACTACTCAGACTCTAGAGGAGCCTATACAGCCTGCTCATCTCCTCGACCTCATCCTGTACTTCCTGGTCTGTATTCAAAAATCTGACAGGATGTACAGGATGGGAAAAGAGATGAACAGGATAAAACATGCAAAGACTATGGCTTTGGAATACCAAGGTCTTTGCAGATTTTAAGTATCAGGATGTCGTTCACGTCCGTATGCCTGGGCACAGCAGACCGCAATCCAGTTGCATGGCACACAAACCAGCTATGCCGGGATCCCTCGCGCAACAAATCACAATCATGGTCTTTCAGATGACGCAAAAAGGCTATGCGCTTCATACTGACAGGGCTAGTTCTTGATATCCCGTACCCGCTGCGGCACGCGCTTCAGCCTTGTTCAGCTCGATTGCCTCGCGCAATGTTTCCGTTATTGTTTCCATCAAGGCATCATAGGTTGGCTCCTGGCAATTGACTCCAGGGATTTCTTCTACCCAGCCAATCCACCCTTCAAGTGTTTGTTTGACTGCAGCTGTATATGTCATTCCGGGTTCCTCCATGGGATCCATCCTGTTCATCTCCTCGAGCTCATCCTTTAGCTTCCTGTCAGATTCTCGGTTCTTTTCCTATTGAAAACCCCAGCTCTTCGCAGAACGTCACAAGGGACACCCAGTGCGTCCGGGCTACGGCCTTGAGGATGCTCATGTCCATAGCCTGGTACTCGTGTATCGCTATGTTCCTGAAGCCGGTCATAGCGACCTTGTTGAAGCCTTGGCCTTCTTATTCCAAAGCATCGGCGAGCTGAATCATGGTCTCCCGCACCGCTGCCCAGGTCCAGGGTTGCAGGAACACAGGGTCAGGCTCCTGATCCGCGTCCTGCAGCCACAGAAGGCTCCTGATCGCCAGGAACTTGTTACCGTTATACTTGGTACAAAAATTGTCTACGGAGCGCTCCAGAGACAACCCGTTCGCGTGCAAGGCAAACAAGTCTATGAAGTCTTTTTTTGATCCGCGGTTGGTAACCGCGTTTACTTTCATCGCCGAAACATCAGCAAGAGACATGATGCGGATTGAACCATCATGTTCCACGGCAGCGAGGTGCGGAAACGGATGGTGCAAAAAATCAATTTTGATACCCTGCACATTGACGCAGAGGCTGCCGGTCGTACGATTGAGCACTTGGCTACCAGGAAAATCTACGGCGATTTGAGACTGAGCGAGCAGGCTGTCAAACGGTTCAAGGGTAAACAGATCAATATCCACCGAGGTGCGATGCCCAAAACGCAAAGCCAACGATGTGCCGCCTGCCAACGAAAACCGGGCATACACGGGAGCGGCCATCATGCTTTGCAGCACGTGCAATAATTCTGGTTTAACGCTTTGGGGACAGTTTACGGGCGGCATAGCCAGTGTTCCAGAAAATTGCGGGCCTTGTAATCCACGTGCAGTTCGTCTGAAAGCGAAGCAATCGTTTCCTTGCCCAGGTTATCCCTGAGCAACAGCCAATCTTCCCATTGTCCTCGTTCCAGTACCCGCTCGATAATCCAGCGCGCCTGTTTTTCCGCATCGATGTTCTTTTGATCCACATCCCAGAAAAGCAGGGGAGACAAGCGATCTGTCCAGGAACCGGTACCGTCCATGCAGGATCTCCTCACTATCGCCCGGGTGATTCGGCAAGCAGGATTCCATGATCTTTTTTGCAACGTCTTCTGCTATTTCAACCGTTTCACGAACGGTTCTGCCTTGAGCGACAAGGCCAGGAACATCCGGCGAAGTAGCTACATACTGTCCGTTTTCAACCATTTCAATATGCAAGTTCAGCTTGTACTCCATATGCCATGGCCTCCTTGGTTGTATGAGCCTTAAATGTACTCAAGAATTGGTTTCAATAATACCAGTTCAATGTTTTGGAAGCCAGAACAGAGGTAGTCCCGGAATCTTATATAGTTTTCATTCCGGATAAGCGCGACAGAATCTGCCTGGCAGGCACTCGAACTCCGGCGCGCAAGGGAGCGAAGCGGAAACCCCGGAGCCGCACGGCGTAGCGGGCGGCGAGGAGTTGTAGCGGAGCGCCCGGTGGCGGCCTACAGGCCGCCATGCGCCCATAGAACAACGCGTCTTGGTGCGTCTTGGGGACAGACCCCGATGCAGGATTATTTTGCCAGGTAGGCCAGGTACTCGCCGTATTCGGTCTTCTTCATGCGGTCGGCGGCGGCAAGGAGGGCTGCGCGGGAGAGCCAGCCCTGGTGGTAGCCGATTTCCTCGAGGCAGGCGACGTAGAGGCCCTGGCGGTTCTGGATGGCCTCTATGTAGGAGCTGGCGGACAAAAGGTCGCTCGGGTTGCCTGTGTCGAGCCACGCGAAACCGCGGCCGAGGACTTCCACCTGGAGGGTGCCGCGGGACAGGTACTCGTTGTTGACGCTCGTTATCTCGATTTCGCCGCGGGCGGAGGGTTTGACGTTCTTTGCGATGCTGATGACGTCGTTGTCGTAGAAGTAGAGGCCGGGCACCGCGTAGTTGCTCTTGGGTACCTTGGGCTTTTCCTCTATGGAGAGGGCCTTGCCGCCTGCGTCGAACTCGACGACGCCGTAGGAGGTTGGGTCCTTGACGTAGTAGCCGAAGATGGTGGCGCCGCTGGCCTGGGCAGCCGCGCGCTCCAGCACGTGGGTGAAGCTCTGGCCGTAGAAGACGTTGTCTCCGAGGACGAGGGCCACCTTGTCCTTGCCTATGAACTGCTCGCCCACGATGAAGGCATCCGCCAGCCCGCGGGGCTTGTCCTGCACGGCGTAGGTTATGGACAGCCCGAAGCTGGAGCCGTCACCGAGGAGCTCTTTGAACGCGGGGATGTCGCGCGGGGTGGATATGAGGAGTATTTCCCTGATGCCGGCGAGCATGAGGGTGGAGATGGGATAGTAGACCATCGGCTTGTCGTACACCGGCAGCATCTGCTTTGACACGGCCACGGTGGCCGGGAACAGCCTGGTGGCGGTGCCACCGGCAAGAACGATACCCTTCATGGAAAGCTCCTTGTGATTGTTTTGCTAAAGAAGTCCAGGGTCTGTCCCCCGGAATGCATTACAGCGGGGTGCCGTAGCGTCGCACGATGCGGCTGAACTCGTCGTTGCTGTTTGAGATATCGACGAGGTCTACGGCAAAACGTGATGTTTCAACGATTTTCAGGAGCGACAGGAGGTTACCGCCTTCTACGGCGAGGTCGAGGTCCGAATCGAGCCGGTACGGGCGCCCCGCTTCAAACGTGGACCCGAAACCCCAGACGCCGCGAACGGCGGGATCCGCGGCCCGCATGGCGGCGGCGAGGGTTCGGGCTACCGAGCGGGCTTCCAGTCGGCGCTTCTCGATCATCATGTCTTCCGCGCGGTTGGCGTCGTTGATCCGGCCCGCAGCCGCATCGATGTCGAAGGCGGCGTCCATGGTCAGGATTCCAGCGTGTCTAGCCTTGAAGCCAGGCCAGTCAGGAATTCTTCGTAGCGAGCCACGGCCCGGCAGAAGGCGTCCACTGCTGCCGGCACCTTGCGCTCAAGGAGGCCAAGCTTGTCCAGGTCCACGGGCCTGTTGTACAGGTTCCGGAACACGTGCCGGAAGGCGCGCAGGTCATCGATCAGGTCAAGCTCGTTGCGCAGGAAGAACGCGGGACGCACGGTGGGAATGTCCAGGATCATGCGGTTCAGGAGCTCACGGTGCCACGATTCGGCAGGCAGGCCGTTCTCGAAGAACCTGGAGACGCGCAGGCAGGCATTCTCGATGACGCCGTACAGGTTGTGGATAGTGCAGCCGAGCGCGAGGTAGTCCAGCTGGTCTGCGGCCCCATGGTCGATGCGGCCCTGTGCGCGGGCGTTGCTCTCGAGAATCTCCTGGGCGGCGGTGCGGTCAAGCCTGAGTTCAGCGAGTAGCCGCTCCACATCCAGACTCGTACGCTTCATGGCCTGTACCTCACACGCAACCGGGTTTACAAAAGACCTGGTTCAAAGCAATCCAGGGTCTGTCCCCCTGAGCACGTCGACGGCGTCCTTGACCTTCTGGGTGGAGCCGCGCCGGGCCACGAGGATGGCGTCGGGGGTGTCCACCACAACGAGGTCCTGCACATCTACGAGGACGATGCGCTTGCCCGAGGATATGACCAGGTTGCCGCCGGACTGGACGAGCACCGGCTCCGGGGTTCCGACCGTGGCATTGCCCGACGGGGAACAGAGTTCGCCGTACAGGGCGTCGTAGCTGCCGAGGTCGCTCCAGAGCATCTCCGGGGGGCAGGTGACGCAGGAAACCCTGGTGCTCTTCTCCATCACCGCGTAGTCGACGCTGATGGACGGGATGGCGGCCATGTCGTCCTTTGTCGGTTTTAGTGGCGCCTTCGAAGGAGCGCGGTCGTAGGCCACGCGGCACGCGGCGTATACATCTGGTGAATGCGCTTCGAGTTCCGCGAGGAAGGTGCCGGCCTTGAAGCAGAACATGCCGGAGTTCCAGGAGTAGCGGCCCGAGGCCACGTAGCGGGCAGCCGTCTCTGCATCGGGCTTTTCCTTGAAGGAGAGCACCGTCTCGCCGTCTGATTCGATGTAGCCGTAGCCGGTCTCGGCATACGTTGGCGCGATGCCGAAGGTGACGAGGCGGCCGGATTTGGCGAGCTCCGCGCCCCGGCGCACCGCCGTCCGGTATTCACTCAAGCCGCGGACCAGGTGGTCGCTCGGCGCCACGAAGACTATTTCTTCCGGCGGCAGCATCATGCAGGCCAGGGCGATCGCCGGTGCCGTGTTGCGGCCCACCGGTTCCACCATGGAACCGTACCCGGCAACGCCGAGGCCTGAAAGCTGGGCGTGGGCCAGCGAGGTCTGTCCCTCGTTGGCAGCCACGATGAAGCCGGAGCCCAGTTCCAGGTTGCGCCTGACGGCGCCTTCAAAGAGGGAACCGCCGGGCACGATGGCCGCGAACTGCTTGGGCATCGCGGCGCGCGACAGCGGCCAGAGCCGGGTGCCCGATCCGCCGCACAGGATGATGGTAGTCATGGAAAACCTCGCGTTGATGAATTGTTCTATATATGCAGATCTACTATGTCGTGGCGTCCGAACCCAGGGGGCCGACGCCGACGAGCACGCGCGAAAGGCTCTCGTCGGGAAACGCCTTGCCGAGCGGCCCGCAGGCAGGCCTGGAATCGCCCTCGGCATGGACGATGACGGTGCCGGCGTCTGTCCCCAGGCGCTCCGCCTTGGCCGGGTCTACCGCCTTGACGAACAAAAGCCCGTGCCGCTCGCAGGCGTACTCGATGAGGAAGTCCAGGTCGGACACGCCGGCCAGGACGAGGCGGGTGGCTCCGTCGCGCTTCTTGGCTATGACGAAGGCCTCGATCATGTCACGGTACAGGCCAGCCGCCCGCGCCGTCCGCTTGAAGTAGCGGTACGTGCGGTGCGCTATCTCGTTGACGCCGTCGGGCGTCAGCACGTACTGGATGTTGCGGGCATTGAGCCGCTTGAGCAGCACCCAGCCCGTCTCCGAGAAGCGCTTGAGGAGGGCGTTGGTCATCCCGAGGGACAGACCCGAGGCCTCGGCGAGGTCGCGCTGGGTGACGTTCCTGGACCGCTTCTGCGAGGAGTATATGTTTTCAAGGATGACGAGCTCGGCGTCGTCGGTCGGCGTCGAGGCCCGGTCTATGGCAAGGGAGTTCATGGTTCCGTTCTTTTTAGGGCATCGTGATGGATAGGCTTGAAGACGGGAATTCATTTCGCCGCGGTCGGGCGAATTTTCATAGGTTGGCTGTAGTTCCAGGGCATCCCGAGGCGGCCGCAACACGCTCCCGATCGTCCCTGAAAGTCTGTCCCTCAGGCAGTCCCGTGTGGGCTGCCCCTCGTGTTCAATCTGCGAACAATCCTATCACGGCACTTTATGAAAATCAATACGAATCATCAGCTACTTTGGAGATTTACGGTTTACCACCCGGAGCAACAGGATTTCCGGGATTGGCGGCATCCACGGGGTCTGTCCCCAGGCCGGCCAGGTAGGCGTGGAGGCTCGCCTTCCATTCGGGTACGGCGATGCCGGCGGCCAGGATCCTGTCCTTGGACAGCACCGAGTACGCAGGGCGCCTGGTTTTTGTCGGGTACTCCGCGGTGGAGAGCGCCTTGACGCGGCAGGGGCTTTGAAGCAACCCGAGGTCTGTCCCCATGCGCTGGATTTCAAGCGCAAAGCCGTGCCACGTGGTTTCGCCTGCGTTGGTGAAGTGGTAGATGCCGGCGGGAAAGTCCGGCCGCTCGGCGATGGCGGCCAGGGTCTGGGACAGGTCGAACGCCCAGGTGGGGGTGCCCTGCTGGTCGGCGACCACGCCGATCTCGTCCTTGCTGGCCATGAGCCTGAGCATCGTGGAGACGAAGTTGGGACCGTGCCTGCCGTAGAGCCATGCGGTGCGGACGATTATGGCACCGGGAGCTTCCGCGAGGACGACCCGCTCGCCCGCAGCCTTGGTCCTGCCGTACGCGCCGGTGGGATCAGTGGGGTCAGACTCCAGATAGGGCCGCTTACCGTCACCCGAGAACACGTAGTCTGTGGATATGTGGATAAGTCTGGCACCGATCCTGGCACAGAGTCTGGCAATGTTGCCCGGACCGTCTGCGTTGAGGCGGAGCGCGATCGCTTCCTCGTCCTCGGCCTTGTCCACGGCGGTGTAGGCTGCGCAGTTGATTACCCACCGCACTCCCTTGCCGGAGGCGAAGGCCTCGAGGGCAGCCGGGTCGAGGATGTCCACCTCGCGGTCGGTACCGACGAGGGACAGACCCCGCTGCGATAAAACCCGGGTCAGCTCGGTGCCAAGCATGCCCTTGTTGCCGATGAGCCAGATCACGGGAGGTCCTTGAGGAATGGCAGCGCCGCGTCCTTGGCCGACACGAGCACATCCTTGAGCGGCCAGCTGATGGCCAGCTCCGGGTCGTCCCAGCGCACGCCGCCGTCGCTCGCCGCGTTGTACTCGGCGGTGCACTTGTACTGTAGCTCCGTGCCATCCTCGAGCGCTACGAACCCGTGCGCGAAGCCGGCCGGAATGTAGAACATGGTGCGGTTGTCCTCGGAAAGTTCGACGCCGTGCCACTGCCGGAACGTGGGAGAACCCGGCCGCAGGTCAACGGCCACATCCCAGAGCCTGCCCCGCGTAGCCCGAACCAGCTTGCCCTGCGCATGAGGCGAGCGCTGGAAATGCAGGCCCCGGAGCGTCCCCTTCGAGGAGCGCGAGTGGTTGTCCTGCACGAAACGCTCCGTGATGCCGGCCTTGACGAAGTCGGATTCCTTGTACGTCTCTATGAAGAAGCCGCGGTCGTCAGGAAACACGCGCGGCGTGACGATCAGCAGTCCCTGGAGGGACGTAGGGGCAAAAGTAAAGGGCATGTTTTTCCTCTTGTGTTTCCAGGGATCCAGGCTTTTCCAACCGTGCAGCATGACGCCAGGTCCTGCCGACAGTACGAGGTCGTGCGAGGTCTGTCCCCCATGGTATTGTTCCGCGCGCAATCCTAGCATGCCCTTGCGGGAAAATCCATGAGGAACTGATCCGGGCCGGGGCTTAGAAGCGGTACTTGAGGCTGCCGCCGACGCTGAACTCGACGACGGGCGTGATCTGCCCCGCAAGCGGAATCCCGCCCACGTACATGAACTCGACGCTCGTCGACAGGTGCCGCAGGAACACCATCTCGATGCCGACACCGAGGCCCAGGTGCGCATACGGCGTGTATGCAGGCGTGCCTTCTCCGGTATGCGCCAGCAGCACGTTGGTGTACAGCGCTCCCGAGAACCACTCGGCAAAATCCTCCCCGAACAGCATGTACTGGAAGGCGCCCTGCACATTGTACGAGAAGCTGCCCGTCTCCTGCACCGTGCCGCCCAGGGTCGCCTCGAGGCCTATCCTGTCGAACCAGCGCTGGTACGTGAGCCCGCCGCTCGTCATGATGTTGCCGTACGCGCCAAGCGCGCTCGGGTACCGCTGGAATACCGTACCGCCGTCAGCATGTTGGCCAGTTTCCTGCGCCCAGAGCCCAGCACCGGCAATGGCCAACATCAGTGCAAAAATCATCAGCTTCTTTGAAGACATACGTTCCTCCCTTAAATAATCAGTAACGGTACCGCACACTATAGCCAACAGCCACATCCAGAGCGATCGGCCATTTTGCCACATACATGAAATCGAGCGTCTGCGAGAAATGCCCGAACAGCGTCGCTTCCACCGCAACGCCGGCCCCGGCCATGAAGTAGGGCTTGTAGGGCATATTGACGTTGACCGGCTCGTAATCAGGATCCGATCGCTCAGCCTCGGTTGGTTCCAGGATATTCATCCCGGTGATCCCCCGGTGGGCCAGGTAAACCACGGCATGCAGGTTGTTGGACAGCCAGGGCGAGAATTCCTCCGCGAACAACATCCAGGACAGCCGCAGTTGCGCGTTGTAATCCAGGATTACCTTGTCGTACGCGGTCAAGGTTTCCGGGTAACTGCCTTCTTCGTTGTACGTGCCGCCTGCCGCAACCGCCACGCCAACATTGCCGTACCAGTGCTGCCAGGACAGCCCCACCCCGCCCGTACTGTTGGTGTAGAAGCCAAGCGAGGACGGATACTCCTCGTACGCAGTACCGGCAAGGGATCCTTCATCTGCCCCCGCCG
>CAXZAJ010000063.1:0-14459 GCA_964293355.1 uncultured bacterium
CGGCGCTCCACCTTATTCCTGGCTGCCCATAGTTGGCAGCAAGGTGAGCCGCCTCGCCAGCGGTTCAACCTTCCCGTTGACACGACCCATCTGGTCGGCGGGACTGACGCTGGATTTTGCAGGTTCCTGTCTGAGTGGCTCCGGCAGCACGCAGTTGGGGGGCGAGCAATCGGCTTCCTATACGGCGCGGACAAACAACAGGCTGGAGTTGTTCCCCGATCCTGCGATGGCGCTTGGGGCCAGGCAATCAAAAATGGCACTGGATCTGGAACATGCAGGGTATGCAATCAGGCGTGGTCAAGTAGAACGATCGGCCAGGGTGGCTCTTGGTACCTATGAAAACGCCATTCTAAGCCGGACCATCATGACGCGTTCATATGAACTCGCTGAATCGAAACTGCAGTTGATTGCATTGAAGGCAGATCTCGGGCAGGTCGTGCGTTCGGAGTGGCTCCAGGCAGAACTGGCTAGAGCCAGCAGTGAAGCCCGACTCGTTGATGCGGTCGCTGCGCTGGAAGCTGCCGAACGAGGCCTGGAACACCTGTTTGATATACCCCCGGGAAGCCTCGCCGTTTTCGTTGACGCGCGGGGAGAGGTACTGCCGTGAAGAGGAAATCATGGCTGGCCTTAACACTCAGCATCACCATGGCCGCAGTCCTGATCGGTGCTATGTCGTGCGGAGTGGCTACCGCTCTGGAAGAAACTCTGCCTGTGGTGGTCAGGGCTGTTGTTGTCAAGGAAGTACTGGTTCCGGACCTTGTTTCCGGGTACGGAAGTTTAGCCTTCATCAGAAAGGTAGATGTGGCGGCTCCTCAGGATGCGGTAATAGACAGACTGGCCTGCCGTGAGGGTGATGTAATCAAGGCCGGAACCCTGATTGCACGATTGCGTAATCCTCAACTCGAGCTTGCAGTTGGCAGGGCTGAAAACATGGTGCTGCAAGCCGAGTCCGCATGTACCCTGGCACAGACCCGTGTCTATGAAGGCAAACTGGCAACTGAAGCAAAACTTCTGGACATAGAAAAGACCAGACTCGAGATACTTCAGGCCCGGCGGGAGCTTGCGGAAGCGGAGCGCAAGCATTCTGATCAGGCGACACTTCATAGGGCTGGTGGTGTAACAGAAGAGGCCATCCGGTCCAGCCGTTTCTCTATTCAGAGCGCTGTAGAGCGCATCACGCTGATGGAGATGGATATCGATATCCGGCTCGTTGGTTTGCGAGCGCAGGATCTTGAAAGCCGCGGAATTCCGGTACCTGAAGAAGCTGCGGAGCGTAATAGGGCTATTGCAGAACTATCGGTTGCCGCGCTCGCGGCTGAGAGTACTGCGGCGAAAGCCCGACTCGAAGCCGCACGCAAGGAATTGGAGTCAGCCCGGCTCGCGGTTGCTGAGATGCAGATCGTCGCGCCTCTGTCGGGAGTTATAGCGGCCCGCTATCTGGAAACGGGGGAGCGGGTAAAGCGCGAGGAAAAAATATTCACGATCATCGATGTTGAATCACTCTATGCCGTAGCGTCATTCTCCGAACCCGAGGCGCTGCGTGTGTCAACCGGGATGGAGGCACGGGTTACTGTTGACGGCGCGAATTCTGCCGAGGCACCCGCTGAATTTCATGGAGTCGTTGAGCTGGTCTCTCCGGTTGCTGATGCTGGATCGGCATCCTTCAGTGTGCGCGTCATCATACGCGACCCTGACCGCCGCCTCAAACCGGGCATGTTCGCCCGGATTACCATAACCGCGGGCGCGTCACAGCGGGTATCCGTGGTGCCCGAGAGCAGCATCGTCGAACGGTATGGTCAGGCGGGAACCCTTGGCTTCATTTCCGCAGGCCGAATTGCGATGAAGCGTGTGTCGTTTGGACCATCAATGGAAGCGGGGCTGGTAATTCTTTCCGGTGCCGTGCCCGGAGATGTGATCGTGGACAAGCCTGATCATGCACTCAAGGAGGGGCAACATGTCACCATATCGGATTGATGCTTTGTGGAACCCGGTCGTTGCGTGTGCTGTCCTGGTTTTCACCATATGTTCCTGTGGACTCGTGGACCTGAGGCCTGTGGGCGTTGTCACCAAACCAGACCTTGCCTACCAGATACTGGATGCCCGCGATGCCGGTCTGCATGTAGGTTTTTCATCCGAGCCCGAGCATCTGTCCGCTGAACGGGCTTTTCTTGTCAAATCACCGGCAGGTATTGTCGAGGGAGATTTTCTCTGGGAGGGCTCGGGATTCACCTGGAAGCCTGTATCGCTCTGGGATCCGGGCGTACGCTATCGTTTGATACTCAAAGGCTTGATACGGATTCTTGATGGTCGGGAATCCAGCCCTGAGATGGACATACCGTTTTTTGTACTGCATTCAGGAGGCCAGCCGACCCTGCTGCGAGTTCTTCCAGAGCAGGGGGCTTCAGTTGCTGTCGATGCGGGTTCGTTACCAGTCCTGAACCTTGAATTTTCTGAAGCGATGGACAAGCGGGAAACTGAAAACGCGTTCAGCCTGAAACCCGCAGTTGATTGCGACTATGCATGGAACTCCGGGCAGACAACCCTTTCGATAACACCAAGGGATCAACTGTCTGTCTGTTCCGTGTACCGGTGGAGTCTCGGAGCGGAAGCGCGTGCTCTGGATGGCACTCCCCTGGGCCGCAGTAAAAGCGGAAACTTCATCACCGACCTTGATTCAACACCGCCCTGGGTAGAACGTGTTTATCCGGTCGTTCGTTCAGGAGACACCTGGGTAAAAGCGGCCGCAGATGTTTCAGGCCTGGACGCCGGGCATTCCATAGCGATCCTGTTTTCGGAGCAGGTCGATCCTGCCAGTGCTGCCGGCGGGATACGGATTGAACCCAGCCAGGCGGGCAGGGCCGATGCCATTGCTCCAGGACTGGTCGTGTATACCCCGGAGCGAGACTGGTTGCCGGGTCAACCGTTGACGCTGGTGGTATCCAGGGATGTAAAGGATGTGTCTGGACTGAAAACCGGTGAAGAATACTCCATCCGGTTTACCCCGCTCGTTCCGTACCTGATGATCCGCTCGGTACGCTCCGGAGTACTGGAAACAACAAGCGACCTGGCCGGTACGTCCATCCTTGCCGCTGAACTCGGTAATGCTCCCGATGGTGTCTGTACCTTGACCCTGGAATTTTCCGCACCCTTCGATGCCAAGGGCAAGACTGCCGCAGGGGAACGGATATCACTGGCCACCTTTTTTCCCGCATGGCTGCCGTCACCGGCACTCCGTGACGTCTGCTGGCTCTCCGACGATACCGTAGCCCTGACCTGGGAAGGATTGAGGGCCAATGAAGCCGGCACCCTGAATTATTACAGGCTCCTCATTCCAGGCGGACAGGGGGGCATTCACAGTGGCAAGGATCTCTTTCTCCAGGATGATGGCTCACTGTATCTGGAGGTGCAACAATGAAAATGCTTGTTACGAATACCAGGGGAGGGTGGGTTTGCCTGGCGTCCCTGATCCTGCTCGCGGCATCATCCTGCGATGTCCTCCGGACGGCTCCCTTCATGGTGGTTTCCTGGAGTCCCGGGCCGGGGAGACATCTGGTGACAGACGATATTGCGTTGCGGGTAGAGTTTTCAGAGGAGCCTGACCAGGCGAGCGCCGAGAACTCCTTCTCGCTTTCAGAAAACGGTGCCGCCTTGTCCGGCCAATTTTTCTGGCTCGGCTCGGCGCTTACCTTCCTGCCATACGGTGGCCTGAGAGCCAACGCGGAGTACCGCATGACCGTCTCAGCCGACGCAAGAAACGCGGCCGGTGTCTCGCTCGAACAGCACTTTGAGGTTTCATTCTCCAGCAGTCCGGAAGCTGTCCGCCCCCGTGTAGTTTCTACATTTCCGGAACGCGAAGGAAGGCTTGAAACAATTTGTGATGTGGTCCGCATTGCCTTTTCCGAGAACCTCGATGCGGTTTCACTCAGGGAGAGCATCACATTTTCACCATCGATAAAAGGTATCTGGAACACGGATCAAGATGGTGGCGTGGCCATATTTACGCCGCTTGAACCGTGGACTTGGGGTGAGGAGTACAATGCGGTTGTCTCGGCTGAACTGATGGATTGCTCGGGCAACAGGATGGGCGAACCGTATGCATTCCGTTTTGCGATAGGCGCGGATCATGTATCACCCGTCTTGCTGCGTGCCGAGGCCGTGGATGGGGGTGGTTTGCCCCTTCTCGCGGTACACGCCGATGTGCCGCAGGATGGTGTGCTTCAGGAAAATCCTGGATGGGAAGCATCATGGAAATTGCGGCTGCACTACTCGGAGCCCATATCACGAAAAACGCTGTCATCACGCATTACCGGTGAAGGCGGAGTTACGCTTGAGATTTTATGGGATGGTGATGAGATCAGATTCGTGGATATCCTGATGACAGGATATCCTGAATGGGGTGATGATTTTATTGTCCGGATAACGCCTGGCGTGGAAGATGGGGCCGGCAATGCCAGCCTGACTGAAACGGTATTCAGGTTCACGTTCAACGGACCCCGATCGAGGCCTCCGCGGTTTGTAGGCATCCGGCTGCCGCTGGCTCCTGGCGAGGAATTGCCCGCAGACCGTGGACTCGCTGTTTTCAGCGTCGACAAACCCTATGCTACCATCGCGATGACAGGTGCTGTCACGGGATATCCCGTGGGTGTTCCCGTCGCTACCGCACTTGAGGTCTACGTTGAATTGGCTCCCGGGTCAGAAATTGATTTATTATCCCTGATGAAATCATTCAGGTTCAGTTCCACCAACGGGTCTGTCGATTTTTCAGCCAACAGGATGCTCATTGGTGGCTTGGCATATTCGGAGCCACATGCCCCATGGGCAACCTATGCTGTCGCGAAAGTGGATGGCATCCTGACAAACCGGGTGGATTCGGGAATCCTCACCGTGCAACTGGCGGCCGGGTTCAGCGATTCTTGCGGCAATGCAAGCATCGCCTCCCAGAGCCTGACCTTGCTCAAATGATGCTCGCATGAAAGCGCTCGTAAGGCTCTGCGCAGGAAGACCGGTAGGTGTGCTCATGGCGTTGCTGGCAATCGTGCTCGCCGGTACCATGGCTGCCATCAAGTTGCCGCTCGGGAGATTGCCTGACATATCCGTGCCCCGCATCATCGTCGAAGCGTTGATGCCTGGGCTTCCAGCCGCTGAAATCAGGACCCTGGTGGCCATTCCACTGGAAGATTCGCTTGCGTCAGCGAAAGGGCTGATGAAGTCCTCGAGCATTTCCAGCGACGGGCGTGCTGTCATCGTGCTGGATTTCGCCTGGGGTGAAGATATCCTCAGGGCTGCCGGGCGGGTCAGGGAGATTCTGGATTCAAGTTATCCTTCATTGCCTGAAGGCGCATCAAAGCCGGGCGTCCTGCTTGCCGATCCAGATCTGGAACCGCTGCTGGTTGTCAGCCTGATGCCAAAAAATGGCGATCTGGGATTTACCAGACAGTTGGCTGAACATGAGGTCAAGGCAAGGCTCAGGCATATAGAAGGCGCCGGCACCGTAAACATCATGGGCGGCATGATCCGGGAGGCAGTCGTCGTTGTGGACATGCGCAGGGCTGCGGCCAGGGGCCTCACGGTGTATGACTTTGCGCGTGCTGTCTCCACCGAGATAACGGACACCCCGGCCGGTTCTCTCCGGGAAGGTGCGATTGAATACATCGCCCTCGCCCGCGGGAGTGTTTCGACAGTAGAGGAACTGGGGGGCATCGTTGCTCCGGGTCAGAATGGTACGTTCCGCGTATCGGACCTGGCCACTGTCAGCGAGCGGGATGCTCCGAGGCGGAGCCTCTTTGTCTCCCGTGGCAAAGAATGCGTAGGCATCGAGTTATACCGCAATTCCGGAGCCGATCCTGTTGCCACAGCCAGACGCGCCCGTGTAGCGCTGGCTCAACTCGACGCTGAATTTGGCCGTGATGTGGAAATCACTGTGCTCCGGGATTCCTCCGTGTCAATCGCCTCATCGATACGGAATCTGGCCCTGGCAGGTGCCACCGGAGCCCTGATAGCAGCATGCGTTTTGTTCCTGCTTCTAGGCAACCTGAAAGTAGGCTTGCTTGTCGCCGGCAGCATTCCTGTTTCCGTCGCGGCGACGCTTTGCATCCTCCATATGCTGGGGCGTTCCCTGAACTCGATGAGCCTGGGTGGCATCAGTCTTGCCATCGGCATGATTTCAGACAATGCGGTGGTGGTGCTTGATGCGCTCACGGGACGCTTTGCGACGGCAAGCCATCGTCCAGACGCCGATGAAACAGCGGTTGCAGCCGCTACGATGCTGTCGGGGACGCTGGGAAGCATGCTGACAACAGCCGTCGTTTTCATTCCGGTGTTTTTTCTGCCAGGCGCTATTGGCGGTTTGTTTGGAGACCTTGCCATTTCAATAATAATCGCCAACATCGCCGGCTGGTGCGTCGCCATGCTGGCGCTTCCGGCCCTGTACCGCAGCACCTGGACTACCTCGCCGAAACGGGGACGGCTGTTGCTCGAACCCAGGTACCGGCGTTTTCTTAAAGCCACGATGCGGAAGCCCGTGGTCGCCGCAGGCTGTGCCACCTGTCTTGCGCTTGGCGGAGGGGTACTGGTGATGACGCGGCCTGTGCTGTTCATGCCTCAAGAGGCTGCCACTGAGTTGTTGGTAACGGTCATGTTCCCCGCGGGTACCGATCCAGACGGCATCGCCGAGGCAGCCCTGTCTCTGAGTGGATCCCTCTCCTCGGTAACCGACATTGCATCCGTATACGGCAGCGCAGGAGCAGAGGCGGAAGATGCGGCACGCCGGGCGGATCCCTCGTTTGCCCGCGAGAAACTTGTGCTTGTCTGCTCCCTCGCAACAGGCGCGGATATTGATGATGTAAAGGCGAACTTGCTTGATGACGCGATGGCCTGTATTCCTGGCCTCGCCATTGAAATCGGGTTGCCTGCCGATCCTGCAGCGAGGCTACTCGGACTCGATGGAGCTGCTGTACTCGCCGTTCGCGGTGAAACCACAGCAGAAGCGGCTGACCGGGCAGACAGATTCGAGCAGGCAGTTTCAAGGCAATCAGGATCAGCGCTCGGAAGTGTCGGACGGTTCCCCTCGGGGACAAAGACCAGAATTGTTATCCAGCCTCGACGGGCTGCCGCGGCCGCACTTGGCATGACACTCTCGGACGCTGCCATGGCGATTCGTGCGGCGACTCAAGGTGTCAAGGCCGCGGTGCTGGAACGTGATGGCAGGGAAACGGACGTGCGCATCCTGGCCGGTGCTCTTCATGGAGCCGATGCCGCTCATTCGATGGCAGAAGTCTGCAATGTCCCGGTCCATGTAACAGTCGGCAATCCTGTGCCTGCCATCCGTATCGCCGCGTTCGAGCGAACGCAGGGTGAGGCATCCTATGCACGGCTGGACCGGGCTGATGTCGTGTACCTGGAACCCAGGGCCGTGCCAGGAAAGCTGAAGGAGGTCAACCGCGCTGTAGAGGTTGTACTCTCCGCTTCTGTCGCTGTTGCACGCTCCAACGAATCGGCTTTCAGGATCTATGGCAGGGCCATGGCCGGAGCCGTGATTCTTGTGCTCGTTCTTCTGTATCTGACACTTGGCGCACAATTCGAGTCTTTCGGTTTGCCCCTGACAATCATGTCTACCATTCCCTTCGCTATGGCTGGGGTTGGACCTGCGCTCTTCCTTACCGGCACCGGTCTCGATACGGGATCGATCATGGGCCTGGTGGTGCTTTTTGGTGTGGTGGTGAACAACGCGATCCTGTTGCATGAAGCCAGTTCCGCGAGGCGGCAAGCTGGGGCTGGAGCCGTATGTGCAGCGTTTGCCGGTGCCTCCGACCGGGTGAGGCCCGTGCTCGCTACAACGCTTACCACGGTAGTTGCCCTCCTGCCGATGTGTCTGTCGGCTACGGGTGCTGCCCAGCGATCGCTGGCAATTGCCGTGCTTGGTGGACTTACCGCCTCGACGGCGCTGACACTCTTCATCGTCCCTTTAATATTTGCGGTTGCTTCTTCCACAAGGAAACCCGCTTGAGTGCCCTGAACTGGTATGCCCGGCCAGTCGCGGCTGCCTGCGCGGTATTCGCCGTGGTCGCGGGTGCGGCGTACCTGTTGATGGACTCCGAGTACGGCCCGCGGGAAGTCCAGTCCAATTCGGCATTTGCTGTAACCATCCGGCACTACGGTGTCGATGCTCGTGAAATTGAACGCTCTATAGCAATCCCGCTGGAAGATGCACTAGCTTGCGCATCCGGTGTTGTCAGTGTGTCGAGTTCCAGCGAGTACGGCAAGGCAAGGGTAGTCGTGCGTTTTGCGTCTGGCGCCGAACCGGACAGCGCCTATGAAGCCGTACGTAACGCGACGGAACGGGTGTACCTGACGCTGGCCTCCTCCGTGCAGAGACCTGAATTGGTGACGACGAGCGAAGGCCGCGGGCCGGTGTGGGTTGCGGCGGTGTATTCTGGATTCCTGACACCGGTGGAACTAGGCAGGGTACTTGAGCGATCTGTCAAGCCAGCCCTCGAAAAGCTGGCCGGAGCAGGTGAGGTGGAGCTTGGGGGGACGGGCTTGCCTGAGATCACGGTGGAGGTCGATGAAGCAGCCGCCGCAGTTCTTGGTATCGATGCCGGTATGGTGGCTCGTTCCCTGGCAATGAACGATGTGCTGATTCCCTCGGGTACACTGCGCTCGGAAGGTCGGCAACTATCTGTCGTAGCTGATGGCCGACATGGAGATGCCGGTAGGCTCGGTGATGAATTTGTAGTATCGGCTATGGGCAAACCTGTCGCGCTGGCAATGTTCTGCCGCATTCTGGAGGGCACCAGAACACCGGAAACACTGTCCCGGGTGGATGGAAAGCCGGCCATGACGGTAGCCGTCAATCCCGGTGGCGGTGCAAATCTTCCGGCCCTCTCACGAGCCCTTGCCATCGAGACGGAAGCTCTGGCCACCGCATATGGAATCCGTTTCGAGGTACTTTCAGATGCTGGAGCTGACATAGCACGCTCGTTCGGATCGACGCTCTTTGCGGCACTGCAAGGTGCCATCGCGGTCGCGCTGGCATCCGCACTGCTCATCGGCTGCGGAAATGCGCACAGGACTATCCGGGCAAAATCTGTCGCTGTCATCGCGGTGCCCATCATCCTGGCCATTTCAGCGGCGACGCTTTCAGCCCTTGGTTTCAGCCTGGACCGGCATGTGCTCGCCGGTCTTGCCGTCGGCCTCGGAGCCTCCGTGGATTCCTCCATACTGGCCGCGGAACGTCTGGGCAAATCAGCCGGCGTGGAACAAGGCGTTCTGGCCCTGCGCTCCCTCGCACCATCTCTGGTATCAGGTGCGGCCACGACCCTCGTTGTGCTGGTGCCGCTCGCCGGCCTTGATTTTCTTTCAGAGGGGGTTGCCCGCGTAGCGTTGGCTATCGCGGCCGTCTGCATCGTTTCGCTTCTGTATACCCTGCTCATCCTGCCCCCGCTCATACTCTGCGGTAAGGATATAGCCTGTTCCGGGAATAGACGGCGAGTCTCGGGTTCTGGATTGAGTTTACGCCGATTTTCAAGACTGCTGGCACGCAATGCCTTGTTGTGCGCCAGAAAGCCGTGGGTACCCCTGACGGGGGCGGCTGTCCTTGGCCTCGCAGGGCTTGCGGCCGTTCTCGTCATGCCACTTGAGTCCCGGGAACCGCAGGAGGAGAACACGGTATATGCCCACCTGGAGTTTGAACCAGGTACGACGGTGTCCTGTGTCGATCTGTTTCTGGCGGATTATTCGGAAGCCCTCGCGGGTATCAAAGGTTTCAGCAGCATACAGTCAACTGCGCGGCGAGGTTCCGGCTCCGTCTTCGTTTCATTCGATCCTGAGCTGGTTGACTGGGACAGTGCGCCCGCGGCGCTCCGTGAGGTTCCGCTACATGGCGGCTTTGTATGGATTCCAGGTTCGTCCGCCAGAGAGCGGTCATGGGAATTGGTTGTCTCAGGTGATGATGACACAGAATGCGAGCGGCTGTGCCTGCTCGCGGCGCAGGCCGTTTCAGTCTTGCCTTGCATTTCCGGCACGGTGCTGAATTTCAAGGACGGGCCGCCCGATCTCTTTCTCAGTCCCGACCGCAATCGCGCGGCAGCTCTTGGGTTAGGTTTGCAGAGCGCGGCGGCAGCCTTGCGGACCAGCATTCATGCGCCTGTCGCCTACAAACGGCTTGGCCAGAACGGCGAGACCGACGTGCGTGTAACGGTAAAGCGCTCCGGTGTTCCTGAGGCTTCAGACGCACAGGCTACGCTCGTGCTTTCTGGCCACGGCGGGGTGCGTGTCGATGCGTTCATGGGTACACAACGCACCAGTGATGCCTCACGGATCAACCGCAGGGACAGGCAACGTATTGCGTCCATTACCATGCGCACCGGCCAGATTGATCCACGTGCGGTTAAAAGCGCGGTGCTCGCGGCTGTCTCCGGTATCGAGTTGTCTCCAGGCTACCGGATGGAATTCGATCGTGAAGCGATGGAGGCTACCGCCCGTCTTCGCGGCGCTGGCTGGTCGTTCTTGCTGGCCGCGGCCTTTACCTACATGGTTACGGCGGCGGTCACAGAATCATTCGGTGCGCCCCTGGCCGTGCTCTCCGCACTCCCTCCTTCGCTCGCAGTTCCCGCGCTGCTGCTTTTCTTGACCAGAACCCCTATCGATGCCACGGTCGCCTGCGCTTTTGTAGCCGTATCCGGGATGGTGGTAAACGCAAGCGTACTTACCGTTGACGAACGGCGTTCCCGGAATTCCAGCGGTAAAGCCAGCGCTGCGGATCTGTACCGCATCATGCGGGCCAGATTTGGTTCTCTGGCTGCTACGAGCGGCACGACTGTCGCGGGAGCCCTGCCGTTCCTGTTTCTGTCGGATTCTGGTAGTGCCATGGTCCGCTCTCTCGCGTTTGTCGCGGCTACCGGTACCGCAGCCTCGTTCGTCATGGCGCTCACGATGATACCTGCTCTCGCTTCGGTTGCCCCGTCCCTGTTCAGGCAGAGCAACTCTTCAGGAAATCAGCTAAAGGAAGGAAGGCTCAGATGAGGAAAACCATTGCGGCTCCCGTACTTGTGTTCATTTTTGCCGCATTTTCCGTGGCAACTGTCGGTTCAACCGACATGCCCGTGCGTGGCTTCGATGGGGCAAGCTACGAATATTCATATGCTGAAGCGGAGCGCACCAGTGATCCAGCTTCCTGGCTGCGGGCAGCCAGGTCAGGTGTCGCGTTTGCCATAGCACGATGGGAACGGGATGCCGTCTGCCTGTATGCGGACTCGGCTTCATTGGCCGCTGCGGGGTCAGAACTCGAATCCTGGAGTTCAGCGGATGTTGCCAACCGCTTCTCAGCATGGCTTCGTGACAGGTTTTTCGGCCGGGAGGCCGCTGAACTAAAATATTTAGTGGCTGATGCAATGCGTGCCGCCAACGGGCAGTATCTGTATATCCTCGAACCCGACGGGTCGATTTCCCGCGACGAGGCTGGAAATCCACGGTATATGCTTCCCGACGCTGGCATGACCGTTGAACAGTCCAGGCTGGCCTGGAACTCAGGATCGGCTTTGGTAACCCAGGCTGCTCTGGATTCCTGTACCAGCCGCCTTGAATCACTGTGTCCTGAATTGCTTTCGTATATTCCGGAAAACGAGCGCGGATTGTATGAGCCTCTTATCGCCGCGGCTCTAGCCAGTGCGAGGGGTTCCATCTCGTCTGAGCTGGATAACCTCGTGGCGCGCGAAGAGCGTTTGTTCGTCGCTCGCAAGACCGCGGATGTCTGGAGCCTCAGAAACCGGAGCGAGAGTGAGGCTGCCAGTGTCATAGCCGATGCCCTGGCCAGGGAAGCGGCGGCTGACTGTGATCAAAACATTGCAGTACTGAACGCGAGGATTGAAGCCGAATCAGCAAGCGGGGGAGACCTCACCCTTGCCGGTACGGAATGGCTGGCAGCCTTCAAGCTCCAGTTTGACCGGGGACTGACTACCTGGAAAGACGCGGAGGAGCGTTTCATGATTCGGCGCCTGGAATGGGAGCGTGATGCATCCCTTGCCTTCGACGCGGGCAACGAAGCCTGGGCCGCAGCCTTTGAGACTCTGGAACGTGAGCGCCAGGCTTGGGAGTTACGCGCAGGAGCCCTGTTCAGGAGCGGTGAAGATGCCTTCTCGCGTGCCAGCGAAACGCTCGAAACAAACATACGGGAAGCCAAGGCAGAATTCGAACGGGCAGCCTTCGAGCGATGCACGGCGAGTTCAGACCGCGCGAACGCATGGGTGGATGTGTATCTGCAGGCTGGAGCGGCCGCCGCCGGTGCCCGCGAGGGTGCCGCCTACTGGCTCTCGCTCCTGGGTAGCGTGGCCCCGTCTTTCAGCGACCTGGCTCTAGGCCCTTGGCTTGATGCAGAGGCAACGAAGCCCGATGCCAGCCAGCAGCGGAAAGACTGGCTCTCGCAAGCCCGCGATTGCCTTCTGGCATACAACGAGTTTGCATCCAAAGCCTGCGAGTCCCGTGACCGCCTCATAGCCGATTTCGGGCTGGCCATCGGCTCCGGTTCTGGCAACCTGCGCGATGTACTGGATGCCGGCGCGCTAGCCGAGGATTTCTGCCTCGATGAATACCAGGTGGAACTCATACGGGCCAAGGCCGTGGAAGGGTACTGGGCGCGCCGTGTCGAGGTAGCCGATGCCGTGCTCCAGTACGCAACGGACCTCAGTTCGGGCAGGGCCACCGCCGGTGACAATCTCCGCAACCTCGAAGCCGCGTCATCAGACTGGAATGAAGCGCTCAGGTTCTATGACGAGGCTCAGGCTGAGCTTAAGGAGGCTGGCCTCCTCGTCACCGGCGCCAGGGAAGCCATGTCCAGCGCGCAGCAAGCACTGTCAGTCGCCGGCTCGCGGTTGGAAGACCTTAATGCCGAATATTCCATACTGATGGGTGTGCTGCTTGCGGGAGACGCCAGCTTTATCCGTGATGCCATCGTCGCCAGGTATCAGGATCTCATGGAACAGAGCGGGCTTTCAGCAACTGAAGGGGCCCCGAGCGAGGCCAGCCTTCTGGTTGCGTACCTGGAAAAAGCTCGCGCATATGGTCATGAACTGGAAATCGAGCGTTCCGGTGAGGCACTGCGTGAAGCGGTCAATGGGATGGAAGGCGAACCGAGCCTTTCCCGGCTCAAGGCTACCTGGGCCGGGATACTGGAGCTTCCCGATCCTTCCGGAGCGCCGCTTGACATCTCGGCGTACGAAATACCTCAATTCAGCACAGAGTATGCGGCCATACTTACCCTGTTGCACCACATGCAGGAACGGCTTGACGCGACTGGCACAGCCACTGAACGTACCGCGGTACTGGAGTCATTCAAGGTTCTGCTCTGGAAGACTTCCCGCATCGCCAAGGCGAAAGCCGCTGCCGCTCTGGAAGCCAGGCTTGACGGTATCGCGCTCCTCGGTGCCTCCAGTGCGGCTGGCTGGTATGCTGATCGGACCGGAGGGCTCACGCTCGATGGACCGCTTGCAGCGGTACTCGCAACGGACCAGCGTGCTGCTTCGCGATCATGTCTGCTTGAGCGAGCGGAACTGGAACTCGAGGCCGTGGCTGTCATGGCAGGCATGATTCCACAAAGGAGAGCCTCCGATGAGGCAATCAGCCTCACCGGCTGGTGGTCCGCCGGAGGATTACCGGCAGAAACAGCCCACGCCTCACTTGCCAGCCTCGTGGAATTCTTGCGTCAAAACTGTACTGCGGATGATGCTGCATTCAACGCCGGTATAGAAGCCCTTTCAAGTGTGGACGCCACGATAGCATCGTTTGTCAGGGGCAAAGGATATTTCCAGATTGGTGGGCTGGATATCGGATCACTGTCTGGTATCACCGGGATTGAAGGTGTCGAGCGTGCCCGCGGGCGGTTGACGGCGTATGTTGGCTATGGGTATTCCGCGATGGCGCTTGAAGAAGAACGCCACGCAACCGCGCTCGAGTTGCTCGGGAGGGCACTCGCTCCGCTGGGACTCGCGCTTGGAGAACAAGGAACGCTGCCCGAGGCCAGAGTCATAGTCGCCGCACTGTTTTCAGACAGAGTCGAGACAGCTACCGCTCTGGCTGGTTTATTGTCTGCTGCGGATCAAGTCGCAGCAGGAGCCCCTGGCTGGATGTCGCTCGAATTGGCAGGCTGGAAAAATTCCCTCCTTGCATATGCTGCCGCCAAGAATCTGTTTCTTGGTCTGCCTTCAACCGGATCAAGCACTGAGTACCGAGCGGCGTTGACTGACTCCAGTCGTCAGATAGCCAATTTTTCCAGCGTGTTGAACGGGCTTGCCGGTGACGCGGGTACTGCCCTGCAGGCAGTATGCCTTGCCGCGTCGGAACCATTGTGGTCCGACGCCGAGCGTCGGGTGCTGGAGGAAGGAGCCGCGCGCCGGGTGGGCCTGCAGCTCCGGACCACGTTCAACGATTTTGGCCTTGAGAAACCAGGTGGAAATCCGGACTGGGCA
>CAXZAJ010000064.1:0-14295 GCA_964293355.1 uncultured bacterium
GTGCCGAACAGGGTGCTTTCCACGAGTGATTCAGGCAGCGATGCGCAATCCACCGGAAGGAATTTTGCATGGCAGCGCAGTGACGCGCTGTGTATCGCCGCCGCCGCGAGTTCCTTGCCCGTACCGCTTTCGCCAAGGATGAGTACCGGAGCGTCGCTTTTTGCATACAGGGCTATGCGGTTGGCGATGTTCTTCAACGCGGGACAATCTCCGATGAGCCTGTATTCAGTCCGGGGCAGCAGTGCACGGGCTTTCTTGGTCTGCAGTACGGATGCCGGCGACTCGGCAACAGCATCAACGGTCGAGTCTGCGGCAGCAAGCCTGATGACCGAGTACAGTGATTCAGCCCTGTACGGTTTTTCAAGGTAGTGGCAGGTTGCCTGCCAACCCGCTCGGCTGGCGACGAAACCGGTTCTGGCGGCGCAGACGACCCCTGCTTTGGGCTCGATGGTTGCGGCGGCTCCAGTTGGATCATGGGTGCCGTCCAGGAAGGCGCACTCGACATCGAGGACTATGGCGATTGGCCTGCTGGCCATGATCAGCCTGGTAGCTTCCATGAGCGAGGCGCAGCTTAGGACCTTGTAACGACTTGCCAGCAGCGCTTGCATCGAGGTGCGGTCTTCGTCGTGTCGATCTATTATCAAAACTGTTTTCATGCATACAAATTTTATCCATTGCAAAGTGCTGTCAATGATCTGTAAGTGATTATTGTAGTAAAACTGGCTATTCAGGGTGTCATGTTTTCATTATGGATGGTTGCGCGTTGGCCTTCTTTCAAGTACTGTATGCTAGGTGTTTGCTCGATTCTGATAGTTATGGAGAAGCGTGATGGCAGGCAACGAGCTGGTCGTAGATGTAGCAAAGATAAAGAAGGCAGCGCACAGCGCGATACCTTTGACGATAACGACGTATACGCTTCCGCACGAAATAGAAGTGTACATAGAAGAAGTGCTCGAAGTGTTCCTCGGTGAACTCGGGCAGGCCAGGATCAAGGACTACCTCGTGTATTGCCTCAGGGAGCTGGCCGTAAATGCCAAAAAGGCCAATACCAAGCGGGTTTACTTCGAAACCAAAGGGCTGGACCTCAAGAATCCATCTGAATACGAAGAGGGCATGCGTTCCTTCAAGGCGGATACGATGGAGAACATCTCCTACTATCTGCAGAAGCAGAAGGAAAAGCAGTACTACATCAAGATCATTTTTCAGGCTCGCGGTTCCAATGTCGTGCTTGAAGTGCGGAACAACGCGGAACTGACCCGCACCGAGTATCTGCGCATCCAGGACAAGCTGGCGCATTCCAGGAAATACGAGACCCTCGAGGAAGCCATGTCGCAGATCCTCGATGCGTCTGAAGGCGCGGGGCTCGGCCTGGTCATCCTCGTGCTGATGCTCAAGAAAATGAGCCTGGATGAAGAATGCTTTGATATCCATACCGACAATGGCGAGACGGTTGCCCGCATTACCGTTCCTGTTGCCGCGGCCAAGATCGAGAGCCTGTCGTCACTGACCGACGAACTCGTGCGGCAGATTACCAGCCTGCCGCATTTCCCTGAAAACATCATGACCATCCAGCGCCTCATCGCAGATCCGAAGAGCGAAATGGTCGACATAGCCCGGAATATTTCTACAGACCCGTCCATGACCGCCGACCTGCTCAAGCTGGTCAACTCGGCCCAGTTCATGCTGCCGCGCCGCGTTGACAACATCGTCGACGCGGTCAAGCTCGTCGGACTCCGCGGCATAAAGAACCTCCTGTTCTCCTACGGTTCACAGAAGATCCTGGCCGACCAGCGGGGTTCAGACCAGCGCTCGCTCTGGGACCACAGTTACCGCTGCGCGTACTACTCGTACAACCTGGCCAAGAATTTCAAGCCCGGAAACAGGGCTCTGCAGGACGATGCCTATGTGGGCGGCATGCTCCACGACATGGGCAAGATCATCTTTTCGTCGGTGCACCCCGAACTGCTCGACCACATCAAGGCCTTCTGCGATGCCAAGGGTATAGAGAAGGCTACGTTCGAGGATCTGGCTGGCGGCATGAACCATTCAGAAATCGGCGCTCGCGTGGCCGAGAAGTGGAACTTCCCCGAGTCGCTCGTTGCCGCCATCCGTTTCCACCATGAACCTTCGTTGATGACGACCGATTTCAAGGATGTCGTGTTCACCGTCTACCTGGCCAACGTGTTCTGCGAATACGAGCTCGGAGGCATGTCCTATGACCAGATCGACAAGGGCGTACTCCAGGACTTTGGATTCCTCAGCGACAAGCAATTCGGTAAGACGGTTGACCAGTTCGTCGAGGGTTTCAGGCAGGAATCGATAAAGCAGCGTGAAAACGCATCGATGAAAAAGGATTCCACGGCGGCGAAACGCTAGCGGACGATCTTCCTGTACGCGTCGAGGAACTCGATGAAGTACTGCTGGATGCCGCCGAAATATTCTTTTTCAAGGATGGCACCCGGCTTGGTGATGTAGCGATAGTGCCAGCTTTCCCATATGTAGCCGGTTGTGGCCTCCATGCCGGGGGGGAAGGACAGCGAGAATCCGAAACGCCAGCCGTTGGCGGCCATCCAGACACCGGCCTTCGTTGCAGCGAAAGCTTCGTCGATGGGATCAAAGTCGATGGCCGTACCGAGTTGGTGCTGTGATGTTCCTGGCCTGGCGGAGAACCTCGAGGCCTCGGCCTCGCCATGCGAGGCCACGTCCCGCCTGAAGAGACCATCCTGGTAGTCGTACGAGCGGTAAGAAGACGCGAACACCAGCCTGACGCCGTCAGCCAGTGCCGCCTCGTGCATAGAAAGCACCGTATCCATGACAGCCTTTCTGAGCCTCAGGTCGTTCCTCGTTGTTGCGAGAGGATAGTTGTTCAGCGAGACCAGGTCAGCTGGTTCGTAATCCTTGGGGAGTGCATTGTTCTTGTCTGCGAGCACGAGCAGGTCGCCGGCTGCGGCTGACTCAGCCAGGGCTGCGTCGAGCAGTCCGAAAAACCTGCCAGGTTCCGGGCGTACCGCTGTTTCGATGCTTGCCGCCATGGCGGGGGGGAGCCGTCCGAGAGCCTGTGTGACGAGGGCGAGGCGTGGATCTTCAGCTGGCGTGACGATTTTGGGCACTTCTGGACCTTTTGTGCCGCAGGCCCCAAAAAGAAGGGCTACGATGAAAATAGATGGCAGGACATGACGGTACATAGCAGGACTCTATCCATTAACGCCGGCTCAGGCAAGGCTGACCGCGCCGAGACAGCCTTCACAACGATGTATCCACAAGGTATAGTGCAAGCAACTGATTCTGCAGTACGGCCCAGGCCGGAACTGTGGCGAGAACCATCGAAATAACGGGATTGTATATGGATAAAGATTCTACGGTACTGAACGGACGAGTAGGTGCCAGCCTCTCGGGGCAGGGCTTCCGGAATGCCGCGGCTACCCTTGATGCCGCTCTGGCGCTTGGGGGAGCCGTCGCGAGCGTGCGGCTGGGAGCGGGGCGCGAACCGGTGCTGATGGCCGCGGTTGCGGCCCGGCTTGAGGCCGAACCAGGGCTCAAGGTACTCGTCGTGGCACCGGGCGACCGGGATGTTGCAGGTCTCAAGGCCGCTTTCGATGCTACGGGCGGCAGTATCGGGCTGACCTGTTCGACGATAGGGCGGGATGGTCAGGCCGGGGATGCTTCGGCAACCATAGGGTCACTCGATGCCGTGGCTTCCTGTACCGCATCGGGCTCGCTCGACCCTCGCGCTTTCGGACTGGTCGTGCTCAGCGACCTCGACTCCATCTCGGATTTCGCGAATGCGGCCATGCTCCGCCGTGCACTTGGCCCCGCATCGTCCAAGAGGCGGCTCGTGGCGTTTTCTTCCGAGCTTACGCCTGCCTGCCGCTCCATAGTGCGTGATCTGGGTGGCACCGTTACGGAACTGGAACTCGAAGCCGAGGGTGAGCGGGCAAAGAACGTTCCGACCGTGACATACTCGGTTACCGCGGAGGAAAAGCTCCGATTGCTGCTCGGCTTGCTGACTGCTGGCGCGGCCAAGCCCGTCGCGGTGTTCTGCGACCTGCGCGATGCCGCGGAGGCAACCGCTAAACAATTGCGGTCGCGCGGCATACGTACCGAATATGTGCTGGGCAACCTGCCCCGGAAACGGGCCGTGCTCGATTCCGTAAAGGCGGGAGAGTTCGACGTTCTGGTTCTGACAGACGAAGGTGCTTCTGGCCTGCCCGGTTCATGGGCCTCGGTGCTCGTCAACTGGGATCTGCCCCTTGAAGGCGAACCGTACCTGGCGAGGCTGGAGCATCTTGATGCCTCCAGCGATGCTTCCAGGGTTTACAATTTTGCGTGCGAGCGGTACTCGTTTGGCCTGCCTGCGATAGAACGGGTGCTGGGGACGCGCCTGCTCCCCCAGCCAGCTCCCGCAGCGATGATGGTCGGCGACGCTCCGGCACCTGCCAACAACGCGCGGCAGACCGAGCGTGATGCGCAGCCTCGGCCGCAACCCGAGCGAAGCACTGAACGCAACCGTCCTGATGACCGTCGTGACCGCGGTGGCCACGGCGGCGACCGGGGCGGAGACCGCAGCGATAGAGGCGGCCAGTATGATGGCCGAAATACCCGATCCATCCAGGCCGACATCGCGGCGATAACCGGCGGCAAGCCAGTACCCAAGGCCGTGGTTCCCGTACCCGCCGAGCCTGCTGAACAGGGTGCAAAACCCGGCAAGAAACGAGGCCGCAAGGGACGATCCGTAGCGGCCAGTGCCCAGAAACCTGCTGCGACTGAAGCTGCCAGACGTACCGGTGAAGCGGGGAAGCGCCGTGAGGCTACGCCGCCAGGCCGGCAGGGCGGAAAGCGGGCAAGAACCGGAAGCGGACCGCGTCTGACCGATCCGTATTCAGTAAGCATGGAAGAACGCCTGCGCCTGTACCGCGAACGGTACGCTGAAGGCCAGGGCTCCGGTCAATCGGCGCACTCAGGCGGCAACAGACCGGGCAAGACCAGAGGTGGCAACGCGCAACAGGGCTCTGACAATGCGGCCAGATCAAAGCCTGGCCAGAGAAGGGAATCCCCTGTCTCCGGAAACGCATCGGATCGCCCGTTACCCGTGGCTGCTCAGGGTTCTCCCGCGTCACCGGCAAGGGGCTTGCTCGGTGCGTTGAAGGGATTGTTCGGCAAGAAGGACGAGTAACTCAGGCCAGCAGAGCTCTGGCGAGCCGGCAGGCGCCGGTCTGGGCGTCTCCGATCGGTTTGACGATCGTGAGTCCGGGGCTGGCTATACTGATCCTGGCCGTTACCTGATCATTGAGCCAGGCATTTTTCTCCAGCAACCCGCCATAGAGGGCCAGCTTGGTGCTGTTCATCCTTGCCGCCAGCTTGCCGTAGACCGACACGGCAAGGGCAGCCAGCTCTGCTGCCGCCTGGTCCATGATGCCGCGCGCCAGCGCATCACCCGCGGCGGCAGCTTCAGCGACCCGCGGCGCAAACGAGGCTATGGTCGCCTTGCTGAAATTCCCGTAGGTAAATGGGATGAGTGACGGTGCCCCCGGCAATCCAAAATGCAGCAGTGCCGATTCTAGCAGTGCTGTCGGAGCATCGCGGCCCTCGCTGGCGCGAATGCCGCGTTTGACCGCTTCGAAGGCTATCCAGAAGGCCGAGCCTTCGTCGCCCAGAAAATGACCCCAGCCGCCTGCGCGTACCTGTTCACCCGAACGTGTACGGCCCAGGGCTATCGAGCCGGTGCCCGCGATGAGCAGGAAGCCTTCCAGGTCGTCCAGTGCTCCGACGAGGGCAGGTTCCGCGTCGTTGCCGGCTGCGAATGCTGGAGCCGTGACGCCCGCATGTGCATGGGGCTGGGCGGGAGACGCGGCTCTGCTGAAAGCGTCCGCGAGTAGTGCTGCCATCGTGGTCCTGTCCGGTTCCAGATCGACGCCCGCTGATCCGATGAAGCCCGCACGGCACGACGCAGGATCCAGCCCGGCGGAAAACGCTCCGGAAACGAGTTGGCCGAGTACCCCCGTAACGGACAGGGCATCGCTGGCATTGAGGTTTGTGCTGCCGCCGGCCCCCTGGTAGAGCAGTGATCCCGAAAGCGATTCAGCACGGATGCGCGAGCTCGTACCACCGCCATCGATGCCGAATACCCAGGCTCCTGTGGTCGTCACAGTGCCTGCTGGCCTCTGCCCTTACCCCGGAATGCCTCGACAGCCTTGGACAAGTGGCCGTCGTTGGCTGCGACGAGTTCCTCGGCCGCGGAGGCATCTATGCCGAGCAGTACCATGACTATGGCTATCTTGGGTTTCTTGCCGGATGCTATAAAGGCTTTCTCCGCTGTCGCGCGGTCGCATTCGGTGGCCCTCATGATGAGGTTCTTGGAGCGCTCCACCAGCTTCTTGTTGACGGGCTTCAGGTCTATCATCAGGTTGCGGTAGACTTTGCCTATCCGTATCATAGCCGCGGTCGTGATCATGTTGAGCACCAGCTTCTGGGCCGTGCCTGATTTCATGCGAGTGGAACCGGTCACGACTTCCGGGCCAACGTCGACGTAAATGCGGTGGTCTGCGAGCTCGAAGGTTCCGGAGTTGGCGTTGCACGATATGGCACCGACCACGGCTCCCAGTTCCCGTGCCCGGCGCATCGCACCGAGCACGTACGGGGCCTGACCGGAGGCGGTGATGCCCACCAGTACGTCAATGCTCGAGAAGCCAATGGACTCGATGTCCTTGATGCCCTGGTCTTCCTTGTCTTCAGCTGATTCAATGGAGCGGACCAAGGCTTCACGTCCGCCCGCGATGAGCCCCTGAACCTGGGAAGGGGGAGTGCCATAGGTCGGGGGACATTCCGAGGCGTCAAGCACGCCCAGTCTGCCCGAGGTTCCTGCCCCGATATAGACGAGTTTTCCACCCTTCCTGAACGATTCGACGACATCGTCGACGAGGGCCGCTATGCAGTCCAGGGCCTTTTCTACTGCAAATGGCACTTTTTTGTCTTCCGCATTGATTATCGCGAGTATCTCACGAGTGCTTTTAGCGTCGATGTCGAAGCTCGCGGGGTTTTCCCGCTCGGTGGTCAGTTTCGACAGATCCATGTTTTCATTGTTCATAAAGAGGCACTCATGGGTTCGTACCGTTTCCATACTTTGAAACCTGTCTTTCCATAAAAATTGATGAGATCGGTCCAGTCTATGACCATGGTATCAATGCCCCTGGCCCGGAGTTCCTGAAGGCAATGCACCAGGAGGCCGTACCCGAGCCCCGCGCCCCGAATGGAGGCGTCGATGCCGATGGGGCCAAGCCCGCCGGGATTGCTACCCATGAGACCTCGCCAGTAGACACCTGGTCCCAGTATCGGGCTGGAGGCATCGTAGATGCGGGAAAAGCCGACTACCGCGCCGCTTGCGGTATCGATGGCGAGCATCAGGTCAGCCGGCCTCATGCCCGCGGCAATCGCTTCAGCTACCTCGTGTGTCCACCTGCCAGGAAAATTCCTGTGCATGAACGCGATCACTGCATCCCGCTCTTCAGGCCGGAACAGCCGGTATTCAAAGCGCCTGCCTGCCGCAATCGGTTCTTCAGCCTGCATCGAACCGGACGAGAGGTGTGCGATGAGATCATATTCTTCGGCCTCACCGGTGAAGCCCTGGGTGGTCAGGAAAGCCCCGAGCGCTTCGTATCCCGCACCCTGTTCCACGGGCCTGCCTGGCAACAGGTGGTAATGGTCGCTGCCGAACCGCAGGCTGGCAGCTCCGAGTGACGAGAGCCAGGTTTTGGCTTCCTTCATCAATGCGGTAGCCAGACCCTGGCGCCTGTGATGTGCGTCGACGACGAGCCATGAGAGGTAGCCGGTCGCCGGCACAGCGCCTGATGGCCCCATTCGTGCCGCGCGTTTTACCAGGGCGGCTGCGACGATGCTGCCATCAGGTTCGACTATCGCAAAACAGCGACGCGGATCCGCATCCAGCCTGAGTTGCTGGAGGAACAGCTGTTCGTCGAGGGGAAATTCCGCACCCGCGGCCGCATTCCACAACCGGATCAACTCAGGAGCGCGTTCCTCGGCATCCAGCATCACCGGATTAGGCCTCACGCTAGCTCCTTGCAGGAGTTTTTATGTCCTGCTCGTGAACCGCACGCAGGCTGCGTTCCAGCCGCGGTATGGAGACTTCTATGCTCCTGCAGATGACGGTGGCGTACAGGATGTCCACCATGACGAGCTGAGTGGCTCGGGACAGCGAGGCGCTGGTACGTAGGAGCGGTTCCGTGGCGGGTACGTTCAGGACGATGTCGGACAGCTTGGAGAGCGGGCTCTGGCCGACACTGGTGATGCCGATGAGGCGTGCGCCTGACTGTTTTGCTTCTTCCGCGATCGCGACCGTATGCGCTGACTTGCCTGAATAGGAAATGGTAATCGCGACGTCCGCTGAGGTCATGCCGCAGGCTATGCTGATCTGCACGTCGGCGTCGAAGGCGAAGGAGCAGGGGATGCCTATGCGGGAGAACTTCTGGTACAGATCGTAGGCGACGTTGGCCGAAGCGCCTACTCCGAAGATGGCCACCGACCGGGCTCCGAGCACGGCCGCAGTGGCCTCCTCTATGGCGCTGGTGTTGACGAGGGAAAGCACCCTCTCGATCGCGTCGGTCGTTCTGGTCACGATGGTTTTGGCTATGATCTCGACTGACTGGCTGGAGTCCAGCTCGAATGCGGGCGGCGGCTCTTCCGCATCGGAGTCGGGCGTGGAATAGAGGTCCTTGGTCAGCAGTATCTGCAGTTCCCGGTATCCCGAGAGCCCGGCGCGCTTGCAGAGCCTGATGACCGCGGGCGGATTGGTGTCGGCTTGCCTCGCCAGTTCGGCAATGGTGCAGAACACGGCGGTTTTTGGATTTTCGATGAGGTATTCGGCAATTTTCCGTTCTGATTCAGTACATGAATCAACGATTTCCCGTAATAGCGCAACTCCGCTCGTCATGCTGGTATCCATCCTCTCGAGCCGGCAGTAATGCGTGCTTTCTGGCACCGCACTGATATTCTAACACATGAACATCATCCTTGGAATATAATTTCTCAATATTTTGAGTTTCTATAAAATAATGTTGCAGAAACGTCGGGATTATCGGATACTTGAGGCATGCATACCATGACGCTTGAACAGAAGGTTGGACAGATGCTGCTGGTCGGGTATCCCGGTGGTGCTGAAGGAGAAGCCCTCCTCCGGCGGGTGCTTGAGGACCGGCCTCTGGGCAATATAATACTCTTTGCGAGAAACGCCAGTGCGCCGACTGCATTACGGGAACAGCTCTCTTCACTACGGGCTTTGATAGAGCACCGCACCGGTGTTCCTCCCTTGGTGGCACTCGACCAGGAAGGCGGTATAGTCGTCAGGCTCAATGAGGGTCTGACCCCGTTGCCTGGCGCCATGTCCATGGCGGCGGCTCTGGACGGTGGCGGCATTACCCTGACCGATGTTGAAGCGCTGGCTTCAGTTGCCGGCTCCGAGCTGAAGTCTCTGGGTATAGACTGGAACCTGGCGCCGGTGGCCGACGTCAATGTCAATCCGGACAATCCCGTCATAGGTGTCAGGAGCTTCGGCGAGGATCCCGACCGGGTGGCTGAGCTTGTTTCAGCGTACGCGCGCGGACTCCAGAAATCCGGAATCGCGGCTACGGCTAAACATTTTCCGGGCCATGGAGACACCAGCGTTGATTCGCACCTTGGCCTGCCAACGGTCAATGCCTCCCTGGAGCGTCTTGATTCGGTGGAATTGCTGCCGTTCAAGCGGCTTATTGCGGAAGATGTAGCCACCATCATGACCGCGCACGTGCTGTTCCCTGCGGTGGAACCGGATCCCATACCCGCCACCCTCTCGCACAGGGTCCTTGCCGGCCTGCTCCGCGAACGGCTCGGATACCGCGGCGTCATCGTGACCGATTGCCTTGAAATGAAGGCCGTCGAAGGCCGTTACGAAAACCTGGCCGTCAGGGCCGTGCTCGCCGGAGCGGACGTGCTCTGCGTCAGCCATACCGCCGCAAAGCAGGAAGCCGCCTTCGACTCGGTGCTGGCGGCGGTTCGTGATGGTACGATTCCGGAGTCCCGCATCGATGAATCAGTGGCGCGGATACTGGCGCTCAAACAGGCTATCGCGACAAGTGCAAGAGCTCATCAGAACATGGCGCTGGCTTCAGCGTCATCGATGGAGCTTGCGACGCGCATCAGCGCCGCTTCGGTGAGCCAGCTGACGGCAGCAGCGATGCCGGACCTCGGCCGCGGAGGACTGTACGTCGACCTGAAGCCAGCCTTGCTGACCGGGGCTGAAGACCGGCGCATCGAATGGGCTACCGTTTCCGATGCGCTGGCTGAGGCGGGGTCGTCCCTGGAGTGCGTGGTGTTGCCCTGTGACCCCGACGATGCCGCGATAGAAGCTCTGGCCGGCAGGGTAGGGGCAAAGCCGGTCGTGGTCGGCGTCTATGCGATGTCCCGCTACCCGGGTCAGGAACGCTTGGTCCGCCGGATGATCGCTGCCTGCGCTGAAAAAGAAGTACCGCTTGCGTTCATCGCAATGCGGGAACCCTACGATGCCAGCATCATAAAACGTTGTAGTGGTGGTACCTGCGCGGTGCTCTGCGCCTATGAATATACCAACCTGTCCGCCCGTGCCGTTGCGCGGGTTCTGGCTGGAACTGCCACCACACCCGGCGTTTGCCCGGTGCGGGTGTCCGCGTCCTGACAATAAGGAGGTTTGCTACGTCGGTAACCTGCATTCATAATGCCACACTGCTCGCCGGATATGCCCGGATGGAGAACTGCGCCGTGCTGGTGGAGGACGGCCGCCTGACTGATGTCTTCTCCGAGAAGCGGTTCGCCCAGAAGCGCTTTCCGTCGGATGCGCGCATTTACGACGCGGCCGGGGCCTTCGTGGCTCCCGGGTTCATCGATACGCATATCCACGGCTTTGCCGGCTACGGAACCGAGGACCTGTCCGTCGATGCCATCATAGCCATGTCGGACCACCTCGGTTCATACGGCGTTACCGCATTCTGCCCGACCATATATCCTATGGATCTGGACGACATGGAAAAGTCCATCCAGGCCTGTGTCGGCGCGATGGGCAAGGAAACCGGCGCGCGCGTCATGGGCGTCCACCTGGAGGGGCCGTTCATATCGATGGCCAGACTCGGTGTCCAGCGGTCGGAATTCGTGCGCCCCGTGGACATCGAGGTCATGGAGCGCCTGTTCCGCGCCGGGCAGGGGCACATCACCAACATGACCGTAGCGCCGGAGCTCAAGGGTATGCGCGAACTGGCCCTGTACTGCCTTTCCCGTAACATAGTCCTCCAGGCGGGCCACACCGACGCCACGTACGAGAACATGATGGAAGGCATGCAGGCGGGCATCCTCCATTCCACTCATTTCTTCAACGCGATGAGCCGCCTGCACCACCGTGATCCGGGCGCGGTCGGTGCCATCCTCATCAACCCGGAGCTGTCATGCGAGATCATAGCAGACGGCAAGCATGTGCATCCTGACCTGATACGGCTCCTCCTGCGGGACAAGCCGCAGAGCAAGGTCGTCCTCGTTACCGATGCCCTCAAGCCGACCGAGCAGCACCGTTGCCCGCTGTTTGCCAACAATGAGGAAGTCATCCTGGATGACGGCATCTTCCACCGGAAAAGCGATGGGGTCATAGCTGGCTCCTGCCTGACCATGATGGGCGGTGTGAAGAACCTGGCCAGTTGGGGCGTGCCCATAGAGGCGGCGGTGGAGATGGCCGCCAGCAATCCGGCCCGCATCGTGGGACTCGGCAAGCGTGGCCTGCTCGTGCCAGGGTATGAAGCCGATCTGGTCGTCTTTGACAAGGAATTTTCAGTGCTCGCGTCCATGGTGGGCGGGCGTTTCATTAAGAACGAACTAGGCTGAACCGGCTTTGGCCTGAGCTCTTCCAGGGAGAACTTCAATGCGTCTTATAGTCAGGCCCGATTACGAGGCCGTCTCCGAGTGGGCGGCCAATCATGTAGCCCGCGGCATCATCCAGGGCACGCAGGGCGGAGCGCGGTCCTTCGTGCTTGGCTTGCCTACCGGTTCGTCGCCGCTGGGCCTGTATGACAGGCTCGCCGCCCTTCATGGTCGCGGCGCTCTGTCGTTCCGCAAGGTCGTCACGTTCAACATGGACGAGTACGTTGGCCTGCCGGAGGATCACCCCCAGAGCTACCACAGCTTCATGCGTGACCACCTGTTTTCCAGGATAGACATTCCGGCCGCGAACACCAACATCCTGAACGGCAACGCGCCGGACCTCGAAGCCGAATGCGCCCGCTACGAGGCTTCCATTGTTGCGGCCGGCGGAATCGACCTTTTCGTCGGCGGGGTCGGAGAAGACGGCCACATCGCGTTCAACGAGCCCGGATCGTCGCTGTCGTCGCGCACCAGGGACAAGACGCTGACGCGGGACACGCGCCTGGTCAATTCGCGCTTCTTTGGCGGAAATCCCGCCGCCGTGCCGCCTACCGCGCTGACCGTGGGCGTGGGAACCATCATGGACGCCCGCGAGGTGCTCATCCTGGTGTCCGGGGCCAACAAGGCCCGGGCGCTCCGCCACGCCATCGAGGACGGCGTGAACCACCTGTGGACCTTCTCGTGCCTCCAGCTTCATCCCCGGGTCATCGTCGTCTGCGACGAGCGGGCCACCGACGAGCTCAAGGTTGGTACCGTCCGCTATTTCAACGAGATAGAGGCGGCTAACATGGAGAATCGCTTGCCCTGAGCCTTGTTGCGGTGGATACTTGCCCGTGCATCGAGGAGGTTTCCATGAGAGCCAGGCCAAAACTGTTCGTGTCCCGCTGCCTCGGTTTCGAACGCTGCAGGTACAACGGCCAGACCATCGAGTACGACTTTGTGGCGGTGCTCGCGAAGCATTGCGATGTCGTTACCGCCTGCCCCGAAGCTGATACCGGTCTCGGCGTGCCGCGCGACCCGGTCAGGCTGGCAACGGTGGACGGTCGCGTCCGCATGCTGCAGCCCGCCTCCGGCCGCGACCATACTGAGGCGATGGAATCCTGGTGTGCCTCTGCCGCTACCCGATTCTCTTCCGGACCCGACATTATCGATGGCGCCGTGCTCAAATCCCGCTCGCCGTCCTGCGGCTGGAAGGACGTGCGGCGCTATTACTCCGGCGAGCCGGGGGCCATGTACGAGACCGGCGCGGGCATGTTCGGCGGCGTTCTGGTCGCCGCGCTGTGCGGCGCTCCCGTCGAGGATGAAGGCCGGCTAAGGAACTTCACCATTCGCGAGCATTTCCTGTCGTCCCTGTTCGCGCTGGCAAGCTTCAGGGAAACCGCGGCTACCGGTAAGCTCGGAACCCTCGTCGACTACCATTCCAGGAACAAGCTGATGTTCCTCGCCATGAACCAGGCCTCCATGCGCCGCCTCGGCAAGATAACCGCCAACGCCGGAAACCTGCCGGTGCCGGAAATCTTTGCCCGCTACCGCGCGGAACTCGGATCGATGTTCTCGACGCCAGCCAAACCCGGCAGCATCGTCAATACCGCCCTGCACGCGTTCGGCGGCTTCTCCGAACGCCTGTCTCCCGCCGAGCGCAAACTGTTCGTCGATACCGTGGAAGAATACCGCGACGAGCGCCTGCCTGCCTCTGCCCTGTACGCCCTTCTCAAGAGTTGGGCCGTACGCTTCGAAGTGGCTTACCTCCTCGGCCAGACCTTCCTGGACCCGTATCCCCGAGAGCTCGTCGAGATAAGCGACTCCGGCAAAGGCCGCGACCGCTGACAATCGCGGCCTGCCGGCCCGCGCGCCGTCGTTAACCTGTGGGCGCTGCGAGACAGGTCAAAGGACGACGGGCAATCGCGGCCATCGGCTCGCGGGCCGTCGTTAACCTGCGAGCGCCGAGAGACAGGTTAAATGACGGCTGGCAATCGCGGCCTCCGGCCCGCGATTGCCCGATTGCGGCTTAGCCCCCAGTCCATTATGATTCAGCCAAAGCGCCTCTTTTTTTCGGCGTCATCTTTTGAAGTTATGGCGGTTCAACCATGAAAATTCTGACCCATACCGTAAAACCCAGGATTCCCGAGGCGCTCGCGCCGCTCGACGAGATGGCGCACAACCTCTGGATATCGTGGAATTTTGACGCTATCATGCTGTTCATCCGCCTCGATTACGAGATATGGGGCCAGTCGCGCCAGAATCCAGCCAAAATGCTGGGTATGGTGCCGCAGGCACGCTACGACGAGGCTGCCGCCGATGACTCCTTCCTCGCAGCGCTCCGTGATGTGTACGCCAAGTTCCAGGCCTACAAGAACGGCCAGGCATGGT
>CAXZAJ010000065.1:0-14252 GCA_964293355.1 uncultured bacterium
GGGTGAACAGATACCGAACGTCACAGCCAACACCACCCTCTACGCCATCTGGCAGCTTGACACCAGGACCATCTCATTCAGCGCCAACCTTGGTACCGGTACCATGAGTCCAGTTTCAGTGACATATGGTAACGATTATATAGCCCCGGCTTGCGCCTTTACACGTACCGGCTATAATTTTATCCGCTGGGACACGTTAGCCGGGGGTACGGGCGATGACTATTTCGCTGGAGAGGAGATTGAGAACGTAATCACCAACGTGACCCTATATGCCATCTGGGTTGCCAATGTTACGGTCACCTTCAACGCCAACCTCGGTACCGGAACCATGCCGCCGGTTTCCGTTACCAGCGGCATCGACTACGTCGTTCCGACGAGCACCTTCACGAGGGCAGGCTATAATTTCCTGCGCTGGGACACACTGTCCGCAGGCACGGGTGAAAGCTACTTCGCCGGGGAGGAGATAGAAGGCATCAACAGTGGCGTTACCCTCTACGCCATCTGGCAAGTTGTATACCGGACCATCACCCACAGCGCGAACAGTGGAACCGGTACCATGCCTTCCGCCACGGTAGCAAATGGCACCGCCTATACCGTACCGAACAACGCATTTACCAGGTCGGGCTACAGCTTCCTGCGATGGAATACAAATGCCGGTGGTACCGGAACATCCTATGTTCCCGGAGCCAGCACCTCACCCGTCATCGCGGACCAGACCCTATACGCCATCTGGGTCGCCAACGTGACGGTAACGTTCATGGCGAATAACGGTACCGGCACCATGCCTGCGGCGTCTGTTGTGAGTGGTAGTGACTACATAGTGCCCGCCTGCGCATTCACGCGGACAGGCTACAACTTCGTGCGCTGGGACACGGCTTCGGGCGGCACGGGTGACAGCTACCTCGCCGGTGGGCAGATTGAGAATATCACGACCAACAGGACCCTCTACGCCATCTGGCAGGCAATTCCCGTCAACAGGACGGTAACGTTCAACGCCAATGGCGGAAGCGGAACCATGAGCCCGGCAACAGTAATGGACGGCAGCAGCTACACCATACCTGCATGCCTCTACACCCGGACCGGGTATACCTTCTCGCACTGGAACACTTCGGCTGGCGTAAGCTACAGCCCTGGAACAGTCATCACGGCATTGATCGCCAACTTGTCGCTCAATGCCATCTGGACGCAAAGCATGCATACAATCAGCTTCAATGCCAATGGCGGCACAGGCACTATACCACCTGTAACGCAGGCGTATGGCAGCACCTTCATAGTGCCGCAAAATACCTTTACGCGAAGTGGCTATGCGTTTGAGGTATGGAATACCCAGACTGGCGGTGGAGGTACAAACTACGCGCCAGGTGCGATCTACACGGTGACCGGCGACGCCACGCTCTCTGCCATCTGGGAAGAGGTGACAGCAGTTGTCTTCATGACCTTCGATGGAGGAAGCACGCTGCTTGAAGATTACTTCGATACGATAGTCGATGGCAGCGGCTCGGTTACCATCGCAAGCGCAACAGGAATCGGAGGTTCGGGTAACGCGCTCCGGAGAAACCTTGGAGCCGAGCATACCCTAAACCTGAACTTCACGGGCACCAACAATTTCTGGGTCATGTATGACGTATACGTCCAGAGCACCGACACCCTGTCCACCGTCGTATACGCGCCGCTTATCCTCACCAGGGGAGTAGCGGGCGCAGCCGAACGATTCCTTGGAGTACCGCTCTTCAACGGCGTTCAAGCATTGCCCTCCATCGGGTTCAACCATCTCAGGCCCTTGACCAACGTATTGCCCGCAGGCGTCGCGGATAAATTCTCCAACGCGCCGATCGAAATTCCCGCGCCTGTTACAGGCAGGTGGATCAACATCAAGTACCATGTCAAGCTCGACAACACGAACGCTGGTGTCGATGTCTACATCAACAAAAATGCGGCCTTCACGTCCATCAGCGACGGAGTCGCACCGGAGAGCCTGGTGTTCAATAATCTGGAGGTAACGTATCACGACATTGCGATGCCCAACACATACATCTACATGGACAACATCGGCATCTATCTGACCGATCCTGACATTGAGGAGTAACTCATGTGTGGTGTCGCCGCTTAAAACGGCGACACCTTGTAATGATTGAAAATTGGAGGCACGATGTCGACAGATGGCTCCTTGACAGTCTGCACGCGTTGCGTTTTGAATTCTTCATTTCCAGGGATTTCATTTGACGATGACGGTGTTTGCTCGGAGTGCCGAGTGCGTGAACAGAAACGGGAATCGCAAAGGGCTGACAATCTGCTGTGGCCCGAGAAGCGGGCGTTGCTGGACGGTCTGTGCGCCGATGCCAAAGCCAAAAAACGCACCTTCGACGTGCTCGTTCCGCTCTCCGGCGGCAAAGACAGCATGTACGTGCTCTATCTTGCGGTGAGGAAACTGGGCCTCAGGCCGCTGGCCTTTACCCTGGACAACGGCTACCTCACCTCGTATGCCCGTGACAATATAGATCGGGCATGCTCGATCCTTGGGGTAGAGCATATTTATTATTGTATGGATCCCGCGCTCATGCGGAAGCTGTTCAGGACCTTTCTGGAAAAAACCGGCTATTTCTGTTCCATCTGCATGCGCGCAATTGGTATGGCCACGGAACTGGTGGCGGAACTCTACGATATCCCCATGGTATTCGGCGGTTCCGCGTCCAGCGTGGAGTTGCCCACATCATCGGAGATGTTCCAGTCAGGCGCACCAGAATTCGTCAGGAACGTGCTGAAGGACGAACCGGTCGCGCAGGAAGCGCAGCGGTTGCTGTACGATGGCAGCCTGAAGCGCCGTCTGGGCTATCGTCTCTTCTGGTGGGGCAGCCAGCGCCGCTTGAGGGTATGCGCCTGGATCAATCTGCCCGATTACCTGGAGTGGAATTACGCCACCATGTATCGAACCATCAGGGAGGAACTCGGCTGGACCTCGCCGGCAGGAGCAGAAGCGGAGCATATCGATTGCGCCATCCACAAGGCCAGCGCGTATATCCATGACCGGCGCTGGAAAGGCAGTGACCTCCGCAGCCTGACCTTCGCCGGGCTGATCATGGCCGGACAACTCAGCAGAGAAGAACCCTTGTACAAACTAGAACACGAACCTTCGCATGAATATCCAGACGAGGAATTCGAGCCGTTCCTCCAGACCCTCGGAATGAGCCGCACGGAATTCGACATGCTCATAGACCAAGGACCTCGCTATATCCAGTACAGACCAGAACCAGGGAAAGCAAGAATCGCGGCCAAAAAATCAAAGCAATTCATTTTCAATACCATGGGAATTAAACGAATATGAACTCTATCGAATCGCGACTCGGAACCAATACGCGCTGGAGCGGTGCTCCCCTGCTTTATCAGTATCGCAAGAAGGTCCTCCACCAGGATGTTGACCTGAGCAGCATCGCCGATTACCGCTGGAACATAACCCAGGATGAGGAGAGCGTTTCCCGCGCTGCGTATTTCCTTCCTGGTCAGATAGAACGCGTGACGGGTTCCATGTTTACCGGCGACATTGAAACCGAGATGCGTGGAGGCGAAAGGGAACACCAGGGAGCCGTAAAGGCATATCTCATACGGGATGCGTATCTTCTTGATGGCGCAATCTACAAGGGCAGTTCCTGCAGGTGGCTGAGTCCGCACATGCACCGGCTCCCGAGATTCCGCATCGACAACGAGATAACCCGGGGCTCTTCATATTCCACCTACAACGGCAATGTTTTTTTTGGCATGTGGCTACTCGACGATTGCGCCACCTATCGACTTGCTGAGCGTGATGGCACCCCTATCTGCACCAATTTGCAGCCAAGCAAGCACACCCTCGAGTACGAGCAGGTATTGGGCATGAAACCCATCCGGCTTGAGAACGCCTACCTTCGCGAGGTGATCCTGTACGACGACCTGTATCAGACCAGGGACAAGCGCCGCAGGTGCCGGAGCAACGCCAAGCGCCTGCTCGCTCAGGTGGAATGGCAGCAACATCCCGGTGTGGTCATCCTGAGAAAAAACACGGGCTTGAGCAGAAAACTCCACAACGAATCCGCGCTGGCGGAATATTTCCACAAGCGCCGGGGATTTAAAATCGTCGATATAACGACGATGGGCGTCAAGGAAATCATGGCGGCCTGCGCCGGCGCAAAGGTTGTACTGGGCGTGGAAGGGAGCCATCTCGTGCATGGCATGATGGTTCTGGAACCAGGCGGTTCTGTGCTTACCCTACAGCCGCCAGACCGGTTCTGCAGCTGCATCAAGCGCGTCGCCGATCCTGATTCCCAGAATTTCGGTTTTGTTGTCGGCGTAAAATCAGGAGACGGATTCATCATAGATCCGGAAGAAGTCGAGCGCACGCTGGACCTCTTTCCAGATTCATGCCAGCTCGGCCAGAGTGCCTGGAACCAGGGCACGTCAGCGTGACAGAATTCCCGCTCCGTGCGCTTGACTCCGTATGCGAAGGAATTAGAATGATACATGTACCAATTGCAGATGCTTCAGGATGACACCATCGGTTAGCATGAGCCAAAGGAAAGGCCCATGCGGACGCGGAGGCAGTCAGGAATACATCAAGTTGCCACCAACATCAGGGTCCTGTCTGTTCCACGCGGACTTCGCTGGAAAGGACGCCACAGGATGCAAGAAGTCAAAAAAACGCTGTACGATTATTTCAGGGTCAGGACCGACGAGGCCTTCGCCGACGATGACAACCTTTTCAACAATGGCTTGCTCGACTCGATGGGCGTGCTGGAACTGGTATACCACCTTGAAACGAAGCTGAATATAGAAGTCGATCCCGATGACATTTCCGAGAGCAATTTCAGGACCATAGACTCCATCGCGGCGCTCGCGGGGAGCAAACTATCATGACAGAAAAATTGCTCCATCGTACGCTGGAACGCAGCGCCGCAAGGTTGCCGGGCAAGGAAGCCGTCTGCCATGAGCAACGGCGCATCACGTACGCCGCACTCCTTGCCGAAGCGCAATCGGCGGCGGCTGTGCTGGCTGGTTTACGGGGAACCAGCCGAGGAGACCGCGTAGCGCTCTTCATGCCCAAGAGCATCGAACAGGTGGTATGGATCTACGCGGCGTCCATGGCAGACCGGGTCTTCGTCGTCGTCTCCGATCAGCTCAAGGAAAATCAGGTACGCCATATCCTGAGCGACTGCGCCGTTACGGCACTGGTGTTTGGAGCGAGTTGCGAGGACATGGCCCGGCGGATGGGCGATGAACTCGGCATTCCGGCTATCGACGCCGCTACAAGAGCGGATCCAACAAACCTGAAACCATCCGGGGCGATCAGTGACGACATCGCCACCATCATTTACACGTCAGGCTCCACAGGATTGCCCAAGGGCATCGTGATAACCCACCGGAACCTGCTTGACGGCATGGATTCCGTATCAGAGTACCTTGGCATCCGCGAGGATGACCGCCTGCTCGGCATGTTGCCGTTCAACTTTGATTACGGCCTCAACCAGCTCACGACCGCGCTTGCCGCCGGAGCGAGCGTCGTGCTGCACCAGTTCTTCGTGCCCGGCCCGATGCTCAGGCTGGTAGCGGCTGAACATGTAACCGGCCTCGCCGCCATACCAACGGTCTGGGCTGCGGTATTCAACCCCAAACTCGCCAACATGGAAAAGCTGCTCGCCGAGCTGGATTTTTCATCGCTCCGCTACATCACCAACTCGGGTGGCAAGATTCCTGTTCCCACAGTGCAACGAATCCGCGGCAGCTTTCCTGCCGCGCGGTTGTCCCTCATGTACGGCCTGACTGAAGCCTTCCGTTCCCCGTACCTAGACCCATCCAGGGTAGACCAGAAACCCGACTCCATGGGCAAGGCCATTCCGGGGGTACAGATAGAAGTGGTGCGGGAAGACGGTAGCCTCTGCGCGCCGGACGAGCCGGGAGAACTCATCCACCGCGGTGCCTTGATAGCACGCGGTTACTGGAATAATCCAGAAAAAACCGCGGCGGTGTACCGGCCCAATCCGCTCCTGCCGCCTGAAAACCGTTTCCTGGAAACGGTCGTCTATTCGGGAGACCTCGTAAAGAAAGATTCAGAAGGTTTCCTCTACTACGTTGGCCGAAAAGACAACATGATAAAAATTTCAGGCTACCGCGTATCGCCGACAGAGGTGGAAGAACTGCTGGCTTCCAGCGGCCTGATCGCTGAGTCGGTCGCATTCGGAGTTCCTGACGACGAACTGGGCTATCGTATCCGGGCCGTGGTCATATTCAAGGGCGATGAACAGACCGCAGCATTGCTCGAGCACTGCAAGAAGCACGCCCCGAGCTACCTCGTTCCCGGAGAACTGTTCCCGGTTACAAGTTTTCCAAAAACGGCCAGCGGCAAGATAGACAGGCCAGCCATCGTAAAGGAATACAGCCTTGATGCCTGACGACACGCTGACAGCCATCGCGGACCGCTACGGCACGCCGCTGTACCTCTACGACCTTGACGCCATTGCAGCCAGGGCAAAGCTTGTTACGGGCAGCCTTGGAGGGCACGTGGAGTTGCTGTACGCCGTCAAGGCCAATCCCTGCGAGTCGATACTGCGCACGCTCCTGCCACACATTGACGGGCTGGACATCTCTTCTGGGGGTGAATTGAAGGCGGGGCTCGCGGCAGGTTGGGAAGCATCCCGCATGAGCTTCGCAGGTCCTGGCAAGAACCTGGATGAACTCATACTGGCGATAGGGGAAGGTTGCGGGTCAATCAGCGTGGAGTCGCGTGATGACTTCGAACGCATACTTGAAGCAGGCCAAAAGACCGGGCATGTTCCAAACGTGAGCCTGCGCGTCAATCCGCTGCGGCTTGAAGGCCCGTTCGCCCTCAGGATGGGCGGCAAGCCAACACAATTCGGCGTGGATGAAGAAGAAGCCCCGGAACTACTGCGCGTGATTGCCGCGGAAGCGCTTCGAGGCCGGGTAGAGTATGCAGGCTTGCACATCTACTCGGGTACCCAGTGTCTGGACGCGCGGGCCATCATCGAAAACGCCAGGAACAGCCTGCGCATCGCGCGGGAACTGGAAGCTGCAAGCGGCCTGGCGGCGTCTGGCATCAATCTGGGCGGAGGCTTCGGCATAGCCTACTACGAAGGACAGACCGAACTTGACCTCGCCGCTACCTGCGCGGGATTGATCGCGGAAATACAGTTGTTCCGCGCTGAAAAGCCCTTGACCCGATTCAGACTGGAACTGGGCCGCTACCTGGTGGCGCCAGCCGGGTGGTACCTGAGCCGCGTACTCGCGGTCAAGGCGTCGCGCGGCAAGGTGTTTGCCATCCTCGATGGGGGTATGCACCAGCACCTGTCAGCGAGCGGCAATCTGGGCCAGACGATAAAGCGCAACTACCGGATACGTAACCTGGGCAATCCGTCCGGCGAGCCCATGGTGACCGAACTTGCCGGGTGCCTGTGCACGCCCATAGATTTGCTGGGTTTCGGGGCCAGCCTGCCCCAGGTGCGTACCAGAGACCTCATGTGCATTGAAAATTCCGGCGCATACGGATTTACAGCATCGCCGTTGTTCTTCCTGGGGCACGACACGCCTCGGGAAATTTGCCTGCAGCACGGGGAATCATTTTTGTCGCTCGAAGCACTAAACCTGTCAGAGTTGGCATACCGACAAGGAGTGTCCTGATGCTCAAGGAACTCGCCGCAGACTACCGGAGGCACGACAGGTCGATACTCAACCCCGCCCTCTGGGCTGTCTGGAATTACCGCTACGGCATGGGTATAGCCCGGATAGGCTTTGCGCCGCTCCGCTGGTTCCTGGGCAAGACCTATGGCCTCAACCTCTTCCTGATATTCATCTCGAGCGGTATCTGCCTGTACCGAGAAACCAGGATCGGCAAAGACCTGCACCTGATACACGCCGGAAACATCTCCATCCATCCGGGTACCATCATAGGAGACCGGTGCGGAATAATGCACGACGTTACCATCGGCACCAATATGGTCGATGGCACTCCGACCATAGGAAACGATGTGTTCATAGGAGCCGGGGCCAAGATCCTTGGAAAAATAAGCATAGGCAACCATGTAAACATAGCCGCAAACTCGCTGGTAATCAGCGACATACCCGACGACTGCACCGCCATGGGCGTTCCGGCCAAGGTATGGCATTTTACGCAACGCAAGGAAGAAGGTTAGTCATACGATCGCGAAAAGCACCCTGACAGAAGAAGTCGTCGCCGTTGAAATGACCGGACACGCCAACGATATAAAGCACGGTAAAAAAGCCCTTGAGGCCGCGACCTTCGTCGTGGCGGGCTTTGGTCTCTCGCAAGTCATTCGCCTCGCCGGGAATATCGTACTGACAAGGCTGCTCGTCCCCGAGATATTCGGGGTAATAACCATTGCCAGAGTCTTCTATATAGGCCTCGGACTGTTCTCCGATGTAGGGCTGGAACCAGCCATCATCCGCAGTCCTCGTTCAAACGACCCGGTATTCCTCAATACAGCCTGGACCATCCAGATCATCCGCAGCATCGTGCTTGCGGGGTTATCCGCCCTGATAGCATATCCCGTATCGCGGTTTTACAAGGAACCTCTACTGTTGTTTATCATTCCCGTCATCGGCCTCATCAGCGTACCCGACGGATGCCGCTCTACCTCGCTGACTCTTTTGGGCAAGGAACTGCAGCAGAAAAAATTGACCTACATGGAACTCGTGGTCCAGGTGCTGAGCCTGGGCTGCATCATTATCGCGGCCTTGGTACTCAAAAACATATGGGCGCTCCTGCTCGGAGACCTGTGCAGCGCAGTCGTACGCACAACCTGGTCCCATAGCCTCAACAGGAATCACCCGAACCGGCTCGTGCTTGAAAAAAATGCGGTCCGGGAGTTGCTTGGCTTTGGCAAGTGGATCATGGTTTCCACGGCCATGATGTTCCTCGCTTCGCAGGCGGACCGGTTCATATTGGGCAAATTGTTCAGCATGGGCTGGTTCGGCGTTTACAGTATCGCGCTGGCGCTTGCCGAGCTTCCAAAGCAGGTTATCGCCCGCCTCAACGGCAAGGTCATCTATCCGCTCATAACAAAATATTCAGGGCTGACACACGAGGAATTGCGGGAAAAAATGAGGCGGCCGCGATTCCGTCTCTTGCTGGCGCTTGCGATCATGCTAGCATTTTTTGGCACCTTCAGCGACCTGGCGATCAACATACTTTACGACAGACGCTACCAGGATGCGGCCTGGATACTGCCGATGCTGGCCTTTGGCATGTGGCCGCTGCTGCTCATTTCAACCATAGAAGGCAGCTTGCTGGCGATAGGCAAACCCAAATACACGGCGGCGGGTAATCTGGCAAAATTCCTGTATATGATAATGATACTGCCCGTATCGTTCAGGCTCGGAGGCCAGACTGGTGTCGTGCTCGCGATCGCGCTGAGCGACCTCCCGTCCTACGCTATCATCTCCATCGGTCTTTCCAGGGAAAAACTGTCGCTACTGAAACAGGATATTCTGCTGACGCTGATACTGCTGGCCAGCACGGCGTTGTTGGTCGCACTGAGAATGCTCACTGGAATAGGCATGCCAGGACACGCAACATTGTTCCTGCCGTAACTTCAGACCGGCACCGGAAAGCGGTAGCCAGACGAGGAGGCGTACGACGATGGAAGGCGCATCGACCACGTTGCTGACTGCGATACTCGGAACGCGCCACGAGAAGCCGGTATCCATCATGAAAACGATGCTTCCGTTGCGGGGACTGGCGATCCTCCTCGTCGTGCTGGCGCACGCCGCCATAGGCATGCTGGCGGCGGAAACGAACCTCTCGCCAGAAGCCGATATGGCGACCCTCAGCATCGGCTCCTGGCAGATAGAGGCATTCTGGAACTCCATGATACTGGAGTTTTGCCGCTGCGCCGTACCCTTGTTCCTGTTCCTCTCCGGTTATTACCTCCTCTCCACTCCGCGCACCTGGAAGGCTGTATGGAGCACCTGCAGAAAACTCCTCATACCCATGCTGGTCTGGTCGCTGGCGGGTTGGGCCTTCAGTTGGCGGAAGGGCTTTGGAGGCTGGAGCCCGCTGGAGTTTCTGAACAGGCTGGTTACGGGCAACACTCAGCTCGGCTATTTTTTCATCGTACTGCTCGTCCAGTACTACATACTATCGATGTGGCTCTATCCGGCGATGGCAAAAAAGCCGGCACTGCTGATTGCCTCGGCAGCCATGATGCAGCTGGGTACCCACGCGTACGATTACATCTGGCATTTTTCAAGAGTCGGAGTGCTCGCGCCCATGCGGTCGATATTTCAGGATGGTTACTTTCCGGAGTTCCTGTTCCCGCGTTTCATGCTTTCATTTACGCTGGGTATCTGGGCTGCCCATGCAACCACGCGATTCAAGGCCATCATCGTGGAATCGTACCGGTCTGTCGTGATCTTCTCAGGCGTGGCTGCATTGCTGCTCGTCGCGGAGCGGGGCTTCCTGTACTCGTTTGGACGGGAATCACTGGGCATGAACGCGTTTGACGCTACCGCATTCTCCTGGGTTGAATGGAAATTCAGCACAACGCTGTGGACTATGGCGGCTCTATTCCTGCTCTTCGGAGCGTTCCAGAAGCGCATCCCCATACGAGGCATCCTTGAATACCTCGGCAAGCACGCGCTGCAGATTTTCCTGCTTCATGGAATTACCCTCGATATCACGAAAATGTTCCTGTACAAATATTTCGGCAACTACCGATTCTACGGTCTTGCCGGTACCGTCATCTCTCTTGCCGCGGGCATCGCCGTGCCACTCCTTGCAGTAAAAATAATGCGCAAAATGGTTTCACCAAAGGTTTGCATCATCATTCTGGGAGCCTGACCGACTCTCTGAAAGGCATCGTATGCTGTTCAACTCGCTGGAATATGTCGTCTACTTTCCGGCAGTCGTCTGCCTCTATTTTATCGCTACAACCTTTGTACGACGGAACGCTGTTACCCGCATATTGTTGCTGTCCACCAGCCTGTACTTCTACATGCGGTGGAAGCCAGCGTATATCGTGCTGATACTTTTTTCCATACTGGTTACCTGGACGAGCGGGCTCTTGATGGAACGCGGCACCCTGAACAAAAAGCTCATACTCATCATGTCGCTCGTACTGAATTTTTCCATTCTCTATGTGTTCAAATATTATAATTTCATAGCAACAATCGTTTCAAGCATCGCGGCAGCACTTTCGTTGCCAGCCCGGGCATCAACGGTTGACCTGCTGTTACCTGTGGGAATCTCGTTCTACACTTTTCAGGCACTCGGCTACTCGATAGATGTCTACCGTGGCGATGTGAAGGCTGAACATAATCTCGTCACCTACGCTCTGTTCGTAACATTCTTTCCTCAACTGGTGGCCGGCCCCATTGAGCGCACGAACAACCTGCTGCCGCAATTCAAGGTCGACAATGAATTCGACTATGGCAAGGCTACCAACGGTCTCAAGAAAATGGCCTGGGGAATGTTCAAGAAGGTAGTCATAGCGGACAGGCTTTCAACCGTGGTCAGTACCGTGTATGGAAACCCGGAACGCTACGAAGGGCTGGCCCTGATCATCGCCACCGTATGCTTCGCGTTCCAGATTTTCTGCGACTTCTCGGGCTACTCGGATATCGCCGTCGGCTCAGCCCGCGTCATGGGATTCAGCATCATGGAAAACTTCAGGAGCCCATACTTGTCCAGAAGCATTTCTGAATTCTGGAAACGCTGGCACATCTCGTTGTCAACCTGGTTCAAGGACTATGTATACATTCCGCTGGGGGGCAACCGCGCATCAAAAGGCCGCTGGCTGTTCAACATCATGGCTACCTTCACGATAAGCGGCCTATGGCATGGAGCCAACTGGACCTATGTCGTGTGGGGCGCGCTCAACGGATTGTACCTGGTACTTTCCATCCAGACACAAAACGCCAGAGAAGCGGCATGCAAGGCAACCGGACTCGATGAACATCCTCATGTGCATGAGGCGTTACAGATATTGTTCACCTTTACCCTGGTCTGCCTTTCATGGATCTTTTTCAGGGCCAGAGACCTCGGGCAAGCCCTTTACATCGTGGCTCATCTTTTTTCAGGATTCAGGAACATTGCAGATATCAGGTATCTCAAGGATACGATACTGAGCCTGGGTCTTGACAAGGAAGACCTGTGCGTAGCGGGCCTGGCGATAGCGGGACTTGAAATTGTGCACAACATCCAGCGCAGGCATAGCGTGATAGCCTTGCTTTCAACAAAACCAGCCGTGGTTCGGTGGCTGGCCTACTACGGCCTCATATCCGCCATCATATTGTTCGGAGTATTTGGAAAGAATGGTTTTATTTATTTCCAGTTCTGAAAGGACCTGAAAATGCGCAGATTCTTGCTGAAACTGTCGATGTTCTTCGTTCCACTTCTATTGCTCTCATCCAATTTCAGTACTTACCAGAAATCAGGGGGAGACCTGAACCGCATCGGCAAGGTAACGGTGGGAAAGGACTATCGGCTGATATTCGCCGAGGCATTCAGCAAACCAAGACTGTACCGAGAATACTCCGGGGTTTCACCGGAAGCGCGTTTGGGCATCGATCTGTTGACCATAGGGGATTCATTCTCGCAGCAAGGCGGCTATGGTTATCAAAATATGACATATTCAATGAGACCATTGGATATCGTGAACATCGACGCGAGCCATTTCAGGCTCGACAACCCCATCCAGGTACTCGCATCGCTGGCCAATGGAAATTTCTTTGATACCATCAAACCCCGATTCATTATTCTGGAGAGCATCGAACGTCGCTTTGCATGGCGGTCTTTGAGCATCGACCACACCGCCATCGTCAACCGCGAAAATTTTGACCTTATGTACGGACGGCATCCGCCACTAGATGAGAACGCACACGGAACTGTGGGCCTGGATTATTTCTCTGACATCACCAAATACTTTGCCTACAATCTTATGCACCAGGTTGATCCCAAGGCTTTCTTTTCACAGGTATACGACATGCGCCTTACGCGCAGGATGTTTTCAGCAAGGCCGGACCGCTTGCTGTTCTTTCATGAGGACATAGCCAACCTCCGTTTCGGCGCCCGGGAGTATACCGCCAGACTTAACGCTGAACTCAACGTTATTGCGGAGAAACTGGCAGCCCGGAACATCACGCTCATCGTTCTGCCAGGGCCCGACAAGTACGACCTGTATAGCGGTTACATTGAAAAAAACACACTGCCCGTGAACGAGTTCTTCAACAACATGAGGCTCGAGAACAAGAAATACGAATACATCGACACAAAGGCCCTGCTTCTTCCGATTCTGTCAGCGGGGGTGCTGGACGTATATTTCGCCGACGACACGCACTGGTCTCCGGTATGCTCAAAAATCATCGCGGCGGAAGTGCTCCGCCGCATTGACGATATCGAATCGAGATGCCTGGCTAGCTACTGACGGCCTGCCGCACTGCCGCGGGCTCCATCGGCACCTTGCGCTGAGCTGTGGCAATATCCTCAAGAACTCGCTTTTTACCCCTGAACAGGATGCTCCACTGGTAGCTCCGGAGGTAACGCCGGAACTCGGGGTTGTTGTAGCGAGGCTTGCGTTGCCATGCGCTGGAGATCCAGCCCCAGAGTATGGCCAGGCTGCCCGTTATATACGGTTTCTGGTTCATGCGGAACAGCGAACTGGCAAGCATGAAGAAGAAGCCGGTACCCATGAAGTATTGGCCGTAACCGTGCCTCATCCTCCCCGCATGGATGTTGGTCTGGCTCGATCCCATCGGGCGTAGATGGGTGAATCTGAGTTCGGGTTCGTCCCAGCTCCGGGCTGTCCAGCCTTTCATCCTGCAGGTATGGCAGTCGATGCCGTCCCACATGACCTCGCGGACAAAGCCGCCGATTTCCCTGAAACATTGCATGCGGTAGAATTTGGAAGCGCCGATGGACATGTCGTCTCCGTGCCGTTCGTAGACCAGCTCATCACCATGCTCTATGTAGGCCTTGCCGCTGCAGGTCGCCAGCCGCGGATCGGCTTCCATGCGCTCGATAAGCGCCTCGAAGTATCGCGGCGGCAGCCTCAGGTCAAGGTCGAGCTTGCACAGATACTCAAAGTCGTCCGGTCGTAGCCTCGCATAGCCATCATAGAACGCATCGACGACACCTGGCCCAACGGCACGGTGCCCACGGTCAGCCCGCGTCACGACGCTGATTACCGGATTCCGGGCGGCATACTCCGCGAGTATGGCTGGGGTCTCGTCAGTAGATCCATCGTCCACGATAATCC
>CAXZAJ010000066.1:0-14248 GCA_964293355.1 uncultured bacterium
TCATCGCCACCCTCAGTTGCTTCGCAGGCAAGCCCAATCCCACCCGAAACCAGTTGCCCAAGCCGCCAGGCCATGCTGGCCTCAAGCCGGGCTAGCCGCTGCACCCTGGTGGATGCAGACTCCACTGGTCTGTCAGCCTGAATGAAAGCTGAATCCCTTGCTACCAGAGCTTCCACTGGGAGCAAGTAGTAGGCAGCTTCGGCTTCAAAACCGGTTTCCTGACGGTAGAGCTCGGCATATATGGAAAGCTGGATGTCCCGGTCTTCTTCCAGTTTCTGCCGGTACCCGGTAATCCATCGTGAATACTTCATGTCGATGATACCGTGCCGACCCTGACCGTCCACAAGCACCAGGTCTGCATGGCCCTGGAACGGCCAGCCAGCCAGGTTGCCGGTCAGGGCTTTCTCAGTCTCCAGACTGGCAAGCCCTGTGTGCCTGAGTTTCTCAATCAGGCGCCGGATGGAACGACGCAGAGTCCGGTCCAGCTGCAGCCGGTCCTGCATGGCTCCTGCCTCCAGCCAGCTGGTTCCCTGCCTGACCAGATAGTCCTGGAAGGCAGCGTCAAACCAGCGGTTGAACCCACCCTGATCCAAAGCTATGACCCCGATACCAAAACGGCCCACAAGATCCTCTACCAGGGCGTGGGCAAAGCTGCCGGCCAGGGTAGACCTGTCGGGTACCGAGAGGATGTCGCCTTTCCTGATATCAGCCCTGTAGCGCAATACCCACTGCATGGGCCGTGCGAGCAGCACCTCCACCTGGGAATAGGACAGCTCCCTAGTCGGCAAGGGAGACAGATCAAGTCCGGTGTGCCACCAGCGCCGTCGGGCTGGCAAAGCAAAAGGCGCCAGGTCCAAGGATCCCTGCCTGCCGGGCTGGGACAGCAGAAACTCTACCGGCTCCGGGTCCACCGGGACCTTCAGGGCTGCCAGCAAGAGGCTCAACGGGTGTGGATCATGCCCCGAAGGCGGCAGGATGAGTTGCAGACTGCCGGACGCCATGCACAGGGCCCGTATCCACTCCCGGGTCGCCGAAGCGTTCAGGGCCGAGGCCGTCGGCAGGCACAGGCCGCAACTATCCAGCGCGACAAGTTCGTCACGGCTCCATGGCCAGACACCCTGGCCAGCCTCCCTCTCAGGAAGCAGCCAGTACAGCTGGCTGACCGGCCGGGCCAGACTGCCGGGATCTGCCGACCAGGAACAGGCTCCGACGTCCCGCTGCCCTTCCGGGTTGTCCCCAGTTGAAGAGCTGGCAAAAGACAGGAGGCTCTGAATCACTGCCAGAGGCAGGGTCTGCCAGGCCGTTGCCAGCCTGTCAAGTACACGAAGAAACAAGGCACATTGTCCCATGGCGCTTTCAAGGGCCACATCGACCATCACCCTATCCGGATCCTCAGTGCTGCTGCCGGGAGCATAGACACGCCCCCGGAGATACGTCTGGACCCTGGCTGTTACGGCCCGAATCAGTTCAAGAGGAACCTCGTTCGCCGTCACCTTGTCACTGGGCATCCATTCGGCCAGCTTGCCTTCGATTTTTGTGCCATCCCCACCATAACGAGATTCACTGTCCCGCGCCGTGTCCAGAGCGTCATTCCATTTCGGCCCGCCCACTCCTCCATCCGCTGCAATGGCGGATGCAAAATATCCTCCCTGGTAACCTAAAGGACAAAAAGGATGGGTCAGAAAGGCCAGCATGCCCTCAAGGCTTACCGGTTCCACGCAGAGGGACAGAGCCAGGGGAAGAAGCTGGAGCGCCGGCCGACCTGGATCGCCAAGGCTGTAGCCCGGCCTTGCCAGACCCTGGCTCAGGCTGGCTTCATCCCAGAGTGGGCCAGCTCTGTCCGCAAGGACAAAACAATCCGAGCCGCCGGGGCCGTTGCTTTCGGCAGCCAGACGTGCAGCAGCTACAACGGAACCAGTTGAACACAGACGCAGGGTACCATCCCCGCAGTATGCAGCATGACCACCAAGCAGGAACCGTTGCAGATTCCCGAGGTCAGTAGCAGCAGGAGCCATGGCCTTGGTCTCCCGGACCGAATGTGGCAAAAGCGAAAGTACCCGCCGCCAGGCTTCCGGCCAGGTAGCCAGCTCGTCCAGCAGTTCAAGGGTTGCCAGAGGAACCACCATGCCATGCCTTAGGGCAGCTTCAACGTCGCGGAGCCGTCTTCCTTCGGATGGCAAGGGAAAACTTTTCGTCAAACGTGCCACTTGGGCCAGTCGAACGGGCAAGCCCTCCGGGAGCTCCCCATCCCAGCCATGTAATTCCCAGCTGTCCAGCCAGCCCAGCAGGACCCTGGCCGTTCCGACGGGGTCTGCCTTGAAGGAGGCCGAATAGTAAGAAATTCCACCAGCATTGTCAGCAGTCTGGAGAACCGCGAGAAAAGCGCCGATACGTTCAATGCCAGGAACCGGCAAGGCCCAGGTTCCCGCATGCAATTCCAGGAACTCCAGGAAGCCCCGGGGTCCGGTGGGCTGCAAGGCATCACCGGCATGTACAACGCCACCAAGCTTCTGGCCCAACAGGAACGATTGTTTCATATTGCTACTCCATTGTGTTTTTATCTATTCCTGATAATAGCACGTAGAGGGTGTTTGGCGGATCTTTTTGGCCATGAGGGATAGACCCGATGGACAGGAACCAGACGCTTGAGGTACTCCCGGTTTGAAGCAGGCAGCAAGCCTTCCTTTCATAACTCTCCTTGCCCAAGACAGACACGAGCATATCTCTCTTGTGGATCGCACTCCAGAAACAGTCATCACGCTCTGTAAGCTTGAGACGTTTTGCCGCTACGATTGCCATGAAGATCATCCCGAGCTCTTCTACATCGGTAGGAAGATCCGCCGACTCATCCACGAGATGGGTATAAGTTGCATGTATCGAGGTCAATCACTGGTATCCAGCCCCATTAACACTTTCAGGCAATTTCCCGGTGATGGCCATGTCGTTGATATGTACCGTCGGTACCGAGCCGAAGACCCAGCGCTGGTCGGACAACTTTCCGAACTGGTTTGAACGATCATGCCACCTGATGATATTGGCTGGCGCGCCAGAGAAAAGCGTTCCAGAACTTTCCGCCCCGCGCTTCCTTGATGGCAAGTTCTATCCTGTCAGCCGCATGCGAGCCCGCGTCCGGTGACGCGGATCCGGCGTGGTAGCTGATGACGGCGCAGGCTTCCTTAGCTTCGCGCGGTCCGCGTACGCGGACATGGAGCCATGCGTCACGGTCTTGTCTGCAGGTCCTGACCTGCGGCATTTTTTTTGTTGAAGCCCGCCTCTGCTTATTGAATGGAATCCATCCATCCAGGCTTTCATTGATATCAGCTTCAAAATCGAGCTGTGCTTCGACTCGCTGCCGGAGCATCGTCACGAACCCGAGGAGTCCGGATGCATCGCCTTCGAAGACCAGGAATGATGGATCCATAACGCTTTCAGTATTCATCTTCACCCTCGATTGGTTCCGACAGTTCATCGTCGTAATTGAATTCGGTTTTCGCCTCGAAACTCATGTCATCGCGATTGATTACGTGAGTTATCCAGGAAAGATGAACTCCGTCATCATAGTGGTAGGTGTAATGGGCATGCTTCTGCAGCTCCGAGACTTCGACAGAGCCGTCTTCGAGATCACGGAAAATTCAGTTGACAGTACTATTCCCAAGTTCCATATATTCATGATGGATGGGAAATATTCCCAAGCCAGGAAGCCCTCCAGCCAGCGATGAGCTGTGATATACATTGCGAAGAATATCAGCCCTTCTACCGGGAGGGACAAGTACGTGCGCTTCACGCGGAACGGCCCAAGCATGAAGCGCTCTCGAATGAAAGGCTCGAGGAATGAATAAAACATAAGCTACCCATTTTTCAGAGGACGACGGTGCCGGCAGCCCTTGATTGACAGACCTGGCAGAAGAGAAATCGCCTGAAACGTTTAGAGGTGGGTTGTCATGCTGTTGATGTGGTTGTCATCGCTCGGCCTCCGTAACGGAAACATCGAGCGGAATCCCGTCCTGGCGGACGGACCCCGCTTTAGCGGTACCTCTACTTCAGATCCAACGGATCGGAAATAGGTTGGTCAACAGGTAGATGCTGTACATCAATCTGGTGGGCTTGCCCCGCAAGTTGGTCATTAACTCGGCAAGCCTTGCAAACAGCGGACAATCAGCTCGCCGTTGCACCGTGTATTAGGGGAGATTCATCAGAAATGTCAACACCTTGGATTTTCCAGCCATGGCCTATGTTTCAGCATAGGGTTAAGGCCTGCCAACCTATATATCAAACTCCAATACTACTTTTGTTCCATTGCCTCTTTCAATGCATATCGTTCCATTCAATTGCTGCGTGAGCGCATCTACAAGCTGTAGCCCAAATCCGGTCGAGTTCTCAAACGATAAAGACTCAGGCATACCAACGCCGTCATCTTCTACGGAGACCGTAATATGGTCATCACTTCTAATTGCCGATACAGATATACTTCCTGAGTCTTTGCCGATAAAAGCATATTTCATGATATTGGTGATCAGCTCATTGATTATTATGCCGAGCGGTTGAAGCCGCTTGACATCCAGATTAAAATCCTGAACGCGTTTTTTCAACTCGACCATCTGGCTATTTGGGAAATTTGCAACCACCTCATCAACCAATGAAGACAGATATATGTTTACAGACATTTCTGAATAATCAGCAGACCGATATAACTTGTCATATAACAGTGCCATGCTCTGTATTCGATTGCCAGCATCTTGCAAAGCAAGAACAGCCGAACTGTTATTGACCGTTCCGGCTTGCAAGGAAAGCAAACTGCATATGGTATTCATATTGTTTTTAATTCGGTGGTGGACTTCCTTCAGAATGATTTCCTTTTCTGCAAGCAGGGATTCAATCATATCCTGAGCTTCTTTCTGCTTGGTGTTATTCATGAGAAAGCACGTCAAACCTATGATGGAACCATCAAGGCTTTTTATAGGAGACCAGTAGTCGAGCCAACTCTGGCGGGATAACTTTTCATCTCCGTATTCCTCGACGACTACAAAACTCTCCCCCCTCAGGGCTCTGTCAAAATTATCTTTTGCTCTAACTCCATCTTCATGGTTGCCTATCACATCAAGAAGATTTGTCCCGATCGAAATATCTTTACCCCAGATGCTTTTGATTACGTGCTTGTGCATTGTATTGAATGCCAGATAGTTGTAGTTAGTATCCAAAGCAAAAACCATAACATCAGGAGAACTATCCATAATTGAGTTCAGCATACGATTTGATTCCATGATCAATGCATCAGAATTCTTGAATTTATCTATGTCTGCATGGGTTCCACAAAGCCGTAATGGTTTTCCTTCCGAATCACGCTCCATTATTTTTCCACAATCACGTATCAATTTGTATGTACCGCTCTTGGTCTTCATCCTATATTCAACACTATAGTGATCTGTTTTACCTTCAAGATGATCCTGTACTGCCTTCCATATGGCAACGCTATCATCAGGGTGTTGAAGATCTATTCCTTGCTGCAGGGTCTTTTCAAGTTCTTCAGGTGTATAGCCGAGCATCTCAGCCCATCGAGCATTCCTTTTTATCTCATTGCTCTTCAAATTCCAGTCCCACTCACCGAGATTGCTTCCTTCCAGAGCAAATCTATATTTCTCTTCACTTTCACGAAGTATATTTTCATAGTTCTTGTTTTGGGAAATATCAACACACGAACCAAGATAACCAATAAATTTATGGTCGTGATACTTGGGACTTCCATGATCCAAAATCCAGCCATATGCGCCATTTGCTCTGCGCAATCTGTATTCCATGGAGAATTCCTGTCGCTCATCGAATGCTTCCGTATAGGTTCGAATACATCGTTCCAAATCATCAGGATGGACTCCTTGAAGCCATCCATTACCCAATTCTTGTTCGAGTGTTCTTCCAGTATATGACATCCAAGTCGGATTGAAGTAGCTGCATAGTTTATCAACCCCGGATTCCCATATTAAAACAGATTGTGACCCAGCAAGAGTATTGAATCGAACATTGCTCTCTTCAAGCGATTCTTGCATATATCTTTTTTCAGTCAGGTCTTCTTTAACCGCAATATAGTTTGTTGTTTCACCTTCTAGATTCTTGACAGGAGCGATGGTGGCTGATTCATAATAAATCTCTCCACTCTTCTTTTTATTTTTAAAATATCCCTTCCACTCGTTTCCCTCCGCGAGGGTGTTCCACAAGTCGATGTAGACACCCTCATCAGTTTTACCACTTTTCAAAATGCGGGTATTTTTTCCTATGACTTCCTCTATTGAGTATCCGGTGATAGCCGTAAATCTTGGATTCACATATTCAATGGTACCTTTAACATCGGTGATTACAATTGTCACAGGACTTGCTTCTATTGCCTTGCCCAAAATTATAAGTTTGTTTTCAATTACTTTACGATCAGTAATATCGCGACAGGAAACATAAGCACCAAGATATGTACCTGCTGAATCATACATGAAGCTGGAATGATCTTCTCGCCAGATGTAGTGGCCGTTTGCATGCTTGATCCTATAAACACAGGTCAATTCCTTTTCCTTGTTTACTATCGCATTATCAAGGGAAGAGAATAATGATTCCTGGTCATCAGGATGAATTTCAGGGCGGATGGCACCATGTCCTCTTCCCAATTCCTGGAATTCAGAAAACCCAAGTTGCCGTAAATATGCAGGTGAAACGTAGTCTATTAAACCTTCCGGTGAAAAATGCACTATCCCATCCGAGGTATTTTCACTTATGAGCCGGTACTTCTCTTCACTTTTTTGTAAAAGCTTTTCTTTTTCAAGTTCTTTGTTTTTTGCATCGAACAGCTTGAAGGCCATCTTTATAGAAGCATCGAGAACAGTAATCGATGAGTTTTTAACGACATATCCATAGGAAGTGATCTTTTCTGTCTTCTCCACAATCTCCGGCTCAGTGTGTGACGAGACAAACACAATGGGGACATCATGATTGTGCAGGATCAACTCAGCAGCTTCAGTACCATCCATACCGTCGCCTAAATTGATATCCATAAGAATAAGGTCAATATCAGACGTGGTACTGACAACTTCTACAGCCTTTTCACCAGTATTAACGGTATCTACTGCATAACCGTATTTTTCAAGTTGCTTCCTCTCTGTCATAGCAAGAATAGCTTCGTCTTCCACAAGAAGTATTTTCTTCCGCATTGGTTCCATCTTGCCCTCGATTTAAGCATTATCAACTGCTACAAATGAGCGTCATAATTATAGAGTTTTTTTTAGATATTAGCAATATTTAATCGTAAAAGTAATTTTTGCACCAAATGTGCCCCAATAAAAATAAAGAGGCCGTCCATTTGGACGGCCTCTTTATTTTCGGGCAACCGAGATTCGAACCCGGGACCCCTAGTCCCCCAGACTAGTACGCTAACCAGCTGCGCTATTGCCCGTTGCGCCTTTCGGCACGAGCGCATACTAGCACGCTGGAGAAACGCGTGTCAATGAAAGCAGTCAAAGCACTCGTCAGGGTCAAGATCGGGGTGGATGCCGGGGCGGGTCATGCAGAAATCGTAACGCACGGGATCGTCGGGGCGGATTGCCCGGAACGCGGCGCCGGCCTCGCGGGCGGCCTTGAGGTCGGTGGAGCGGCGGTCTATGAGGCCCAGTCGCCTGCAGGCGGCTGCCATGTGGGTGTCCAGAGGCACGACAAGCTTTGCTGGATCCGCCTGACGCCAGGGACCGGGGTCAACGGCATCCTGGCGGATCATCCAGCGCAGGTACAGGAACACGCGCTTCGCGGCCGATCCGCGGGCAGGGTCAGGTACCAGATTCAACCGCCAGGGGGACGGGGCCGCGCTGCAGAGTTTCTGTACAAAGGCGGACGCAGCCTGGGCATAATCCGGCTCGGCAGGGTCAGCGCCTGAAAGGAATGCGCCCTGCAGGCTGTCATACTGGCCGGCAAGATCCCGTGCGGCGCAGAAAAGAGGCACAAGATCACCAGAGTCAAAGAAACGGTAGCGGAATCCGGCCAGGCAGGCTGCGATGTCAGTGTCGTCCATGGAGGCAAGGGTCGATGCTGGACTGGAACCAAACGGAGAGAGGGCGGTTTCCGCCGCATGCATGATCAACGTGGCATTGCCCAGCGCCAGGGCGGAGGCGATGAGTCCGGACAGTTCCTGGTCCGCCGGAGCAGAATAACGCCTGACGACGACCAGTGGATCGGGGTCGAGCCAGCGGGGATCATTGTAGCGCTCGTACAGTGATTCAAGGAGAGCGGGGAGCCTGGGACTGGTCAAGGCTTGTGGCTCAGGGTATCGCCACGCCCAGCTGGACGAGCACATTGCGGCGTTCAACGATATCAGCACGGTCAGGGTTAATCGAGATGGCCTGCTTGAGGTAAAAACGCGCACGCTGGTAGTCGGCTTTCTTTACATACATATCGGACATCGCGGCGAGCGCATCGACATTCATGCCATTCTCTATGAGGGCAGCCCTGAGCGACGACAGGATGGCCTCTTCTTCAACCTGGAGTCTGGACTGCAGCCAGTACAGGCTGGACCGATAGGCCGGAGTTCCCTTGGTGGCCAGGAGCCTGGTTATGAGCTCTGAAGCGGCAGATTTCTCGCCGCGTTCCACCAGTGAGGTAGCCCAAGCCAAGCCCGCAGGTTCGGACTGGGGATCACGGGCGCGCCACTCCTGGGCCAGTCTGGCGGCATCCGCAAGTCTGCCGGCGCCGCGGTAAGCCTTGTACAGGGACTCTGTAAACTGAAAGTAATCGCCGGTGGCCATGATGGCGTCCGAACGATCCGCTGCGGATGCATAGTTTCCGGCGGCAAGATCAGCGGATATTAGTATCTTGAGCGCGCGGACAGACCGGGGATCAACCGTCAGTACCTTCTGTGCAAAGGTGATGGCCTCAAGTTTTTCCTTTGAGTCGCCACCATAGAACACCTCGGCGGCGTACAGGACCATCTCGGTATCCTCAGGATAGCGCTCCAGGCCACGCCTGAGGGCGGCGATGGCGGAAGTCCGGTCTTTGGCGCTGTCCAGTGCCGTGCGAGCCCGCAACAGTATATAGAGGCGATCGGATGGATTGATGCTGGCGTAAGCATCGAGGAGTGGTGCGGCTTGCTTGTATTCACCACGCTCTACGAGCAGATGGGCACGCATCAGTGCAAAGCGGGAGTCCAGAGGATCATCAAGGAGCACCTCGGTAATCAGGGGAAGCGCTTCAACCCAGCGACCCGCGGCGTAAAATGCCAGGGCTTGTATCCTCCGGCTCGCGGCGCTGTCGGCTATCGGCGATTCCAGTGCGTCCAGGGCGGCAAGCGCTTCTTCACCCCTGCCAAGCTCGACGAGCATGCGGGCCTTTCCGAGCGTGGCCGGGTAGCAGTCAGGACCAACGCTTTCCGACCTGCTGTATGCCGCCAGAGCGCCTGCGCGGTCCCCGGATCGTTCAAGCGCTATGCCGCGTGCCAGATCGGCTGCCGCGGAAGGCAAGCCAAAGCGGTTGAATCGCTCTACGGATGCCAGTGTAGCGCCGGCTGCGGCCGCGGTCTTGAGCCTGAAAATGGCCAGGGAGGGAAACAGTTCGAGCAGCGGTCCAGCATCAGGCACGGGTACCGCGGGCTTGCCGTTGCGGGCGTCGATGAACGAACGTACCAGCGGCGATTCCGGGGGGGAAACCGTGCTGGGAGGCAGGTTTCCTGCCAGTTCAGGGTAGACCAGCCTGGCCATCTCGTACGCAATCCATCCATAGATCCTGGCGTCGGCGTTGCTGAGTATCTTTGAGCTTCCGGAGAGTTCAACGGCTCGCTCGAGCGATGAGGGGCTGCCGAGCATGATGGCTTCCTCGATTTCCGCGCGCTCTTTCTGAGCCTCGTTCAGGCCCTGCCCGGCAGACAGGGTGGTTCCCGTCCGGGGTGGCGGCGCTCCGACGCAGGAAAACGCCAGAAAAGCCGCGCACAATGCCGCGGCAAGCCTTCTCACAGTTTTCCTCGATCGAGAGGCTGATCGCCAGACGGAGGCAAGCCCCCGGAAATGGTCTTGAGCACGAGGCGCTGGATGAACCATATGATGAGCAATACGAGGCCGGAGGCAATGAACAGTGCAGGCCACCACCGGGTGATGAAGGTCCTGAAACTCATCGAACTGAATCCAAACGAGAAAATGGAGAAAAACAGGCCAAGCAGGACAAACGAGGAGGATATGACAATGGCGCCTGGTCTTATTTTCCTGTAGCGTATATGGTTGGCCGGTAAAAAGCAGGCACCTGCCGCGATCACGTGCAAAGGCCAGTAGTCCACAACCTGGATGCCAAAAACCAGTGCTATGAACCTTATGAATGCAGAACTGGCTACCATGAGGGCCACAAAGATGAATTTTGCCTTCCACCGCGCAACGATGGCAAAATAGGCCGACAGGGAGCCCGCGATCAGGAGGAGAAGCGGCCAGATGATGAACGCGCCAGGCACTCGATCGGTCGTAATCAGGAGGAGGCCAGCTCCGGAAACAACGGAGACGACGGCAAGCGAAAAGAGTATATGAAAAACCATCATCCGTTGCCGATCCATGCGCTGATACCCCCTGAGTATATTGTATCGACAAATCGGATTCCTTGCCAACGGTAAAGTGCGCATGGTATAGTCCGGCATGATGCGCTCCGCGACAATTTCACTCCTTCTGCTCCTGGCCATATCCATCACAGGATGCCAGTCACCGCGGGATTACTTCATAGCGGCACCCGGTGCGGATCCAAAACAGCTTAGGGACCTGTTCGGACTACTCGATTCAAGCAAGCTTGGCATTGACGAGCGCTACGCCGTTACCCAGAAGATATCATCGTCGCTATCCACCGCGGAGGACTACCCCCGGCTCGTGGATTTCCTCTCCGATGTCGTAGCCCAGGATCCCGAGGGGCCATACAACGCACGGCATCTTCTGACCATAGCATGGGCATATTCCAGACAGGATGCAGACGAGGTAGCAGCGCTCTACTATGACCGCATACTCAAGAACTATCCCGATCTGACCGTGAACAACGAGTCTATACACCAGGCCTGCCTCCGGAGGCTGATAGACCTGTCGACCGACCCCGCAAAGCGCATAGAATTCCGTCGCGAGTTGATAACCAGGTTTCCCGATAAAGTGGATATGGGAGAGGAACTGTTCCTGCTGGGCAATGATTACGAGTCACTCGGAGACTGGGATGCTGCGCTGGATGCGTACCGCCGTTTCCTGCCCTCGTATGTTGCCGATATTTCCGGCTATCCTGATGCCATCCAGTATGCCCAGCAGTTCATTGACCTGGCCACGATACGCAAGGACTGGACCTACGAGACCCTCGATGAACCCATCCGCGCCGTTTCAGTAGCCATGGCTACAGGAAGTGCCCGTTCCCTTTCCAGGATCCGCGCCAAGGTTGGTTTTTTTGCCATGGACTGGTACCAGAACAAGGCGGACGGAAACAGCCAGGTGCTCTTCGATTTCAGCGCCTTTACTTCGGGCACACGCATCCAGAGGGCGGAGACGCTTGACGCCAGCTCAAACTCGCGTGAGGCTTTCCTGCGCACCTGGGGCTGGACCGAACGAATTTCTGTCTGGTACCTGTACTTCAGGAAGGTCAATTTTCCTGCCGACCCCGAGGTGCATGGCCGCTGGGAGTGGGCTGGCATCTATTTCGGCGAAAAGATGCAATGACGGCACGGCACAGGCTCGTCGCGGCCATGCTCGCGGCTACGGTACTCTCCGCAGCCAACGGCACCGACCTTGCAACCACTCCTGCGTTGGCTTCACTTGAGGCGATCGTGGCTGAACTGCCCCTGATCACGCCAGCGCTACCTGTCCCGGTCCGCCCTCTCCGCGCCGTGCAGTCCGCCGTACCTGCCTTTGATCACCATGCAGGTGCCGAACGCTTCGAGCTGGTATTGCCGTTCGGTGAGCCCCAGTTCGAACGATTCCGTGCATCCTACCTCACGGCAGGTGGCAGAAAGTGGCTTGAAGCAGTAGCAGAACGGTCCCGGCCCTACGCGTCATACATCCTGGAGCGCATACGCTACTATGGCGTGCCCGAGGAACTCTTTTTCCTCCCTTTCATCGAGTCGGAATACTCGGCAAAGGTGGTCAGCCGGTCAGGAGCTGCGGGTCTCTGGCAGTTCATGCGGAACAGCGTCGGCGGCTATGACATGAGGATGGACGACTGGATAGACGAGCGCCGCGACTTCATGAAATCCACGGACGCCGCGCTTCGCAAGCTCATGTACAACCATGAGCGCTTCGGGGACTGGCTTCTGGCTCTCGCAGCCTACAACTGCGGCGCGGGGGCCATGGACAGGGCCATCAAGGCTGGTGGTGGCGTGCGTGACTACTGGATATTGCGTGAAGGCGGCTTCCTGCCCAAGGAAACGGCCTCATACATACCCAAATTCCTCGCCGTGGTGTCCATAGCGATGCATGGAGGACGCAACGGCCTCATCCCGTCCTGGACTCCGTCCATAGAGTGGACCCGCGTAGCGCTGGACCGGCCTGTCGACATTGCCATGCTCGCATCGATCGCCGGCATTCCCTACGATCTCGTAAAGGCAGGCAATCCGGAACTGCGCTACGGCGTTACGCCACCCGAGGGCAAGTACCTCATCAAGGTACCGGCTTCATATGAAGAAAGCGTCAAAGCGGCCATCGCATCCAGGCAGACACTTATGAGCGTGTACATGCATTCAGTACGCTCGGGAGACACCATCTCGGCCCTTGCCCAGCACTATGAAGTCTCGGTGGCGATGATTACCAAAATGAACCCTGGCCTTGCGCCGAACAAGATACGCATTGGACAGAGCATCGTGATACCGGCCTTCAAGGACAAGAAACCCTACGCAGGCGCAGCCAGACCGGCAGACACCATCGCATACAAGGGTACCTATGTCGTCATCAAGGGCGACACTCTTTGGAGCATCTCGCTCAAGTACAGCGTGCAGCCCGAGGTTCTGGCGGAAAAAAACGGTCTGAACCTCTCAAGCGTGTTGCGCGAAGGTATGCCCCTGCTCGTGCCGATACTGGAGTAATGGAAACCAAAAAATGCGGCAGCAATCCGCTATGGGCAATGGCGGCCGCGATTGCATCCCTGTTGCTGCCTGTGGTCGCAGAAGCCTCACCAGCCAGCTTTGCATCAAACACCACGGTAGACTGGACGGCTGGAGTCCTCAGGGCAGATGTCCAGCTCGACCTCGGCACCGCAGGCATAAACCTACCTTCCGGGCGGTCCCAGGCTGAACGGAGTCTTGAATCCGCGGTGCCGGACCTGGTGCGTGAAACAGCGCTTTCCGTTGAACTCGACTCATACCGGACCGTCGGCGACAGCATTGCGGATGGCACGCTTGATCCTGCGCTGTTCGAGGCGTTTCTGGAAGCGGGCAACAGAACGCGGTCTTCCCTGAGCCGTGACCTGGGCAAGCTGCTGGAATCGTATGAATGGAAACTGGCTGACCTCGCGGCGCTCTATGTCCGGCACAGCGTCCCCATAGACCTGCCGCCACCGGACCGGTACGTACCGGCACGCGCCTATACAGGCATCGTTGTCTATCTCCAGGGAGAATACGGCGTACGGGGTGAACACCGCACAGCCCGCATACGCCCCTGCCTCTTTCCAAAGCTCTTTGATGAATCCATGCGCACCATCGTGGAACGCAACCTGCAGCTTCCGGAGGCTCTGCGCGTCTGGGGAGCGGTGGGCTATGCGGCGAGCCTCAACGATCCTCTTGTGGAAACCCGTGCCGGCAGCGCGCCACTGCGCATCATCGCGGCTGAAATCTTCGGTTCACGCCGCACCGACGCCATCATCAGCAATGAAGATGCCCTCAAGATCCTTGGCTCCCCAGAAAACCGCAAACTCGCCCAGGAAGGCAAAGTAGTATTCATCATCGACTCGCCTTGAGCGATGAAGATATAAGAATATTTTGCACAGAGACACAGAGAAGATGAGTAAGAAAATTAGGAATAGGAATTTTTAGCAAAGAGACACAGAGAAGATGAGAAGAGAGGAAAGGACATAAAGAAGGATAAGGAAGAAACTACTTCTTCTTTATTTCTCCTTTCATCTTTTTTTCCTACCTCATCTTCTCTGTGTCTCTGTGCCAAATTTCCTATCTTAATTCTTTTTATCTGGTAGCGAGCATGAGGCGGGCGAAGACTTTGGCGTCGCCCAGAATGTTGGCTATTTTTGTGTATTCGTTGGGGGCATGCATGGTTTCATCCTGGCGGGTCCAGACGACGCAGGG
>CAXZAJ010000067.1:0-14150 GCA_964293355.1 uncultured bacterium
GCCGCTCGTAGCCGGCCTGCTTACCGCCTTCGTCTTTGGCAATGTGGGTCTGGCGTTTCCCATCGTGCCCGGCCTCGTCCCTGCCGGTGGAGCCTTTCCCCGCGAAGCGGCGGTTGTGCTCGCCAGCGCTTTTGGCTATGCAGGCATGATGCTCTCACCCCTGCACGTCTGCATGGTCGTTACCTCCGAGCATTTCGGCGTCGGACTCGCATCAACGATACGTCGCTTCGCTCCTCCGCTCGCAGTCTTCATCACGGTGGCAATGGGCTATGTTTCGTTGTTGGTTCTGGTACTCAGGTAAAACAAACTAATAGCCATTATTATATATTACTGTTGGATAATTGAGGCATTCCCCCGCAACCATGACACTCCTAGGCACGGAAAGGGGATGCCGTGCCTTATACCGACGTACGCGTGCTGTTGGCACGGAACATGAAGCGCATCCGGGACATTCTGAAACTCTCACAGATGGCGTTGGCCGAGAGGGTAGGGTGTTCAACGACCATGATTGGCAATATTGAAACCCTCAAGCGCTTTCCTTCACCCGAGAACATAAACCGTATAGCCGCTGCATTGCATGTGCCGCCCGCTGAGCTTTTTTCTGAAAAGTCACAAGCGATAAGCCAGATTCAGACTGTCTACGAAGTCAGGGAGCGGCTCGAGGCGCATATCAAAAAGGCTATTGAAGAAATACTGTCTGATTCTGAATCCGGCAGCACACCGGCACCGTAATTTTCGCTTGACCATCGCTCCCGCAGGAGCGAACTTAGAATCCATGATGAAAATACTAAGGATGTTGTATCCTACGCTGTATCAAGGTGCTGCAAAGAGGAACGGTTATTTTGAAGGCTGGTACTTCAAGCAGACTTCGAGTGTCGCGTCAGCTTCTGGCAAGGCTGCCCGCGCTGTTTCGTTCATACCGGGAATTTCCAGGGCCAGGGCCGGCTCATCGGCTGGAGACCGCGCCTTTGTGCAGATGATAGACGGTGCAACCGGCAATACACGGTTCTTTCCATTCCCCATCGAGGAATTCTCAACTCAGGACAAACCGTTCAGCGTTACGGTTGGCGGCAATCATTTTTCACTTTCAGGCCTGAAACTCGACCTTGAAGATGGTGAGGGCACCGTGAAGGCCGATCTGGCATATGGACCGATTACCGGGCTTTCACGGCAGTCGCTGTGGCCTGGCATCATGGGGCCGTACTCGTTCGTTCCATTAATGGAATGTTATCACGGTCTCGTCAGTCTGGATCACCGGGTAGACGGCTTCGTTACCATGAAGGGCACCGGTGCAGCCGCGGTTGAACAGACGGTCACTTTTTCTGAGGGTCGCGGCTACATTGAAAAGGACTGGGGGCGTTCCATGCCCGGTTCATGGGTCTGGGTCCAGTCCAATACCTTTGACCCCGATATTGGGCCGGCATCGTTTTTCTTCAGCCTGGCCAGAATCCCGTGGCGAGGGAGCTGGTTCAATGGCTTTCTGGCGGTTTTGTACGCTGGCGGTGTGGAATACCGTTTTGCCAGCTATACGGGAGCCAAGGTGGAGCTGCTTTCCTTTGATGGCTCAACGGTAACGATCCTCGTAGTGGACCGCACCAAAAAGCTTGAAGTGTCGATACGACGCAACCATGAGGGCTCGCTGGCCGCTCCGGTGGACGGCGCCATGGACCGGCGCATCTCTGAGAGCGCGGATTCCTGGGTTCGCGTCGTGCTCAAGCAACGGCATGGCGGCACTGATCTGCCTCTGTTCGATGCTGCTTCAGCAGCCAGCGGGGTGGAGATAGTCGGTGATGTGAGTTCACTCAGGCCCTGATGCAGAGTGCCTTGGCTCCGGCATGTATCAGCTGGTATACTGCCGCGTCAGGAGTATGAACAATGCAAGGTAATGTGCTCTTTGCCCTCGGCTTGACGGTTTTTGCCGGCCTCTCAACCGGCGTCGGCAGTCTCATGGCCCTCGTATCCAGAAAATTCAATCCCAAATTCCTTGCCGCCTCCCTGGGTTTTTCTGCCGGCGTCATGATCTACGTTTCACTGGTGGAAATATTCGCCAAGGCCAAGGATGCCCTGGTTGGTTGGTATGGCCACAAGCCAGGCAATGTCATTACGGTAATCGCGTTTTTCGCGGGTATCGCCGTAATAGCCATCATCGACAAGCTGATTCCATCGTATGAAAACCCGCACGAGATGCACAACGTCGCCATATGTGATGAATCATCGTCCGCGTGCATCGACGAAGGAAAGCTGAAACGCATGGGCCTCTTCTCGGCCCTGGCCATCGCCATACACAACTTTCCGGAAGGCCTGGCCACGTTCATGAGCGCCCTCACCGACCCAAGGCTCGGTATCAGCATCGCCGTCGCCATCGCCATCCACAACATCCCTGAAGGCATCGCGGTGTCCGCTCCGCTGTACTATGCCACCAAGAGCAGGCGCAAGGCATTCTGGTACTCGTTCATGTCTGGCCTGTCCGAGCCAGTCGGAGCCATTCTGGGTTATTTCCTGCTGCGCCCCTACATCAATGGCGGGACTTTTGGCATAATTTTTGCATCGGTCGCGGGCATCATGGTCTACATATCGCTCGATGAACTGCTGCCTACCGCCGAGGAATACGGCGAGCACCATATCGCCATTGGTGGACTCATAGCCGGCATGGTCGTGATGGCGGCTAGCCTGCTGCTGTTCCTGTAGCGGCGGGGCCGTGGTTCCCCTGCCGCTTGTCCGCTACCCGCGGAAGCTGGAGCCGAATCACCGTTCCAGCTTCCGCCGTGATGGTCATTCCGCCCCCGAGTTGGTCTGTCAGCAAGGACATGAGCGTGAGTCCAAGAGATGACTCGACATGTGAGCCTGAGTCCGGTTGCTTCCTGACCCCCGGCTCAAAACCGGTACCTGAATCGCGTATCAGGAGCTCGTCCTGCTCCTCGCCATGGCTGACAAGAACCCGAATCGACTTTTCTCCGCTGAAGCCTGCCGGGAAGGCGTGCTTGAACGCGTTCATCAAGGACTCATTGAGGAACAGCCCCAGCGGCACCGCCCTGTCTATGCCGAGCAACAGCTCGTCGCCGTCAACGGTAAACGAGATGCTCGTGTCGTTTCCGGTCATGGCAAGCAATTCCTTGCCGATGCGGTCCGCGTAGGGCTTGAACTCGATCCGTCCAAGGTCTCCCTCCTGATAGAGTCGCTCGTGGACCAAGGCCATGGCAAAAATGCGGCGTTCTGTTTCGCGGAGTGCTTCGTAGGCGAGGCTTTCTGGAATTTGTTCATATTCGAGCCGGAGGAGGCTCGTGACTATCTGAAAGTTGTTCTTTACGCGGTGGTGAATCTCCTTGAGGAGCAGTTCCTTTTCTTCAAGCGCTGCCCGTATGTGCTCCTGGGCATTGCGCTCCCGGGTCACGTCCATCCATACACCCACAACGGCCCGGGCTCCATTCTGCGACTTGTAGTACGCGCGGAGGTTCTTGATATACTTGATTTCACCTTTGTCCGTTATGGCACGGTAGTTGAAGCTTACCGGAACGCCGGCTTCGTTGGCGGCCTTGGCCTCCGCAAACAACTGTTCCCGGTCGTCGGGATGCACCGCCTGGATCCAGGCGCGCGGATCTGACACCCACTGATCAGGGGCATACCCGAGCATGTCGGTGAGCCGCGGGCTCACATAGCTGGTTCTTGATTCCCGGCCGAGTTCAACTGAATAGACGATGGCTGGCAGTTGCTCGGCGAGTATGCGGTAGCGGGATTCCGCGGCTGCCAGCAAGGCGCGACTGCGGAGCGCTACGATGATGGACATGCCCTCGAGTACCACAATGAAAATCAGTATTATGATTCCCACTCCGATGTAGCGGGGCAGGGGATTGGGCCTGCCGAGCAGGACGGTGTCTTCTGGAATGTTCTTTGTGCTCACCCTGAAACGCTTGAGCTGGTCATGGCGCACGAGTGATTCGTAGGTCTGTTCTCCAGAAGGCTGCGGCAGGTTGTCCGCTGATTCGCCGCTGACGAGACTCAGGACGCGTTCCGCAGCCATGCTGCCCTGCAACCGACCCGAAACGACGCGTCCGCCAAAGGCTCCGGCTTCCACGATAAAATCCCAGCAACCAAAGACCGGCACCTGAGCTGCTCCGGTAACGAAGCTCACACTTTCATTGACGGTCATGCGGGTTCCGTCCTTGGTCCGGAGATACGACAGGTACAGGACGATGGCGTTGGTTGGAAGCGCAGCAAGTTCCTGCATCAGCTCGGTCCGATCCCGCCCTGTGCTGCGCATGACGGTGATGCCGGCTGGCAGTGCCGAAGCGGCCTTTTCGAACCGTCCCATGTTTATTTTTCCGGAGGTCGTTTCATCGGATACCGCGAGGATGGTTGTCGTCTTTGGAAAGATGCGCAACGCCAGTTGCAGGCTGCCGGCAATGTCGGGTGATTCGGAGACGCCGGCCATGCCGGCGATAGCCCGAGGTTCGTACGCGGCAAGGTCGTTGATGCCGCAGTAGGCCACGGGAACATCAAGGAACAGTTCTGATGAATGATCGACGAGGAACCGCAGGGCATCATCGTCTACCGCGAGGACGGCCACCGGCTTGCGGTCAGCGTAGCGCTGGCCGAGCAGGCGCGCTACTTCAGCAAAGCTTTTGTGCGGGGAGCGCTGGGCATCGAGGTATTCAAAAGCCAGATCGAATCCAGCCGGTTCAGCCAGTACCGAGCTTATCCCGGCGTTGACCGAATTGGTCCATTCGTAACCTTGATGGTACGAATGCAGGACGACTACCGTGCGCGGATCGGCGGTTAAATAGAGAGGTATGGCAGAGAAGAACAACAAGAAGATGATACAGCGTAGGCTCAAACGTTGCATATACTTGGATGATACCAGTATTGGGCTCTGGGCACCAGTGTGATTGCGCTGAAAATCATCCACTGACCGGTATCCAGGTCACCTACGGCTGCCCGCTGTCTCCTCCGAATTCTCCCGAGTACTGCTCGATGAGACCGTGCAACTGTTCGGCTATGGCATTGATCTTCCTGGTGGTCTCGGAGGTGTTGACGGCTGAATCGACGAAATTGTTTACACCCGCGGATACCTCCTTGAGCGTCTGTATTATCTGGCTGAAACCCAGGTTCTCTTCACCGATGGACACATCGATGTCGGCAGTGGCGCGGGCCGCCGAATCCGCGGCCTCGGCTATGCCGGAGAAAGTGCCGCCTATGCCGGAGGCTATGTCCCAGCTCTGCTCCAGCGCTACATAGCCCTGCCTGGAAACCTTGACCACCTCGTCGGAGGTCTCCAGCAGCGTACCAACCTTTTCCCTGATGTTCTTGACGCTGGCTACGGTAGAGTCGGCGAGTCGTTTGACCTCCTCTGCCACGATGCCGAAATTCCTGCCGGCGTCTCCCGCGGCCACCGCTTCCAGCGATGCGTTGAACGCAATGATCCTGATGTGGGTGGCTATGCCTTCTATCAGCTTGACGATGCCGGTTATGGTGCCGAGTTGCTCGTTGAAGGCCGCGATGGTGTCTATGGAGGCGGAAATCCTGCCTATGACGTCTTCCAGCTTGTCCAGCGCTGCCTTGACGTTGGCCGCGCCGTCATCGGCTCGCTGGGCCGTGACCTCGGAGTCGTGGCGCACCGAGGACGTCTGCCCGGAAATGCGGCCGAGCAGGGCGCCGGAGTCTTCCATGGTAGAGACGATCTCCCTGACGGCGGCCGCCTGCTGGTTGCCGGTAAAACTGATTTCCCTGGTGGAGACCGCCAGATCCTCGGTGGCTGCCTGCAGCGTATCGGAACCGTCGCGAAGTTGCTGGAACACGCTTTTAAGTATGGTGTTCTTTCTGACCAGATCGTTGGCCTGCTTGATCGCCTTCCGCGAGACACGCTCCTGCTTTATGGCAAGCTCCATGAACACGCAGAGCACCAGCCATTCAAAGCCGTAGACTATGCCGTATGCGTATGGGATGAGATTGCGCGATTCAAAGTGCATGTCGTAGAGGCTGGAGGCGATGAGGCCCGCCATGCCCACGCAGAGAACGGCATAGTTCCTGAAACCCTTTTTGACGACGGCGATGATGAGCAGCACGGCACTGAAGACGAGGTTTGGCGTAATGATGAACTGCATCGCCGTGAGGAATGCGTGATTCGTCGAGCTGAAATCCTTCTGGACCAGGACCCAGAGCGAGCCTGCGGTGGCGATGGCCAGTTCCGCGATCTTGAGCCAGCGTTTCCTGGCCAGGATGCCCGTGGTCTCCATGACATAGAAACTCAGCGCTATGACGCAGAAGAAGAAACCCGTGCGTCCGATTTTCGTCAGTACCGTGTCCGAGGCAGCCTGCTGGTTGAACACCATGTTGGCGTACGCCATGGCAAAAAAGCCGCAGAGCAAGGCGAACCAGAGCAGGTGACGTTCCTTGCCCTTGGCGAGCATGAACATGAACAGGAAGTAGGCACAGAGGAGCAGCCCCAGCACGAAGCCGGCGGCTACCAGCTGCGATATGAAGAAATTCCGCCAGAATACATAGTCTGATCCAGCGCTTGCATCGGTCAGGCCCAGTTCTATGAGCGGGGTACGCTCCGTGCCGATCTGGGCAACCACCTCGATGACGTTAGCCGGAAGCAGATCATCCCGGGACAGGTGGACGAGGCTGGAAGCATACCGGCGTATCCGGTTGCGGTCGCCGTCCGAGCCGTAGCGCGACAGCAGCTTTCCGTTGAGGTAGAGCCGGTACGGGTAGGCGCTCGGGCCAATCACCAGCACGGGCCAGTTCGGAAAGTCAGTGCCGCGTGCGGTGAAGTTGATGGCAAAGCGGTAGGTCTTGAGCCCGGGATTGTCTGTCTCGGGCAGCGCTTCACCTGCGTATGGCTGGGCTCCCTTGCTGTCGCCGAGATTCAGCGTCATTGACGTAATGGTCGATTTGTCTATGCTCGCGAGGTCGGTGGTGCAACCTGAAAGCAAGGCGATGGCAGTGAAACAGGCTGCGGCGCAAGCCAGGATGCTCGTGCGCGGATGATGGTGTAAGCGGTTCATAGGGCTGCCTCACTGGAGACCTTTTTAACCCCGTACAGGGCGTCGTACCCAAAGCGGCTCAGAACCTGCTTGAGGTCATCTATGAGGTTCTGGAGCCTGCCAACCTCCGAACCGCTGACCTGCATGCTGGAGAGGATCTGTGAGGTACCTTCGGAAATAAGCTGCAGGGTCTGGAAAACCTGTTCAAACGCGACATTTTGCTCCGTAAGGATGTCGCGTATGCCCGTCGCCGATCCTGCGGTGCTATCAGCCGATTGCCGTATCCGGTTGAAGATGTCATTCAGGTCGCCAGACAGCCTCAAACCCTCGGCGATTCTGGTCGTGCCTTCTTCAGAGGCTCCGAGCAGCCTGTCCGAGCCGTGCTGGATCTGGCCTATCCGGCTTTTAATGCCTACCAAAGATTCTACCGTGCCGTTGGCAAGGCGCCTGATTTCCTCGGCTACGATGCGGAAGCTCGTGCCGGCGGCACCTGCCGAGGAAGCTTCGAGTTCCGCATTGAAGGCTATGATCCTGGTCTGGTTCGCGATGCCGTTGATGATGTCTATGATCTCGCCGATGGAAGAAATCTCGTCTGACAGCTCGCCGATCTCGTGCAGGGTCTGCAGGTTGGCATCCTTTATCTCGTCCATCTTGCGTATGGTGTCCTGAACCTTGCCAAAACCCTCATCGACGAAGGTGCCACTTTCGTGGGCGTTGTCTCCCAGGTTTCCCGCCTCCACCTGGAATCTCTTGCCGATGAGGCTGGCCCCGTCCATCGTATCGAGCATGTTCTTGACTGAACCAGCCTGCTGGTTTGTTGCGGCTACGGTCTGGGCTATCTGCGAGGAGAAGCGCATGACCGTGCCGGAAAGCTCGCTTGAGGCTGATTCCATCCGCGCCAGGACGAACCTGAACAGGTCGAAGGCGCGGTTAATCTGGTATGCGGTTACCGCGTAGTCGTCATTGAGGTCGCTCGGAACGGTCCGCGATGTATCGCCGCGGTCGACCATGTCGTCCAGCGCTGCCTGGATGATGCCGAGCCTCCTGGCGTGAAACATCCTGCTCGCTATGGAAAGCGGCATTACGGTCAGCACGTTCATCGCAAGCGCCGCGGCTATGCGCAGGGCAAAAAACTGCGCACTTTCGGGATTCCGCTGCAGTGATACCACCAGGAACCAGATGCCGAGGCTGGTGATGGCGGTGGGTATGATCAACGGCAAGCCCGAGAGGAAGGCTGCCTTGCGGCCCGGTTTCGTTTCCATTATCAGGGGGCTGTCCGGTGCCAGGCTAGCTACCAGCTCCTGCATTGTTACCGAGACGGCGTTGCGCATGTAGTAGTAGATGACGATGCCCGTAAAGAAACCGGCGTAGAGGCCAAAGGAGAGAACGCCGGCAAAGTGCCATGGCGAACCAAAGGCATCCCTGATGAGCAGGAGCACGCCGATTGCGCAGATGGATATGCGGGCAAAAACCAGGCTTGACTGCAGCATCGGCAACCGCGAGATGAAGCGGTACAGGTCTTCTTGCTGCCCCGCATCATGCGTACCGGTCCGCCATGCAGAAAGCCTGGTCCGTATCCTGGAACCGAGGACAAGGTTGAACGGCAGGGCAAGGATCAGCTGGTTGGCGGCAATGACAAGGCCCGCACCGAGCAGGAAACGGAGTACTGAAACACTTGTAAAATCTATCATGAACCCGCCGTAGGCAACGGCAATGGGCGCTCCTACGGCGTTGGCGAACAGTTCGGTACGGTAAAACCGGCGGACGAGCCTCGCTTCTTCACTTTGTACCTTTATTTTCATGGGTAGCTGCCTCGCTTGCAGTATATACTGGAGTTGCCCCAGTATATGGCCCGCACCGTATCCTGTCAAAACACAGTTCTTTACTTGAGAAGCAGATGAGCATGGGTTACTATGGGAACGCCGGAGGGAATAATGTCCAGAGTCAGGGGCCATGGCCTCGTAAAGCATGTGGCCCTGCGATTGGCCGTTTCGTCGTTCTTTATCCAGGTCATATCGCTGTACTCAAGCGAGTTGTTCAACGCAATCTACAACAACCGCTTTGATTCACTGAGCCTGGATTTTGTACAGCGTCTTCCGTACGTGTTCAAGCCCACGGTGCTGGCCGTGTGGCTGTTCGGCTATGTGTTCCAGTTGTTCATCATGCTCGTCACACTGCGGCCGATGTTCGACTATCTTACCAAGGGTGAAAACTACGACCGGGCCAGGCTCGCGGCGATCAAACTACCGTGGCGCATCGTCATTATCCAGACGGCTACCTGGGTACTGGGCACCACTGCGTACTTCATCATAAGGAAATGGGATCCTGAGAGCGGCCTGCCCTTCGTATTCAGCGTCTCGCTGAAGCTTGGAGTGGGCTTGATGGGATCCATGATCAACTGCGTCGTTGCCAACATCCACCTCCTGCCAGCCAAGCAGGCGATGGCCATCGTTGATATCAGGCCAGGAGAAATCGACTACTTTGCACGCTACAAGAACATCCTGGTCGTGTTCTGCTCGACGTTCCTGATCGTTACCCACTTCGTGTACTTTGCATACTTCCTCATCCACCCGCACAATGAAATGGCGCATCCCCTCCTGTCACTGACAGCCTGGGGGATATACTTCATGGCGGCTGCCATCGGGCTGGCCTTCGCCTCCCGCTACGAGTACAACGCGCAGCTCAACTTCCTCAAGCGGCACATAGAGCGGCTCCTCGCGTCCGATACCGGCGCTGTGGGCAGCAAGGTACAGCTTCTGTACTTTGACGAGGTAGGCGAGTTCGCCGATCTCCTCAACCGCTTTCTGGGCACCTTCTACAAGCTGCTCGAGGAAATTGGCGCTTCGGCGCTCCTCGTATCAAACTCGGTGCAGGAACTCTCCACGACGACCAGGGAAGTCACGTCCACCTCCAACATGCAGGCGGCGGCGGTCAAGGAAGTCGTTTCTACCATGGAAGATTCCAACACCATCACCCAGTCCATAGGCAAGTCGATTTCCGAGGTAACGCGCATAGCGATGAAGACAAAGGAACACGTGGACGCGGGCACCGGGATAGTCCAGGGCACGTCCAGCAAGATGAGCGAGATTCGCAAGAAGAACACCGACACCATCTCCGGCATCCGCTCGCTCACCGAGAAAATCCGCGACATCTGGGACATCGTCGACATGATCAACGCCATCGTGGAACAGACGCGCATCATAGCCTTCAACGCGGCCCTGGAGGCGTCCACGGCGGGCGAGGCGGGCAAGAACTTCCGCATCGTCGCAGCGGAGATAAAGCGCCTCGCTGATTCTACGAGCCAGTCCACGGCTGAAATCCAGGCCCGCATCACGGAGATACAGAAGGCCGCCAACAACCTTATCGTCGTGTCGGAAGAAGGCACGGAACGCATACGCCAGGGCCACGAGCTCTCCGACAAGCTGCATGCGGTATTCTCCGACATCCTCAGCTCGGCGGACATCTCGGTTACCTCGTCTGAATCCATAGAGTATTCCATACGCCAGCAGGTGAGCGCCTTCGAGCAGATCCTGGTGACGATGAAGGAAATCTCCAGGGGCATCGACAGCCTGGTCGTATCGCAGCAGCAGACGGCCAGGACGGCCGATTCTTTGAACAGCATGGCCGGCGGCCTGCAGGCCCATGCCGGCCAGTTCTCGAGCATGGAGAAGGCGGAGCAGTCATGACGAGCGAAGAACTTGAGTCCGACCTCGAGCGGCGTGCCGGCGTGATCGAGGATGTGCAACAAGACAGCGCTCTTGAACAGCGCGAGCGTTTCCTTGTTTTTGCCGTAGGCACCACTTCCTTTGCGCTCTCCCCCGCCGCAGTCAGGGAGATCGTACCGGGGCTTACGGTATTTCCCATACCCGGATGCCCAGCTTACATACCCGGTCTGGTGAATTGCCACGGCAAACCCTACACCGTCATAGACCTCCGGGTGCTGTTCGAGAACGAGCGGCAGATTGTAGACCAGTTTCTGGTACTCAACCTTGAAAACGATGACGTAGCCCTGGGCTGCACCGAGGTTGAGGAAATAGTGGAGGTTGCACAGTCTGCCCTTTCATCTTTTGCCGCAAATGATGCGGCGGGGCGCTTCTGTTCCGCCATGCTCGAACATGGTGACCGACGCATCCCGGTGCTGGCGATCGCCCAGATACTCAAAGAGCTGGAGCACGACCTTGCCTGAGGAGTTTTCCGCCTTCCTGATGGATCTGGGTCCCCTCGATGTGCTCCTGTGCGCGGGCGACTTCTATGGTGCCGCATCGGAACCCGACCCGGATGCTGGAAACAGGCTTGACGACGGGGCCGGAGACAGGCCTGCGGCGATGGGAACAGGACCCTTTGTCGTCAAGGGCAAACCGCATGCAAAAATTTTCCTGGAACCCATCCTGCAACAGTACTTTGCGCCGGACGCCCCTCAGGAAGGCATAGCCCCGACTGCCTTTCTCATGAACAGCGCCACTGGCGAGGCCTTTGCCTGTGTCGTGGAGCGCAGCTTCGAGATGGTGTCTCTGCCCCTGAAAGAATTGCGCCTGCTGCCAGCGGGCCTCAGGCACGGCCGGCCGGGCCGGGGCATCATGGCTGTACGTTTTGCCAATGAGAACCGCATGCAGTATCTCCTGGACCTGAAGGCCATGGCGGAAGGCGGTTCAATGCCATGAGGGTGTTCATTGCCGATGATTCGATCCTCATACGCAATATAGTCAAGGAATTGCTGGCAACCGATCCTGGCGTCTCGGTTATTGGCGAGGCGACAAATGGAGCGGACGCCGCCAGACGGGTGCTGGACCTGGTGCCCGATATCGTGGTCATGGATGTGGACATGCCCATCATGAACGGCCTTGAGGCTACGCGTCTCATCGTCGCTTCTTCAACCACGCCGGTGCTAATCTTTACTCACAATACCGAACCGGAACTGCCCTTCAGGGCCTTGCAGCTTGGTGCCGTGGATTTTCTGCTCAAGCCTGATTTTTCAGACGTCAACAAGCCTGAATATGTGCGCGCCTTCATCGAGCGGCTCAAGGCGCTGTCCAGTAAGAGCAATGGCGGCAAGAGCCTTGCCGGTAAACCTACAGTACCCATGCATGCATCGTACCAGGCACTGCACCACGCACCTGCCAGGACCAGCACCGTTCCTGCGGCACCGGTTCCGCAGAGCCTGAATCAGGCTGGGCCTCCCCGCGCCGCGGTCATCGTCGTCGGAGCCTCTACGGGTGGCCCCCAGGCTGTTTCTCACCTGCTTGCCAGCTTGCGCAAGCCGTTCCCGTTGCCCATCGTGCTGGTACAGCATATTGAAACCGGATTCGACAAGGGCTATGCCGAATGGCTTACCGCGGAGACGGGCCAGCGCGTGGTGCTTGCCACCGACGGGGAAGAGCCGAAGCCCGGAACCGTCTATGTAGCCCCGACAGACCGCCACCTGAAATTCGCCAATGCCCGGCTTGTGCTCGATGACGGCCCCAAGGTGCTCAACCAGAAGCCGTCAGTGGATACGATGTTCGCCTCCGCGGCACGGCAGTATGGCGAACTGACCCTCGGCGTGCTGCTCACCGGCATGGGCACCGACGGTGCGGACGGCTGCGCCGCCATTCGGGCGGCCGGCGGCTTCACCGTGGTGCAGGACGAGGCCAGTTCGCTCATCTACGGCATGCCCCGGGCTGCCATCATCCGCGGCGCGGCTTCCCGGATCCTGGCGCTGGATGCCATCGGCCCGTTCGTGGATTCGGTGACGGTGAGCCCATGCTGACAGCCAATGACCCCAACGAAGGTTTTGACCGCCTGACCCGCTGGATAGAGGCGGAAACCGGCCTGTGCTTTCCGGAGGTCCACCACGACACCATACGGGCCGCGGTGGAGCGCCGGGCACGCAGTCTTGGCCTGACGGCCGACGGCTTCCAGTCGCTGCTGCGCCATGACAGCGCCGAGAAGACGCTGTTCTTCAATGAAATCGTCATAGGCGAGACGTACTTCTTTCGTGACGAGCGGCAGTTTACCGCCCTGGTCTCCAGCGTGCTGCCGGCCTTGCTCCGTAATCGCGGCCAGCTTAAGCTCTGGTCGGCTACCTGTGCCAGCGGGGAAGAAGCCGTCTCGTTGGCCGCCGTTGCGGCGCACGTGCTCCGCCTGCCTGACACCGCAACCGCGGGAACCGTACACGGTTTCAGCGTTCTTGCCACAGACCTCAACGAAAACGCGCTGGCGCGTCTGGCCTCCGGCCGCTTTCCCGCGAGCTCGTTCCGCACCGATGGCCGAACCTGGCACGGCCTCCTGGAACCCTGCGGCCAGATCGAAGGAACCGACTGGCGCGCCTCCCCCGAATTCCTGCGTACCATCGAGTCTAGGCATCTCAACCTCCTCTCTGGCACCATGCCCGAGCCAGATTCAATGGATGTTGTGTTTTTCAGGAACACGCTGGTGTACATGCGCCAGGAACAGAAACTCATAGTCGTTGACCGCATCGTGGAGACCCTCAAGCCCGGTGGCTGCCTGTTCCTGTCGTCGCCAGAAGTACCCACGGTGCGGCATGCCCGCCTGGCCGTGGAAGAAGCCTCCGGCTGCTTTTTTTTCAGGAAATTGCCTGTCCCGAGCGTTACCGTTGCGAATTCCGCGGTCCTGAAGGGTACGGCACCGGATAGCCGTCTGCCGGAAAAACATGTGGCAGAAAAGAATGTGGAAAGCCAACGGGAGCCGCGCATCAGCGACGCGGAGATTGTCCGGGGGCTCCATCTGGCTTCAGCCCGTGCCCGTGGAGCTTCTGCCGTTGACGAAACCGCGTACAGCGGCCACGAACAGGATGTGTCTGGCCTGATTTCTGCAATCGTCGCCGCCATCAGCGCCAACTCCTTCGGAACCGCCGACCGGCTGCTGGCCGATTTTGAAACCAGGACCAGGGAGAACCACATAAGCCTGTACCTGAGGGCCTTGGTCCGCAAGCATCAGGGCCAGACCACTGAGGCGCTGGAATTGTGGGAACGCGCACGCCTCTATGACCAGCACTTCTGGCCCGCCTTGTTCCAGGCCGGCCTGGCGTATGGGCGCAGCAAGCCGGAACGCAGCCGCGATCTGATGCTGGAGTGCCTGCGCGCCATCGAAGCTGACCGCGACGGCGACGCCTGTTTCATTTTGCTTGTCGGTTTTGACCTGCCGTACTACCGGCGCATGGCCGAGCGG
>CAXZAJ010000068.1:0-13900 GCA_964293355.1 uncultured bacterium
TCCAGGTACCTTTTCGTATTCCGGTATCCGCGTTTTATTTGTTCAGGTTGCTCTTGAGCATCCTGCCGTGCATCTTGTCGTATTCGTACCAGTCGCCCATGTCAAGCCAGGAGTGTTCGCTGACGGGGAACACGCCAACCTTGCCGCCCCGGGCCATGACCTTTTCTATGAGGTGGGTCATGTGAAAGAAATCATTGGCAGGGATGTCGGCCAGAACGCTGGGTTCAAGCACGTAGAAGCCGGTATTGATGAGGTAGCTTTTCTCCGGCTTCTCCTCGATCCGGGAGAGGGCCCCACCCTTTTTGGTGTGCAGAACGCCGTACGGTACATCAAAGTTCTTGAGAGCGCCAACCACGGTTATTTCGTTCTTCGAGCTTTCATGGTAGTCGAGGATATCCGAGTAATCCTGGTCGAGCATGATGTCGCAGTTGGTTACGATGAACGTCTCATGTATCATGCCTGCCATGAGGCTGAGGCTTCCGGCGGTGCCCCGGGCAACGGTCTCATGCAGGTACTCGATGGTATACGGCAGTTCTCCGAGCTCGTTGAAATAGTTCTCTATCATCTCGGCCTTGTAGTTGACCGTAAGGAAGAAGCGCGTTGCTCCCTGCTGGTTGAGCCGTTCAATGATCTCCTGTACGATGGGCTTCTCGAAGACAGGAACCAGCGCCTTGGGGATGATGTTGGTGAGGGGCTTGAGCCGGGTACCGAGGCCTCCGGCCATGATGACGACGGGTACCTGGATGTCCATTTTTGAGGGAGCCAGGGAGCCCTCAAAAAACTCGTCCCATATGACGATGTCGTGCAGGTTCATCGCCTTGTCGATTATGGGCATGAGTTCTATGCGATCCTTGACCATCTGCGCCTTGATGGCCGCCATGGAGTCACCGACCAACTTGAAGGTTGTCTCTGAAGCTGGCCTGCAGATGGTGAGCACAGGGGTATCAAGGCTAAAATCCTTGAGCAAGGCACGCTGGATATCACCGATGCTCACGACGCCGGTATACTCACCATGGTCAGAGAGGACAAGCACCTTTTTGTTGAGTGTGCTCATGCTCAGAAGTACCTGTTTTAGTGTCTTTTGCGTGCCGATAGTGAATTTGGTGTATCTTTTTTTCATGATCCCTCAGACATGCTGGATTTTATGAAGCAGGGCTTTCAATTTCATGACTATATGACAGCGCATAATGTTTATCAACACCAAGTAGGGTACGCAAGGTTGGTGGCACCGGCGGAATCCCTGAAAACAGGCGCAACCACACGATGGTACGAGGGCGTACAAGTGACCATGCGGTGAGCAGGATCAGCATGGCGTATGTATACAAGGTTCTGTTGCTGGAATACCAGAGTTCAAGTTGTCCTTTGTAGGGGGCAACCACATCACGGTAGAACAGTGTTCTATTGGTAGAGATCTGATCGAGGATATGCTCCTCATCCCTGAACACCACGGAACCGATGCCGGTAAGCCCTGGTGGAATGGCGTCGATGGCATTTTTTACTTCTGGACTGTACATGTCATAGTGAGCCCAAGGCAGCGGCCTGGGGCCTACAAAGCTCATCTGCCCAAGGAAGATGTTCTTAAGCTGGGGCAGCTCGTTGAGTTTGGTCTTGCGCAGCAGTTTGCCGATAGGAAGTACCCGGGGATCGTTTTTCTGGGTAAGATAGCCACCTGGCAGGTGCTCAGCGCCAGGCACCATAGTAACGAACTTGTACAGCCCGAATTCCTTGCCACCTTTGCCTATACGCTGCTGCACATAGAAGGCCTGGTGCTGACCTGTCAGCTTGAGCACGATATAGACGGGTACCATAAAGGGAGAAAAAAGAAGGATTGCAATGGAAGAGAACAGTATATCAAACAGTCTGATCATTCTTACATCCTCCCGTCGAGGAATTTGCCGGTTTCTAGGTGCTTGAACTCAGGAAGGGTCTCATTGAACAGGTCAATGAGCTCGCCCCGTGTCCAGGAGCCTCGGGTACGCATTGCACGGATCCGTCGTTCAAAGGTCTCTATCACAGCACGATCAAAGGAGGCGTCATTCTGTATGACACCGATGGAATCAAAGCGTTGCATGTCTAGTTTTTCGTTGGCAGTATAGAACTCTTCAAAGTCTTTTTCACCCGAGGTGTCGCTTTTGAAAAAGTAGACAGGCCACTTTTTTTGTACCTTGAGCTCCGCTACCCTGCTACGGGCTTCTTCTTCGCTTGCGGATTCCACGGGTTCGTAGCCGAGGTGATGCAGGTACCGTACCGCTATGTCGCTGAACGAAATGAGGTTGACCGATTCATCGAGTTTAGGAAAAAACAGGACTGGGTTTTCCCCCAGGAGGCGGGAGAGGAGGCAGAGTTCTCCGGATTCCTGGGGGGTAACGAAGTAGCGGCGCACGTCGTTGGGGGCTGCCAAGGGCTGGTCCTTCTCCATGCGGCGGTTGAAGCCATAGAGGAGGCTTCCGTCAGAGAAGGCCACGTTGGCAAAGCGGGCGGTGGAGACGGGCAGGTCAAGGCTGCGGCGCTGTAGGAACAGCTCCATGATGCGCTTGCTGGCTCCCATCATGTTGACGGGGTTGGCAGCCTTGTCCGTTGATACGCAGAAGTACTTGCGGGCGCCCTTTTCTTTGGCCTGACGCATGGTCTTGTCGGTATTGAAAATGTTGACGTCGACCATGCGCATGAGGGTAAAGTGGTCTTTCTCGCTGCGCACGTGCTTGAGGGCTGAGAGGTTGAGTACATAGTCGTAGCCGGGACCGGAGGCCATGAAGGCATCAAAGATGTCGCTACCGGCGTCTATGGCAAAGGTGGCAAACTCACCTGAAGAGTAGCCTATGGAACTGCGGAGGTCGCGTACAAGCTCAACCATGTTGTTTTCCGAGATGTCGACAACATGGAGGAGTTTGGGATTGCGCTTGAAGATTTCCCGGGTTACGGCCTGACCTATGGTGCCGGCTCCTCCGATGACGAGGAAGCGGGAGGAGGAAATTATGTCAGTAATGTGCTGTTTGCTTTTTGAGATATCCGCACTGAAGAGAGGTTCATGTCTACCAATGAGAGAAAGAATCGTATTCATAATTTAATCCTTGGTTTTTATGTTTATACTACGCTGTATTGATTCTTCAAATGTACAGATGTTATAGAGGGCCATATCCGGTGACAAAGCTTTGTCATAGGTTTTGTTCCCAAAGATTTTATTGACGAAATCTATCCTTTTGCCAAGCATTCGTATCAAGGGATTGAAGGCTTTGGTGAAGTGGATTTTTTTGCCCATGCAGGCAGCAGCCTGAGCAATGATGTCTCTGGTGCTCACGTACTCGGAATTTTGGGGATACACGATACCAAAATATTGTTTTTCGATGCACAAGGCGATGAAGGCACAGAGATTTTCTATATAAATCATACTACGTTGGTTATAATAATCTGGGAAAACAAAAGTTTTGTTAGCAAGGTTTAAAAGAGAAGGAAAATTACCTTTGCATTGCGGTCCGTATACCATGGGCGTACGAATAACTGTAACTTTAAAAGCCTCATCAGCAAGAGCCAGAAGGCCTTCTTCTGCTTGTAGTTTGCTTTTTCCATAGAAGTTGACTGGATTTGGTTTAGTGTCAGTGGTGATGAAAGGCTCGTTACCGTACACTATGATGCTACTCAAAAAGATAAATTGCTTGACACCTTCATGTTTAGCTTTTTGAGCTACCGCAATAGGTAAGTCACGGTTTACTGAATAATAGAGAGCCTCCATGTTTGGGTCAGTGGAGACATGGGCGATGCCGGCGACATAGAGGATGGTGGAAATATTACTAAATTCCAGTTTTTGCCAATCAAGACATCTACTATTAATAAATTCAAAAGACAATTCTGATTTATAATAATCAGCAAAAGACAAACCCAGATAACTGGTTATTCCAAAAACACCAACAATATTATTACTCATAATAATGAATCTGAAATTTCCTTAGGTTGGTTGACTGGCCATTTTTACATAAAATAATTTCGGAATAACTGAGCATGTTATTCGTCAAATAACTGTGAATATTTGTCAACAATAACATCCCACTTATATCTTCTAGTAGCAATAGAATACAATTTATCCTGAACATTTTTAGTATCTAGATTACCTTGAATGAAGGTGTTTACTAATGTCCTCAACTCTTGTTCATCCTTAAAAAAGAAAGCTGAATTCTCTACCGTTTCTCTATTATAAGCCACATCAAAAACTAAACAACATCGCTTTAAGGACATAGCTTCTACGAGTGAAGGATTAGTACCACCAACACTATGTCCATGTATATACAAGCCACAATTACCTCGTAGCTCATCAATTTCATTTTGTTGATAAATTGGATCAATCATAAGCAAATTGTGAAAAGCAGAATATTTTTCTCTTAAATTTATCCCATAAGGACTATTTTTCCAATTACCTACCACTATCAAGGTCAGAGATAACTTTGAAAAACAACTTAGTATCAAATCCAAATTATTTTCTGGTTCAATACGACAAACCTTGAAAGCATATTTGCCAGATTCAATATCATATTTTTTTGCTGTTTCAATGCTCAAGGGTACAAAAGCAACATTATCGCCACCATACTCAATTAATCTAGCATTCTTCTCATACGCTTCGGTAACATAGTCTTGAAGAACTTTATTATCAGCAATTACAATGTCAGAGTATTTAACTCCAATATATTCTGAAATTTTCAAAAACATTTGTGCAAATTTATTCCATTTTCCTCGTTTCCATTCTGCTCCATCAATATTCAAAATTATTTTTTTAGAAAATATTTTAGCTATTGGTAGAAAAATACAACCGGATACTCCCAATATTAATAATACATCATATTTTTTATACAGTGCATGAATTATTGAAACAGTATCATATAGTATACTTTGAATTCCATTAGCTTTTAGATTTATTATTTTTAATTCTGCATCATTATATGTTTTCAATCCGTTTTCAGCATTATATACACTTGTGTACACTATAAATGAAAACTGACTTCTAAGCATGTCAGTAAGGTGATTTAATAGTTGGTCCCATCCACCATAGTGGCCTGGCAATCCATTAGTTCCAATAATTGCAACACTAATTTTTTCTACCATTTGATTTATGTATCCTCCCTACAGTTAAACAACCCCATTAGAGATGGGAATTTTAAGAATCCGGACACTCAAAGAAGCTGCACTCCCCTCTGAGTAAAAAATACATTTTATACTGATTCAGAGAGTGGATGAAAGCAGTTCCTCAAGTTGTTGTCTTTTTATTCTTCTCAAAACAATTTGTATTGTTAATATTGGCAGCCTAAGCACAGACAACTTTATCAGTTTCATACTATAAAAGAAGTTTATTGAGTCTTTATATCCCGTGAAGTCAAATGAACTTTTCTTTCTGAAAAAGATGTAAATGATATAGCGGTCAGATATATAGGTGAAATTGTCATTTTTTATTTTCAAAAATGTTTTTTTTGAAATTGCACCATCTCGGAATAAGTCTAAAATAATGGCCAAGTACTCAACGGCAAAGGCATTAAATATGTCATATTTTCCTTTAACAGCCCAATTAGTCGGGATCTCATACAATAAAATTCTATTGTCAATAATATATTTGCTGCACTCTCTTCGTGAAAATAAAATATCTGTATGTGGAAAAAGGGAATTAAATTCTAATTTATATAAATGAACAAGGTCTTCTTTCCATAATGCAATCCCCGCCGACCAAGAAGACCAGTAAGAGAGGTTCTTAACAAACAAATCAAACGAATTGAAAATGGTAGGTTCTTGGCGCAGGTTAGTTAATTTCCCATTGCTGAAGTAAACAACAGGCTTGTTTTCCATGTTTTCAGACGCAAATTCTATTATTTTTTTTAATGTACCCGGCAAAAGCTTCATTCGATGATTAATAAATTTGATAAACTTACCACGTGCTATCTTGTAAGATTCTGTCTGATTAAGAAACCCCTGTGTCATTGTTTTTTTATATACAAGGTTCGTTTTCTTTGATGCATATTCAAGCATTGCGGCTTCAAATTCAACATTACTACCATTGTCGGCAACAATTACCTCAAAATGAATATTTGCAATATTCTGAGCATAAATACTGTCTAAAACAGGAATAACCCACTCTGTAACTCCATTTGTTGGAATACATAATGACAAAATTGGGTCAGACATAATTCGTATCCATAAATGCTGCTGTCTTCAGTATTCCTTCCGATAACGAAACCGTGACAGGACATCCAAAAATACCTGCATAACGGGAAATATCTAGATAATTAATCGGAACATCAACAGAACGTGCTTTCTCAAAAACAGTATTAAGCTCAATGTTCAATGATTGTTCAATTTGTCTAAGTATTTGCTTGATACTAGTTCCGCTGCCGCTTCCCAAATTAAATAATTTCGTGGTTCCATTGACAATATTAATAATACCAGAGATAGCATCATCAATGTATATAAAATCGCGAACAACTGAACCATCACCATAAACATGGATAGTCTCATGCTTCAATGCTTTATAGATAAATGTCGTAACCACACCAAGTTGGCCATTAGGCCTTTGATAAGGACCGTAAGGATTTGAAAGACGTACGATTCTGTAATCAAGTCCATGGGTATAATTGTATAAATATAGTAAGTTTTCGATTGTGATTTTTTGGACACCATATGAAGTAATTGGTCGAGTAAGAGAATCCTCTGAAATAGGACATGCTACTTCACAACCGTACACAGTCCCACCTGAGGACAAAAAAATTACTTTCTTTATTCCCTGCCTTACACATGCCTCGAGAAACAAAGAAGTCGTCAAGACATTGTCTCTCAATTCAAATGGAATGTTAATGTTTGACTTGGTTGGATTTGAAGAACTAAATAGGTGATAAACAATTTCCTGCCCCTCAAGAAGCCTATCAAAATCTGATTTTTCAGAAAATTCGAAAAGATTATAAATAGCATTTAAGTTTAATCTCCGATGTGGATCAAAAAAAGAATCTCTAGCATCAACAAGTGTGACTACATTGGATTTATCTTCAGCCAACTTAATCGCGAGATTTGTTCCAATAAAACCTGCCGCTCCTAATATAATTATATTCATATACTACCAACTATCCTTAAAATATCTTATTTATTTACAACACTATCTAATAATGATCGAGAAAATATGTTAATGGAACATACCTAATTTATATTTTGCGTTTCCGGTTTTGGTGTAGGCTAACACAGTTCAAGTGTATTGAAAATTGCATTTAAAGAGAACCTTTGTAGGAATTAATGACCAATTGGAAGCAATACTTATTAGATAATTCAAAAACCCGGTCTTTTATCTTCTGTATACAAGCATTAATGACTACAGCTATTGTATTCGGAGTCTTTAGCATGATGATCGATAGAATACCCTAAAAGAGGTTTCTGATTGTTCTTCCGATCTTTACAATCAAATTCAGTATATATCGTAATATCTAGTACAAAAGAACATTCATTTTTTTCATCGCGTTCCCTGTATGAACATGACCACATCCATTTTCTACTTTATTGATGCGCAATGCTCTGGATGTCTTCAAGTTAATCCTTGACAACTTTAGAAAACTCGTTTTTGATTATAGTCACAGTACTATTAAGCACAAATTTAATTATCCTTAACATTTCAATAAAAGACTTTCTACTTCTTGCTACAAACCCTTTGAAGGAGTTCAATTTATTGGTAACCTAATTCAGTTCACCAATTTATTCCTGCTTGTTTCGAAGTTACTACTTCTTCGTATTCCAAACGGAGACTGATTCAAGTATCTAAGAGAAGCCGATCCTGTTTCTTTTTTGCTCTACGTGGTGCGTCTGATTATTCGGCCTCAATTCGCAATCGCATTTAAATATATGGTTGGATTTAGCTGGCCAACACCTACTTCAATAAATATAAATATTTAATTTTACTCCTAGTTATAAATGTTCGAAACTCAATAATAGACAGTATAAAAGAATTATAGTCACTGAAAACTCCACAATGCACACTCTAAACAGATAATTGAATAGCTGAATTCAGCAATTAAATATTACTTAATAGATTTCAATCTGACAAAGTCCTAGGATGAAAACAATTCTTTTTATTTTATGACAACTAACTATCATATCTGTGAACGTCCCCTCTCTAGAATAAGTATCTTCAGCTTCATTCTATAGAAGAGGACAACAGAGATTAAAAATTCAATAGAAGATCGGATTGATCTTCCATTGAGATTTCTTAGTTTAATATGGAGTGCTTCGCTCAAAGCTTCAATCGTAAAGCTTAATCCGCCAGTCCTCATCAACACCGTGACTTGGTCGATATAGCCGGCCTTCACACCAACACCTTCACGGAGCAGAAAATCATAATCAGCGCATCGGTGATACCGTAGATCAAATCCATTCCCAGATTTGAGCAATTCTCGGGACGTCAACATGCCAACATGAGAGACTGCCATACGTTTCTTCATTTCTATCCAGTCCCATTTTTCACCGATCTCCTTAATTGAAATTCCCGAAAATGTGACATATCTAGCTTTCGAGCAAATTAAATCATATTTTTCAACAGCTTCCGATATGAATCTTTCATAGAGTTCAATCGCTTCAGGTACAAGCCTATCGTCAGATCCAACAAACATTACATACTTTCCGCTAGCGAGGCGAAGTCCTTTATTCCATGCATCATACACCCCACAGTCTTTTTCAGAAATATATTTGCTAATGAGATTCTTGTTACTCGCAATGATTAGATTTGAATCATCCGTTGATCCCCCGTCAACCAGAACAAGCTCAAAATCTCTTCTTGTCTGATACTTAATAGCTTCGAAATATCCGGGCAACTCACGGCCTGCATTATAAGTCGCAGTGATTATGGTTATCATTGGTCGATTCATACAAACCCTCAACATCCTTACAATATTGTATGTGCGTAATTTCGAACTAGCGTTAACTTTTATCTTTCGCAGCTTGCTATTATTGCCTTACTGGTAGCATGAGCTTTTTTGTATGATGTGCGCCTCTGCAAAAGTGGAATCCTCTCGACAAGCAAGGACAGGAAAAAAGGTGTCGTCAATACAGGCTCTGATGAGACAGACAAAATAAAAACAAGGGCAAACAGACCGCGACTGACATTCCAAACGCTTCCTCTCGACAGGAGGTAGGCAAGTGCCGCCAACCCTAAAACCCCAAATGCTTCCATGAATCGTAAAAACGAATTAGTCGTTCCACCGTTTTTCCTGTCTAATATCTGACTTCGAAATTCTTCACTTACAGGAAGCCCGATATAATTCTGGAAAACCATAGTACTTCTATTTTTTGAGTACGTGACTACATCCTGAAGTCCAATTCCCTTTATAGGCGAGACCCGCATGTTTTCGATGGACATCTCTGTATCGTAATAACGAACAAGCATTGAAGATACTTCGGTACCGGTAAATTTGTTCATTACCACTGGGAGTAGTACAGCGATTGAAGCTATAAGAGCTGCTAGTAGAACTCCGATTTGCAAAATCCTCAGCCTATGTAACAAAGTGCGGTACGTATAAACCAGAATCATCGCCATCAAGATAATGCCTGTTGTGGAGAATGTAAGGCATATCGCGACACATGTTGCCACGATCGCATTTTTCCGCCTTTCTCCTATCAGTCGAAGGAGATAAATGTTCAAATATGCTTGTAATACTCCGGGCTCCCAAAACAGCAAACAAACGCGATGCAGATCTAACCCCAATACATGGACGCTGGCCTTAACGTAAAATATTCCTGGGATCAGATAAAGGTAATCGAGATCCCTACCATTGGAATAGCTCAACAAGTGCGAGCCGGCAGCCAATTGTATCGGAAATGAAACAAGGGCTCCGATTACGATTACTTTCATGATTGAATCAAAAGCGAAGCAGATGTCCTTGGGAGAAAGAACCAGACGAGCCATAATTGCCAAGAGAATATACCATATGAAAAATAAATACTCTGTCGGACTAACATTGTCATGATTCAAAGCGAAGTTAATGAGAATAAGACAGACAGTTATTAAATATATAACTATTAATTTCCGGACAACTTCGCTCCTCGCGACCTTGTCCGCCCTCAAGCAAAGCATAAAAAAAATTAAACAACTTGAGAAACAATTTGTTACAAAATGCGGGACGATCTTGATCCCACCGCTTGTAATCATCAAAGCGGCAAGCAGTAGGATCATTATTGTCCTAGAGCCTTTAATCTCAGAATGTTCTTCACTTATGAGCAAGGCTCCTCCGATAAGTCATTGTTATTATTAGTTACCGTAATAGCCTGCAACTTTGCCTAAATTTGCTTATTTCAGAAAGTTAAAAGCGCCTAAGAGCTATCGATGATTCTTATGTTATAATTAAAGAATTATGACAATCTACCGAAATCAAGTGAGAATTAATATTTACACTAAATATATGTATACCAAGTTGTACTTATACTAAATAAACGGAAATCGCGGAATCAAGACTAAGTTACTGAATTTTCGCCATCTCTGAATATAGGCACTCCAATTGCGAAATGACCTTCTTCGGGTCAGACCTATTCAACGCTGATTTTCTTGCTTTTTGCGATAACTCCTCTGTTTTAAGGTGATCGAGCGAAGCAATCTTTATAATACATGATGCAAGTGCATAGCTATCGCCAGCGGGAAATAGAAGGCCATTCTCACCATTAGTAATAAGTGTGGGATTCCCCCCCACAAATGCAGCTACAACAGGTAAACCCATGCACATAGCTTCTCCAATTGCATTCGAACTATTTTCTATATATGATGGATGAACAAAAATGTCACTTACCAAACATTCCTCTATTATCGCAACCTCGTCGCATTCGCCTTTGAACTTGACTCCATTTTTCTTCAAGCAGATATGGTCAAGTCCCCAAGTTTTTAGCGCAAGAGCATTATCATTCATTCCAAAAACGGACCATTCTACATGAATACCATTAGCACACAGGATTTCACAAGTTTTAGCAATGATATCAATACCTTTATAAACAACATCAGTTATTACACTTGTTATTCTAATACCTTTATGTATCGGCTTACTCCATACAGTATTTCTGAAGCATTCTTTAATTATCTCATCGCAGTTATAGAATTTTTTATTATTTTCGATTAAGTTCAGAAGACTTTCATCCCATCCGCTCCTTACGAGGAAAATGTCACATCTCTTAACTATCACCTTTTCCCTTAGTGCGTTTAGTTTGAAGACCCTACGATTGTAGTGGTACCTAAGCCATAATCTCGGATTAATAATCAATGAGCGTGTGCCGATTAACCTAAATCGATCGACCAAGTCCTGAATAGCGAATAGTAGTCCTTGTACATGAACGACAACAGGAATATTTGTCTTTGATCCAATAAGCCCAAAATCAGATTCGGTACCGAATACCTGGATAATATCTGGATTAAAGGCAGAAACCACTTTAAGATAAACTATCGAGTTATCTTCATAATTGAACAAATTAACTAACTTGTTCTTTATGCTCCGTTTCTGGGGAATATGGTAAATTGTAATACCGTTTTTTTGTTCGACTGTTATATTCCTAACATCACTTTTATAGGCGACGGCGATCTCAAAATCGGGTCTCTCAGACTTAAGAGAATCCACTAGTGTATTCACCCATTTCCATTTTAGAATAGCTTCTTTCCCAACCGAAAACAGGGGGGTATTCGAAAAATATAAAAGTCGCATTAATCACCTTCTTGCATATATCAGATTTTTCAATCGCAGTCAGCCAAAAGACAAGGCATAAATAGAATACTGACTAGCTATTGTTTAATACATCACAGCATATAATATTTTAAGAGTAATCAATCTTAAGCATCAAACCAGAAACTTGCCTGTATATCGAATAATAAAATAATTTGCTTTTAGATGCAAAAATGAATTAATACAGTAAAGTGATATTAATGCTAAATGATTTGCCAAAAATACAATTTAGTGACTTTTAAAATCAATTTCCATACTCGCCGTAAAACAAAATTCAACGCCACCTATATTCGAGCGCTACCTTTATTCGAGTCACGGTTACTCCTTTCTTTAAATGAGTTCCTTAACCAGATATCTCATAGTTTCTTTTTAAAAATTCAAATACTAGCTAATCGGCTCTTAACATTGAATATAATTTAAATAACAATTTCTATTAAAAGTTTTTGGGATGATCTTCCTGCCATCGAAGATCAAACTTTTCGATTGTATGACGAGCCTGCAGATTCCAAGACAAAGTTTTCGACTCGCACTGATTGGAGTAGTAAATGAACCTGAGAAGTACAGGATTCAAGCGATTACTTATGCATGTATTTCAAACCAAATATTTCATTATTTATGCGATTCCGGGGTTTGTATTAAAACTCATCGTGAACTCTTCAATATTTATTTCCCTACTTTCTAATACCACAGCCGTATGGTCGAAGCCTGCACAGTAACAATGTCCAGATCAATTGCTTGCCTGATGCTCAGGTTTGCTATGAACAGGTATAAGTTTACCTGTGATTTCAAGATAAAGAAGAGGCGGATATCACACAGAAAGAGGCTGTTTGTTAATAATTAGTGAATATGTTAAACAACTCCACAATCCCACCTTACTGCCAAACCTATTCACCGAATCGGACTGCGGCTTCGGATAGCTCTATCTTAGTAAACCAAACAATTCTCAATCGTATCTTCCGATACTATGAGCGTATGCGATCGGCTATCCGCCGTAAGAGTTTTTTACCTCTGATGAAAGCTATACGCACGTCGATCCAAGATTTTTCAAAGGAACCGTAAGTCCTGTTGTTATCGGAGAACTTACCACTGAAGAATTGCTTGACTTCTTCGGAAAACCACTCACTACCATCGACGCATTTTCTATTCCGAACCTCTGCATAGGTTATGCTCTGGTATTCGGGTATCACTCCCAAGGTCATCAACGCATGCGAATTATAACAATGAGATAAGCTACAATGTTTGCCGATGGGTAGGAAGACAATCGGCTTTTCTAGGTTCTCGAATATATTTTGACTGAAACGTGAACAATAACACTGTGTGGCTTTACCAGTCTCAATATCCACATCAAGGACCCAATCGCCAGCATAGCAGTACTCAGTTCTCCTAACACCAAAGGTGGAGATCTTAAAATCAAACATAGGAGAATTGAAATGCTTCCATGCCTCATAGTATTCCCGCATTTACATCGAACTCAGCAAGCTTAGGTCATTCGCATGATCCATTATAACGGTCAAGTGGCATAAAACACCGAATTCACTCAAACAGAATTCTTTTATCTCATCCACGTAAGGCAAAAGTTCATCGCAGGGAACAATTTCGATAGTAAAGGAGCAACCGCACGCTTTCATCATTCTCACATTATCAGCGAAAGCTTTTAGCTGGTTTGTCCTTATTAGCTCCAAGTAATGAAAGAAAAATTTAAAGCTAAGTCTAGTCAGATTGTCTTCACTGAATGCTGCTATCTCTTTTAATCTCTCAGTCAATGTCCCATTAGTAACCACTTCGAGGTAATGGCCGTTTTCAAGAAGAGCTTCGATGATATTGCATATCTTTGGTCGTAGAAGCGTCTCCCCATTGGCACAGAAGTTGAACAGATATACGCCGCCTAAACGCTCTACAGATAGAGCAGCCTTAATGCGTTCGACGGGATAGGCGAACGTGGGAATCCGCGCGGCTGGCACCCATTTACCTGTGATACATAACAATACTGACATTTAAGGTTGCATGCTGTCGCAGAAAAACCTGCGTTTATTAAACGTTTAGGCCTAATTTTTCTTAACGTATCCATATTTCCATCCTATCGATCAAGTATGCATAAACCAAATCTTTACTTTCTGTCTGAGCATCTGTCGTTCCTTGCCAGTCGCGACGAGGAAGGTGATTGCGATTATCCATGCAATTCCAAGTCCAATAACGGA
>CAXZAJ010000069.1:0-13786 GCA_964293355.1 uncultured bacterium
GCTTCAAGGCCAAAAAATGCTTTTTTGATAGCCACGGACACAAGCCTCAGGGCTCTGCTTGAACGAGGAATTGAACCTGATGCTGTAATCAGCATTGATTGCCAACATATCAGCTATTATCATTTTTCTCTCGGGATGCCAGAACGCATACCGCTTTTTCTGGATTTGGCGTCTCCACCAACAGTGTCCCGGCTTGCGTCCAAACCTTATTTTTTCTCTTCAGGTCATCCTCTTTCACGCTATATCGCTTCCCGGTTCAGGGCCTTTCCGGTACTGGACACCTCGGGAGGCAATGTGACGCATGCAGCGGTGTCACTTGCGGAGTACCTGGGGGCGTCGGTCGTAAGGATATATGGCGCTGATTTTTCTTACCCTTTTGGCAAAAGCTATGCGCGGGGCACGTACATTTATCCGTATTTTGACATCCGGCAGTCGAGGCTCAAACCTTCCGAGTCGTTGTTTGCCGAGTTCCTGTACCGCAATCAGAACATAGACAGGCAAGAAGATGCCGATGGGAGTTTTCGCTACGTGACGAAACCGCTTGTAGCGTACAAGGAAAGGCTGGAACGACTATCAAATTCATTATCGTGCAGGATGGAGCGCGTAAGGGGTTTTGGCGTGCAGACAGCAACAGGGACGGAGGAACTGACAAGAAAGCATGTTGAAGGAAAATTATTTGCGGCCGGACGCCCTTACCAGAAACCGGAACAGTTCTTGACTTCGTACGCCCATGATATCAGCAGTTTGCCGGAGCCGTACAACCATGCGGCATCCTACCTCGATGGTCTTGGAGTCCATGAAAGGGATGTATGGACTACTATGTTACCAGCGGCAGCCGCATTCAGGCGTGAAGCGGGTGATCACTCGCCTGAGCCCTATGAACTACTCGCAAAAACTCGCGCCTGGTGCGCTACTATCGTACAGGATGAGTTGAATCGCGTCGCAAAAGACTAGAGTTTACGCACCCTCCCGAATTTTCCGGAAGACAGGCCCCAGTGTCTGCGCAAGTAGGAATCGAGTAGCTTGGCGCCCTCAACGGCGGAGTTCAGCACATACGGTGACTCTGCTTCAAGACGCTCCTTATCAGCTGGGTACGCTTCAACCAACCGTTGTACCAATGCCTCGTAATATGCTCTGGTAGACGCAAGAGACTGCTGAACCAGATATGCCTGTAGTTCATTGATCAACAGATACTCGTCACGCGTGTCATAGCGCCGCCAGGCCAGATGCTGCTTCCAGAAGCGTCTGGATTCTGAACCGAGTGAAGACCAGAGGTTTGCAGACAGTCTCCGGTATTCAGCATCCTGAAAAAAAAGCGCGTGTGAAGCTTCATGATCCATGAACACGCGTCTGAGAACGGGGGTCGATTCTCGCGAAACTGAAATGATGGCACCACGGCCTTCCGTTATCATACCACCTGAATTTCTGGCAAGGATACCATGAGCGATCAGCAACTCCAGCAGGACAATTTCTTCATCATTAAGCCTGAAGCCCAAATTTTGTGCCATGGAAAAGAACGCAACTAGTGTTCCGGAAGAATAATCATGGGCATTCCAGCCATGAAGCGCTCGAATCTCCTCATCAGAAGCTATCCGGCCTCTGAAACCTGGTTTCTCTGCAAAAAAAGCCAATCGCTTAAGATAGCTATCCTGGATTGAGTAATCCTCAAAATCGAAAACGAGAGTCTCAGGTAAAAGATCCCAGCGATACAAGGCATAATCCCCATCAAGCGGTGCTGTAATGGACAGAATGGCGTGAAGGTCGGCAAGCGGCGCGACGACTCCCTGAGCAAGCCAGACGGAAGCCAGCCCATTTTCTGATTCAACGGTAACCGTGCGCGCGCTTTGGATCGATGTGACTGAAGGAGTCGGTGCGATGAGTGCGGCCATCGGAATGGCTACTTCGACGCCTGCCCGTGCTGTAGCTGCAAAAACAGTCTGGGCCAAACCATTTTGGGCATCAGTGCTTATCCTCGCGATTCCATCCACGGCTAGTTTTATAATCAAAGAAGCGTCTGGCGTACCAGGGAAGGCAAGGTTGATCGTTCGAGGCCCAACTCCTGATACTGACGAAAAGGAAGTTGTATTGGAAACTGCATACGACGAGTCCTTGAACTGTGCACCAGAAAAAGCCGGGACAACGCTGAACGCTGTGATGACTGCCGAACCAGTCTCTGCCAGGCTTATTTCGGCTAGCGCTATGACAACTCCATCAGGAATGGCGACATGCAGTTCTGCGGACTTTCCTTCAAGGAGTGCAAAATTTGCCGAAGTTACTGGGTTTTTGTCTTTGATTGAAGAAAATAATTGCACGAGCAACTGGCCCGATCCTTGCGTGAAGACAACCATATCTCGCTGTCGCCCGGGATTGACAGGCTGTTTGAATGCAAATCGTGCGCGCTTTCCCGGGACTATCGAAGAACCTTCACCGCGGTCGAGTCTAGACACCGCGACAACAGAATCTCCGGATGTGAGTACCAGCCCCTCTACATACTGTGTTGCACAACCAGTGAGAAAACAGAAAACGGCAACCGTGGCCAGAGTGGTCCGGATGCGTCTACAGGAGCGCAAAAACACTGCGAGCTATCAGTTGAGCTATCTGGTACCGCCGCGATGGATCGATAGATCCATCGGTGCGCATCAAGGTTGACCAGAGACCGTCAAAATCATCCGGCAAGACAGGAAGCGACATCAACGCGGTTGTCATGTGACGATCCGATGGTTCCCACTGTTTGTTCAAGGCAAAAAGTGTAGATGAACATGACCGTATGAATCCCGCAAGCGAGACAAAATAGAAAAACTTGTCGTCTTTGAGTGCCGCACCACCCAGATCGCTGAGGCTATGCTCAATTTTTTGCTGATATGTCTCAAGGAGGCTATCCCAGAATTCCGAGGGACTTTCTGCGAGGGATCCACGCATCCGATCCAGCCAGTCTGACTTTGAAAACAGGGTTTTACCATTGACGAGCCGATAAATCATATAGGTACCAGCCGTACCAAACATCCAGATTGCATCGAGGCTCTTGGTCACGAGGCCTTCTATGGTGCGGGTTCGCTTATATTCAAGATGTATAGGCAACCCGTCTATGAAAAAGCGATCTTTCTCACCGCTTTTTGAAGTCTCGAAAGCGCCAGGATTATCGAAGAAGGTATGCCGCTCTTCGCCAGTCGGGATGGAACCATAACAGTACACATCCAGGACGAGTGCGAAATACGGGTCGATCACATCGGTATCCGAAGCCTCACAGGATACGACGCTTTCTACCCCGGGCCAGGATGAAATTATTGAGGTAAGCTTGTTGGCCAAGCGTTCTACTTTGTACGTCATGACAATATCTTTCCTTTACAGGAGGTTTACCTGAGTATACTATGCCTTCATGGGTTTGGGAATAACTGATACAGTTTCATCCATTGCACTGGCTATGGTGCCACCAGGTAATGTTTTAAGATCAATTGCTGACATCCGACGCGCATTCTGGACGGAATTGGGTGCTCCGAGCGCCCGAGCCTATTTTGATGTTCCCGTGCTGGCCTGGCTCGCTGAACCAATCGATGGTGCGACTCTGGCAGGTCTGGCGTCGCGCTATACAGTGCCCTTTGAATTGATAGGGCTTGAAAGAACGGGCGACGACGTTTTTCTGCGATTTCCTGAAGAAAATTCCGCCTTGATTTCTGAATTGAGTTCTAGAATTCCTTCAGCCACGGATACATCTGAATTCCGCAAGGGACCCTTTGAAGCGGGACTCGGATGTTACTGCGCTTCGCTTTCTGGCCTTGCAGCCGCAAACGTACCTATCGTCGATCAACTTGCTGTCTCTCCGATACGTGTAAAAACCTACCTTTTGGCACAACTGGAACTCAGGTGGGTAACCGGTCCGTCATTCGCCTCATCATGGGCAACACTATCTTCCGCCAGAACTGGTCGAATCATTCGGTAGTCAGTAACCGATGCAACCCCTCGCGCCTTTTCAGAATAGGGTACGACGTGGTATATTCCGCTCGTCAATATTGAGATATCCATCGGAGGATCGATGCGCTCCCTTCCATCAACAATTTTCGTTGCCGTTCTGGCGCTGGGAACCTTGGCTTTTGCGCAGGAAGAACCTGCACCATTAGCTTCATCGAACTTCAGCAGCTTTGCAAAAGGTGACGGCATACTGTCGCTCTCGATTGGCACCGTTGTTCCCCTCGGGTTCTACAATCCCAATACACCAGGGTTTGAAAATGCCAATTCCACACCGGGTTTTGCATTTGCCCTCTCCTACGCCGGCTTCCTGAACGAGTCATGGGCCCTGGCCGGAGACCTCTCGGGTGGCTATATCAGTACCGTCAATGATGACCGCTTGTTCATAGCTCCACTTTCTCTGCGCATGATCAGGGCTTTTACCATCGGTTCCTTCGTAATCGCACCAACCGCCGGCCTCGGGATAGCGATAAGTTCACTGGGAGCCGACAAACATGTTGACGGACTCCTGAAAGCGGGTTCTTCGTTCTACTGGAAGGCATCTTCCGACATGAGCTACGCGCTCAACATATTCGGGAACATCATACCGCAGATTATGACGGTCCATGAGGAAAATAGCCGCGTGGGCTTCTTCCTGGAGGCGACGCTCTCCGTCGCCTACCACCTGTGAGCCTGAGGATAGCCATATGAAAGCTTTGATACGTACACGACGAATCCTCGTTTTACTGGTTGCGATTTCAGTTGTAACCATGACTTCTTGCACAGATACTGCTGCGGGCATATTTTCCAGGGTGCAGGCTGAAAAATCCACGACGGATAACATCACTGATGACATCCAGGGTTCTTCACCGTCATACGTGGTCAAGTTAGGATCAACGTACTTTGCTGGAATCGGTCCAACGCTATGGAGCAAAGCTATTAATGATACTCCAACCAAGTGGGATAAAGCCATTATACCTACTGGGTTTTCCGGGACAGTCATAGCAGCCAGCGGTGCTGTTATTGAAGTTTCCGGTACAGAAACGCTTTTCGTAGTTTTCTCTGATTCTACTGGAAGCAGCGTCTGGAAAAAAACTGATGTAGAAAGCTGGACCGTAGTTTCTGGATTGCCGTCAGACCGTTACTTGAGGACTCTGCTAGCAACCCCAACAAAGCTGTTTGCTGTTACCGCCAACAAACGCAGCTCAGTCGAAACACCAGAGAATTATTCTATACACTATTTGAACTCAGGCGCTTTTGTTGGAACGAGTATTATTGTGAACTCAAGCATCGGATTCCCCAACTCAGTCGCGTCTCCTGATGGTACCACGTTCTGGTTCACAGCCGGCGATTCGCTCCTTACAGGTTCTGAAAGCGTGATTAATGTTCTGTCAACCGAACCTGAAGGCGGAAGCGCATACGCGGGAGTCTGCTCCGTTGGCACTGATATTCTTGTTTCCAATCGTTTAGGGTACCTCTATTACACCTCAGATAATGGAGTCCACTGGATTAGCAACGCAAGCGCGTATACAAGCAGCACGGGCAAGGTATACTCATTATCAACACCGACATATTTTGAGGTGGGAAGCGCAAGAACACTGTTGGTAGGTACCAAAATCCCCACTAGCAGTACCAGCACCGTTGCGAACGGCTATCTCAATATTGATTTAACAACCAAGCCATTCGCGCCTGACACAACACCTGTATCAGGCGATACCGCACTTTCTACGGCAATTAACTTTGCCTCTAGTCTGACTACCAAATCCGTGAATACCATGCCCTTTTTTGATATCAGTACGTCCAAAAAACAACTCTTTGCCTTAACCGACGGAGATGGGCTCTGGTCAAACACGTATGCTGACGATGCCGATACTGCGACAACAGATCTGGTGTGGGGCGGATGGGTCAGGGAATAAGGGCGCGGTGAGCGACGACCTGTTTGCCGGAGCGGCGCCAAAGGAAAATGCTGGGCCGCTGGCCGACAGGATGCGTCCGCGAAAGCTCGATGAGTTCATAGGCCAGGACCACATCGTAGGCCCGGGCCGACTCCTGCGGCGCGCAATACAACGGGACAGGCTGTCGTCCATTATCCTGTCCGGGCCTCCGGGCACAGGCAAGACGACGCTTGCCCGCGTCATTGCCAATACTACCAGTTCACGCTTCATATCGATTAACGCCGTGCTTTCAGGCGTGCAGGCCATCCGCGATTCCGTGGACTCCGCCAAGCGGGAGCGAGACCTGTACGACCGCAAGACCATCCTGTTCGTGGACGAGGTACACCGCTGGAACAAGGCCCAGCAGGACGCGCTCCTGCCCTTTGTGGAGAACGGCACCATCATACTGATAGGTGCAACGACCGAGAATCCATTTTTCGAAGTGAACAAGGCACTGGTCTCGCGCTCGCGGGTATTCCAGCTGCACCCTCTCGGTGATGACGACCTGCTTGCGGCAGCGCGGGCTGCGCTGCTCGAGGAAGAACGCGGCTACGGGCGCTGGATAGTCGATTTTGAGGATGGAGCGCTTGAACACCTCGTGAAGATTGCTGATGGCGACGCGAGGAGCCTCCTTAACGCGCTGGAACTGGCGGTAGAAACCAGCGTTGATCCATGGCCTCCATCCCGTGGTTCACATGTCTTGGTAACCATGAATGCGGCTGAGGAGAGCATCCAGAAACGCGCCGTGCTCTATGATCGAGATGGTGATTACCACTACGACGCGGTAAGCGCCTTCATAAAAAGCGTACGGGGCTCAGACCCCGATGCGGCGCTGTATTGGCTAGCCAGAATGGTGTACGCAGGTGAAGATCCGCGCTTCATTTTCAGAAGACTGCTCATATCAGCGTCCGAGGATATCGGTATGGCCGACCCTGCCGCGATCGGTATTGTTGAATCCTGCGCTGCCGCGTATGAACGGATTGGATTGCCAGAAGGCCAGTTCCATCTGGCCGAGGCGACCCTGTACCTGGCCACAACGCCAAAATCCAATTCGAGCCTTGCATACTTTGATGCGCTGGCCGCGGTGGAAGCAGAACGAGCCGAGGTGCCGGACCACCTGAAGGACGCCAACCGCGATGCCGAGGGGCTTGGTCATGGCGCGGGCTACCTGTATCCGCATGCCTTCAGGACGCACTGGACCGCCCAGCAATACTTGCCTGAAACCCTCAAAGGTGCTTTGTTCTACCAGCCAGGTATGCTGGGCTATGAAGCAAAGGTACGTGACGATGTACTCAGACGGCGCGATACACAGTTGGCGGCATGGCTTTCAGGCGAACTGGAGGCCAAGGCGATGCAATCACCGGGCGCTCCGACCAGCCATGCCGGAGCAGCCTCCTGGACAGAAAGGGCTGAAGCAGGCGCGGCCATTGGACTGGCCGGGCTCAGGGATGCCATCTACAAACTGGCTTTTCCGGCCAGGCATGCCAACGTGCTCGTATTGGCGGCCGACGACGGGTTGCTCCTCCGCGAGGCTGTACGCATCTGCCCGGAAGGTTCAGCTTGCGGCATCTGCAGGAATGAGAGTTCGCTCCAGCGCTTGGCTTACTTGTTTGCAGATGTCGAGGATCTATGCAAACCGACGGTGGCAGGGTGCAGCAATGCATTAGAGGTAGCCGAGCTTGCGGTAGCTACGGCCGGGCACCGCAACTTTGACCTCGTCGTAGCCGCAGGGTTCCTTTCTGCCTATGGTGACGAGGCGGCTTCCATGGCCGGAATCAGGGCCTGCGTTCAGGGCCTTGCCCGCGATGGAGCCTCGCTCAGAGTGGTCTTTGCCGAGCGATCGCCGCAGCCGGGTATATTGCCGGGAATAGCTGCGCCTTTCCTCGAGGAAGCTACGCTAGCCGCGTTCAGGGAAACCGATCTGACTTTCTTTGTGGAGGGACGTTCTCCAGGCTATTCAGCGGAAACGTTGACTGAAGCAATTGTGGGTTCAGGGCTTGAGGCAGGGGCCGCTACCGTGTATCGATCAGAGGCACGGCGATCACTTGGTGACAAAGAAGCCGAAGCCTGGTTGTCAACGGATTCTCCGTATGGAGCCGCACTGATACAGACTATCGGAATAACAGTAGCCGATGAAATCCGCTGCGCCTTGAAAAAAGCATTCTCAACGGGTCCAGTGATCTGGCCCAGCACCTGGAATATTGTAATCGCCTCCTGACTGGATTTTCGTGATGCTTGCCCGTCATCGTAAGGCTCTGTATACTCCCGCGGTATGGGTATACGGCTCGTATATGGACTGAAAACCGACGACAACTCGTATCTCGATATATTCTATCCCTCTCGTCGACTGGCAGAGGCCTCACGGAGGCTCGGGCTGAATTATGACGCAACCATCCATGCTCCCGGAACCTCGATGGAAGAAACTGCCACTTTCTGCAAAGGCAATGTCGCACTGCTCCGCGGCGAATTACCAATACTGCTCTACGAGCATCTCGAAGCTGCCGGAACAGTTGTAGTCAACAGCGCGTGCGCGACAACACTTGCAGGAGACAAGTTCCGTACAGCCGAGCGTTGTACGGAACTGGGCATCGCCCATCCCCGAACATTCCTGGTTTTGCCACAGGAATCCACGATTCCTCTTGATTTTCCATTCATCATGAAGCCCCGTTTCGGCAAAATGGGACGCGGGGTCTTTCTGGTGGATTCGGCTGAAACCTGGCAAAGCTTCCTTGAAACAGAAGAAGCCGCTTCCACGCCCTATATTGCACAGGAGTACATGTCTGCCAGTCATGGCCGGGATGTCCGATTCTTCTTTGCGATTTTTGATGAAAACCTTGGCATCGCGACACCAGTTGTTGTATTGCGCAAGGGTGAAGGACTCGTGTCAAACGCTCATGCGGGCGGTGCAATAGAACCATTTGAACCGCCCGAGTATCTGGAAACTGAGGCCCGACGAGTATTCGTCGATTCCGGACTCGTCTATGGAACCGTTGATTTCCTGTTTGCGGATGAAAGCGGTTCATCGTTTACCCTCTGCGAGACCAATGCCTGCCCCGGATTCGAGGCGCTTGAGAATATGAGCGGGCTCGATGTGGCCAAGGCAATACTGCTAGCAGCCTCGAAGGCGGAAGGAACACCATGACGTTCAGCAACCCGGAAGAAGTATATGCATACCTGGACCGTTACCTCAATTTCGAGCGAAAAATTGAACCCACAGCTTACAGGCTGGACAGGATGCAGGCGCTCAAGGAACTCCTGGGACGCCCTGACGAATGCTACAGGGTCATCCATGTGGCAGGATCAAAAGGCAAAGGTTCTACAGCGACCATGCTTGCATCGATACTTCAGGAAGCCGGTGCAAAGGTTGGCCTGTACACATCGCCGCACCTGCTCTCATTTACTGAAAGGATAGCCATCAATGGTGTTCCCGTAGATGATCAGACACTGTTTGCAAGCGCTTTGGAAATTGCCGATTTGATGGAGCACAAAACAGAGGCTGATTTTCCTGGTGGTGAGACCCCGACCTATTTTGAACTGCTGACGATGCTCGGATTCCTGTGTTTCAGACGGGCTGGCTGCACGGATGCCGTCATCGAGGTTGGGTTGGGTGGAAGGCTCGATTCCACAAACGTGGTGACACCCGCGGTGAGCATCATTACGCCGATTGAACTGGAACACACGGACTTGCTTGGTACGACAATACCGCAAATCGCTTATGAAAAAGCTGGCATAATCAAACCGGGCATTCCGGTTTTTACCAGCGCCACTCGCCCCGAAGCTCTTGCCGTATTCAAGGCGAGGGCAAAGGAGCTGGGAGCCTCGCTGACAATACTGGATGAGGTTGCCGAGATAAGGGAATGTTCAATAGACAGACACGGAACGAGCGCTACGGTATGCTGGAACCAGATTACTGGCTTTGGTCCGCCGCTGTGGCTACGAACACCGATGATAGGCAGTGTACAAGCCAGAAACGCAGCATTCGCTGCCACGGTGGCCAAGTCTCTTGGCTATGATGACCGTATAATAGCCAAAGGTATATCCGCAGCCAGACTGCGTGCCCGCTTTGAAATACTGTCCGGGAATCCCATTGTCATACTCGACGGCGCGCATACTGCTGATTCCATCCGGGCTTGTACCGATGACTTTATCCGACTCTTCCCTGACGGTGGCGTGTTGCTTTTTGGCTGCGCGAAGGGCAAGCCCCCACGGCTGATGGCACAGGCACTCAAGAATGGATTTTCAGAAGCCATCATCACAAAACCCGGTACATTCAAGGAGAGTGATACCGCGGACATTGAGGAAGCATTCATGGCTGAGGGCTTCAGGACGACGAGAAATGACGATACTGAATCCGCCATCCATGCAGCACTGAAACAAGCGACCGATCGAGGGCTTCCACTTCTGGTGACTGGATCTTTCTATCTGTGCGCCGCGGCGGCCACGATAGTAGATGCTCGGCTCAGTCAAGGAACCCATTAGAGTTCCACACGGTTGCGTCCGAGTTGTTTGGCGCGGTACATGGCCTTGTCAGCCCGCCCGACCCAGTCGGTCAACGTATCCCCATGAACGAACGGTGCGACGCCAACAGACGCTGTAGCCGACACCCTGGCGCCAGCTACATCGACATCCGCGCCTGCTATGGTAAGTCTGATGCGTTCGGCAATAGCCATGGCCGCATCTACACCGCTGCCAGGCAGGATGACGAAGAATTCCTCGCCACCGAACCTGCCGGCAAAATCCTGCTTTCGCAGGCAGGCGCGCAATGCATCTCCGACGGTGCGGAGTACATCGTCACCGACCAGATGCCCGAAAGAGTCGTTTATGGACTTGAATTTATCGATATCTATCATCATCCCGCACAATTGCAGCCCCTCTTCCTCGGCTCGACGCATTTCCAGCTCCAGCCGCGCATTCAGGCTGTGCCGGTTCAGAAGCCCTGTAAGCACATCGAAGCGGGCCGCCGCGGCGAGCTTGGTATTTTCCCTCTCCAGCCCGACTTTGGTGCTCTCAAGGTCTGCGAGCGTCTCTTTAAGACCGAGTTGCCTGTCCAGGAGCTTGATCGTGAGATTTTCTTCCTGCCGCACGGCTTGACGATAAAACTCACGTTCCTCCATCAGCTTTATCTGCGCACGGAGGCGGATGAATGCGGCTTTGAGTCGCAACTGGAACTCGAGGCTTTCAAACGGTTTCTTTATGAAATCATCGGCTCCAGCCTGCAGTATCTTTTCCATCCTGTTGGCGTCATACGTTGCTGACATGAGGATGATCTGGATAGGCTGGTGCATGAAAGTACGCTTGAGGCTGGCACAAACTTCATACCCTTCACCATCCGGCAAGACGATGTCCAGGAATACGACACGCGGCCTGGTTTTCTCGGCGAGCAGTATTGCTTCACGTGCCGAGTGCGCAACTTGGGCATGGAGAGTCCCGTCGAGCATTCCGGCGACCGCTGCCGCGAAGGCCGGGCTGTCGTCTACAATAAGTATCGTCTTGTCAGTTTCCATTTTTTGCTTTCCGTCCCAGCCAGCCCTGGGGGTGGTCTAACGCAACAGAAACAACAGGCTCTGAAATAACCCGATAAACGCGCCAAGCACACCACCGAACAGGGTTATGGCCCGGAGTTCCTTGTCGACAACCTTTAATATCATGCGCTCCACGTCAATCATATTCAAAGAATCTATTTTTTCAATGACCAGAGACCGAATATCTATGGATCGTACTATGTTAGAACTCTCTCTAGCCGCCAACTCGGCCAAACCTTCAGCAGCGGACGCGGCGATGCCCGAAAGCGCAGCATCATCAAGAGCGAGTGTCGAACCAAGCGGAACATCGGCAGCGTGCTGCCTGAATGTCATGGAGAATGCCGAAAAGAAGGCTGAAGCAACTGTACCGACAGCTGATTCCCTGTTGTACTCCCTACCGAACAAATCAGCGACCCATCGAGCCAGGGCAGGTCCCATCTTGTCAGTCAGTCCAGGCAGGGTATCCAGAACGTGGCCAACGGTTTCTGTCTCAAGCAGTTTCCGGACCTGCTCGCCGACAGCGTCCGCATCGATGGCAGCAAGCGCTTCAGACACGACCCGAGCAAGATCATCGATTGCTGCTGCTTGTTTTACGGGATCAGACAGAAATGCAAGGCTCGACAGGGGCTTTTCAGTAAGGCTGGTGACTGCGGCTAAGACACGTTGTTTGATGGCAACGAGCGTTGATGTTTCTGATAGCAGGACCTGCAACGACTCGGAAAAATCAGCGATGGTTGCAGGCATGTTATCCAGAATTGCCTTGTCGTATTGGCCTAGCCCGATAAAAAACCGCTGTACGGAATTGAACCGGTCAAAGGTTCTCCTGATCAGCCGGGCTCCAACTTTTTCCATTGATGCGGCGACTGAAGCATCAGAGAAAAAGCTTTTTACACCCGCGTTCAAGGAAGGATATGCTGAATCCAGCATTTTTGATGAAAAAGAGCGCAATGCTTCCGGATCGATGAACGACGATATCTGCTTGCCATCACGAGCTGCGCGCTCCAGTGAATTGACTACCGCTACCGCGATCGCGTGGCCCAGCACATCTGAGCCTTTCGGGCTGGCCACAGCCGCTGCAAGCCGATCTACGGTTGCCGGATTGATTAATGCATCGAGACGGAAGCCACTGGCAGTGCCCACTGCCGCCTCTGTACCAGCCACTACTGCGCCTGAAAAGGTATCAGAAGCCGTGAATCCGGCGATTGCTTCAAAACTGACTTCCTTGACCAGTTCAATGAGGCGCGTGTCAAACCCGACGGTAAGTTCTGATGGTTTAGTGTCAAGAATTTTCCTGGCTGTGTTCAGTGTGCCTTGCCTGATGGCTTCCTTGAACGCCGGACTCCGAAGTCTCGCCGACACTGTCTCTTCGTCAAGAAGATCCGTTGCTACGGTGTCTCCCATGGAACTGGAAATTCTGGTGCGTTCGCGCGGAAGGATACCTGGTGTGAAAGGTACCCGTACGCCAAAAATCCGACGTTCCACCAACGGTCTGAACAGCATTTTGATTGCCAGCCAGTTGGTAAACAAGCCTATACCGGCTCCTACAATCGGGGGCAGGAAGATTGCAACCATGGAAGAAGTAGTCACGAACCTGCCTCCGCAACCTTTTTCGCTTCTGCTTCATTCTGGTGTACGGTTAAAGTCGAATCGTGGAGCCAGCCGGTGTTCCGTCCGAGTTCAATCTTGTACCAAACGCCAGTGCTCTTGTTTTCAAATGATCGCGAACGCGCGATGATACGGCCAACCTCTCCCCGCCGAGCCGTACCGGAATCAGCAGCGTCAGCGGATGGTTCCTTTAATAGCCTGACATAGGAAAGAGATACCACCCCCCAGCCTAATCCACCGGAGATGACCGGTGTCTGATCTAGACTGACATTCCGGATTTTGTTTTCTGTACATGAAATCATCAAAATGCACGACAGAGCCACTATGGACACTGCCACGATCACAATCCTGCGCATATATTTATTCTCCTGCTTTACCGTAGCGAGATAATACTCATGGAGCTTGAATTTATCCAATAATCGCGGCATGTTAAACCCTATACATGAGAATAAAACTGATTGCCATTATAGCATTATCGAGCCTCAGCGTTTCGCTTTCTGCTCAGCCGTCTGTGTCTCCGTATATGGCCGTGACGGGCGGCGTGGCTGTTACTGCTGAAACCGACTACAACACATTCATGTACACACCTGTTGCCGGTGCAGCCGCATCAGTGCAAGCAGGACTCATCATCGGGGACAGTCTTTGGGCAGCCATGATTCAGGGTGGGCAGTCATTCCAGGCGGCTACAGACTTTACTGATGACGGATACCGCTACCGCGGGTTTTACAGCCTCAATCTGGCGATGGGTCCAAGGTTGCAATTCAAATTTCTGGATGCATACCT
>CAXZAJ010000070.1:0-13741 GCA_964293355.1 uncultured bacterium
TTCCCACAGGCTTTTATCTCGGGCGGAACCACCTTCCAGTACTGATCCTGCCACTGGGGAATGCCTTCCCACAACTCCTGCTGCTTCGAGGGAGGCATCAGCCCCAGCGAATAATCGCAGAAATCGCGGACCATCATCATGACGGCCTCGGGCGGAAGTTCGTCGCTGATCCCTGGCCGCGAAGGGGTGCCAACGCCACCTGGCCCGCTGGCGGAACGGTCCGGCAAGACCTGATCGAGCATGGCTTCTATCTGCTCGTCGCTTGCGTCGGGTTCCTTCTGGCGTACGAGGCGCGCGACATACTCGCGCACTGAATCCCTGAGGCCCGCGTTGCTCGAACTCAAGCCTTCCTGCACGGAAGCGGCCATTTTTTCGGCCAGAGCGCCTGGGTTGAGGCCACCCAGCCCGGCATATTTGCCCATGTCGTGTCGCCGGCGTTCACAGGCCTTCACAATGACCTCAAACTCGCCGGGTCCGGCCTTGTTGAGTATGTAGTCCACGACCGCCTGAAGCTCGCTCTTCGTCATATTCCACAGTATAGCATTTTTATCCCTGTACGAATCATGCCTGACTGCGTACAATCCATTAGTTTCTCACTGAAAGGAATAATCATGGCAACAACAGCGCTGTCTCTGCCCACCTGGAAAAAGTGGATGTACGCCTTTGGCCAGTTCGGCTGGTCCCTCGCCAGCTTCGCGGTAGGCTCCAAACTTGTTTATTTCTATCTGCCTCCACCCGGGGTGGCATTCGGGCCTTTCATAATCCAGGAAAACGTCGTTCCGCTGATACGCTCCGGCACTTCCGTTCTGTTCGGGCTTACCATCATCGGTCTGGTATTCGCGCTCGGGCGACTCTTCGATGCCATAACGGATCCGCTCATCGCCGGATTGTCAGATCGCTCCAAATCGAAACTGGGCAAGCGCCGGTCGTTCATGGCCATCTCGGCGTTGCCGTTTGCCGCCTTGTCAGCGCTGGTATTCTTCCCCCCCACGAGAGGCATATCCGGAGCCAATACCGTCTGGCTCTTCGCCACGGTGTTCCTCTTCTACTGGTTCATGACCATGTATGTCACGCCGTTCTTCGCGCTGATGCCTGAGATCGGGCACTCGCCCAACGAGCGACTCCAGCTTTCTACTTTCATATCGATCACCTGGGCTCTCGGTACCATGGTCGGCTCACAGGTGGAACTGTTCCAGGGCATGTTCGAGCGTTCCGGCCTGAGTCCGGAGGCTTCGTTCCAGGCTGTCGTGTCCATCTACGCGGCCGTATCGTTTGTCTTCATGCTGTTACCCATCATATTCATTGACGAAAAGAAATATGCAGAGCCAAGCCATTCGCAAGGTTCAATCTTCGGATCGATTACCGCGGCCTTCAGGAACAAGAATTTCCTGCGCTTTACCCTGTCTGACCTCGCGTACTGGGTAGCCATAACCATCATCAACACCGTGCTCGTCTACTATGTAACCGTCCTGCTGGGGCTCCCCAAGGAATTCAATTCCACCCTCGTGATGGTCATGTTCCTGTTGTCCTTCGTGTTCTACATACCCGTCAATATCGTCGCAAAAAAGGTCGGCAAGAAACCACTCCTGGTCACCGCCTTCATCTGGTTCATCGTCACGTTCGTGTATGCGGTGTTTCTGGGACTCTACCCCTTGTCCCCGTACGTGCAGGGCTTCATCGTCGTGATACTGGCAGCCGTGCCATTGGCCATCTTCGGCATAGTCCAGAATGCCATCGTCTCCGACATAGCCGAGGCGGATGCCATCGAAACCGGCGACGCAAAGGCCGGCATCTTCTTTGGCGCAAGAACCTTCATGTCAAAACTCGGGCAGACCGTCGCCGGCCTCGTGGTGCCCAGCCTCCTCATCCTGGGTGCTGACCTCCGGGCATCGGGCGATGTCATCGTGGCCGATGTAGCCTCGGGCGGCGCCGTTACAGGCACCTTGGGTGTCAGGTTGACAGCAGTCGTGGCCGCGGTGTTCTGCGCAATCGGGCTTGCGCTCTTCCTGCTCTATGACGAGAAGCGTGTAATGGCCAGCCTGGCAAAAAAAGAAGACATCTGAACAATTTTTCTACGTATCTGGAATTTTTGTCATGTTCATATTACGATGATGCAGGGCCATCGTGCCCTGCTCATTACTTCCAACGGAGGCCCTGATGCCTGTAAAGCGTGATCTCGGAGTTAACCTCGACCGCCGTTCGCCCGTAGAGCGCGGCAGGCTTATAGCCTACATAAACCTCAAACTGGCCTCCATGGGACTGCCAGTGTACTCTAAGGAAGGCACGTCGTTCCTCGCACTTGCAAACGACATGATCGCCAACTACCGAGAGAAGGAGCGCCTGCTGGCTGATTACCTGCCGCCAGCCGATGCCCGCATCCAGGCCTTCGTTGATGCATACCTGTCAGACCTGCCCCCGGCGGACAGGCCCCGCCTGCCTTCCCGGACGCTGGTGCTGGACCGTTACGGCATGGCACGAGAACTCGCGATGCCTCCGAACGCTTCCGACTACAAATCGTCAACCCTGTCGTCATACCGCGTCCGCAATGGCGTGCTTCACAATCCCGCAAACGACCGCCGCACCACACAGGGCGTTTTCCATGTAGCCGAGGGAGGTCTGCCCATACCGCTGGACAAAAAGGCTGTACCAAAGCTCGCGTTCGCTCGACTGCTCAAGGCCGCGTTCGCACCGCCCGATGACCTTCTGGTGCTCCCGTATACTGCCGGTGAGCCAGAACCAGCCCACTGCTTCCTGTCCTTGCTCATGAGGCCGCTCGTCAGGCCAGAAGTACCTGGCCTGTTTGAAGAATTGTCCATGGAAACCAGATTCTTCGCTCCCGCATCGCTGGCCGCCAATCTTGATTTCGTGGAAAGCATATTCGGCAACTCCGGAGACCCCTATGTCTCCGTCAATGACGGGGCCCTCGACCCGCTCCACTGGACAGGCCACACCGGCTGCGTCATTCTCGCCACCCACCTCGTGGGCATGCTCAAGAAAGACCTTGGACTGCCTGCATGGGCCGATGCATCGGAGCGCCAGAAGCGCGATGGCATGGCCTGGAAAGATCCTTCTGAAAAATACAATGAAGGCAAGCCGTTCAAGCTCTGCGCACGTGACGAACGCGGTGTCATAGTCACGATAATCGCCGACAATTATTTCGGTTATTCCAAAAAAGAAATAAAGGCACACATCTCCTACTCGTCAAACCTTCTTGGCCTCACTGAAGAAGAACATGCCGGCGGTGCACTGGTAATGCCCAGCTTCAACCTCGGCAACAGGTTCATACCGGACACCAACCTCCGTTCCAAGGGGCAAACGCTCGACGATGTGCTGCACCTGCTTGGAAACCGCGTTGAAATGCACCCGGAAGGCTACGGCGTAGACCGCATGTTCCCCAGCATCATCTACCTGCCTGATGATGCCGTGATTTCCCTGGAGACCCAGCAGGCATCCTGGAAGTACGAAGGCGTAGAACGAACGCTCCGCGTGTTGCCCAATGAAGTCTATGTGCATCCCACCGGCTACAGGATACGTCTGGAGCAGCATGCCGGATCCGGGGCATGGCGTCTGGTCGGCACCGCCGCGGAAGGGCTCCTGTGCCATAAACCCTGTACAGTCTCAGGTGGCGGCAAATCTGAAATTTCCAAGTCGTTGTGGGACGCCGTAACGTTCAGCCCCATCGTCACCGGTGATTTTGCCGCCGACATGGCCGCCGTCCAGAAGGTAATTGACTATCCGTATGGCACAAGGTTCAAGGATCCCGCCGAGAACCACGGTGGATCGAGCCGGTCAATCCTTTCAGAAAAGCGTTCACTCGGAAGTGTCATCAAGCTGCTGTCGCCATCTCCGCTCTACACCGACGAATACAACGCCTGGCTAGCCTCCATTCCGGAACTCGTCAAAGCGCTCGTATTCCTTGTCAAGCGGTTCTATCGCCCCGAGTGGGGTCAGGACTGGGCCAAGCACTTCGGTACCGATGTCGTCAACGGAACTGCCGGCAACGTGGTCAAGTTTGAAGGCCGGGCTGTCCAGGCCTCGTACCTCCGCATCGGCACCACCCCTGAAGGTAACCGTTCCATCCATAAACTGCGCCAGGACTATCTGCCCTCCGACAAGATCCAGTGGGAAGACGACATAACCGCCTCGGTGACAGCCCCGACGGCAGCGCTTTCAGGACTTCCTGAAGACATCCGCGGTGCCTCCGTCAAGTTTGCGCGCAACTGCGAAGCCCGCTTCTTCCAGCGTCCGGACGACGCGATACACCGTGGCTATGACAGGCAGGCAGAATCTGACATGGCCAGGATGGACAACTTCATCTCCAACTTCGAGCCACTTTCCCGGTCAAAAGCCAATGAAATGGTCGAGCACACCATTGAACTCTCGGAATACACCGAGCCGATGCGGAACATGATAATCGGTGCTGAAAAGGACGACAAATTCCACTGGTTCGTCGTTTCGTCAAAACCCAGGCTGGTAGACGGCAAGCCTTCAAAAAACCCCCGCTATCTGCAGCTTGATACCAACTACACGAGACCTCTCGCCCGATATCTCGCGGATATAGGTTCCCGACTCTTCCGCCTTGTCAAGGCTGAGGATCCGGTCCACCATCCCGTCGGAGCGGTACTGCCTGGCAGACGCAACAACCCACCGGAACCTGAATCCGGCATCAGGCCGCTGGCGGTATACGGGCCGATCCATTACCAGGAATTGCCTGAACTGTTCATGGACTTCATTTGTTCACTGACCGGCAAGAGCCCATCCACGACAGGCGCGGGTTCAGAAGGAGCGCTCACCAAAGGCCCATTCAATTCGCTCTGCCCGACGACAGATCTTAACAACGCCCTCCTCGGCTTCATTTTGGGAGGCTATGCCGGCTATTCCACTGCGGCTGGCCATATAGGCCACAAGTACAAGGTTGAGCACGATGTTTCGTTGCTCGTCCCTGAACTGTGGGCCAGATTGACACCGGAAGAGCGGGACCCAGCGTTCCTCATCAAGAATGGGTATCTGGAGCGCATCACGGATTTCGAGCATGGCGGCAAGGTGATACCCGCGGGTCGTCTCGGCTACCGCATTACTCCCCTGTTCGCATCGCACTTCCTGGGCCGCATTTTTGATACGCCTTCAGCGGTTTTCCCCGATGAGGTGCTTAGGCCAGAACTGCAGAGCGTTGATTACTTCGCCGACGGAATCCTCAACATAGCTGAAGCCCAGGAAAAGGTTGCCAAGGATTACCTTGAAGATGGCTCGGTCAAGGCAGCCATTCCGCCTCTGCAGGCAATCCTGCATATCATGGCTGAAGGTACATGGAAGGGCAAAACCCTTGAAGATCCTGAGCTCAGGCGGCTCTTCGATCGCGACTACGTGCTTGAATCGGATTGGTACAAGGCCAGGCTTACAGCCTACGCAGAATCTGAACGCGCCAGGCTTACCCAAGGCGTGGCATATCTGGAAAAATTCGTAGGATCGCCTGAAGGGCACGATCCCATGGAAATCACCAGAGCCAAGCGGGACCTCGCAGTCGTCAAAGACAAACTGGCCAAGGCTTTTTCAGCGGCGTATTACAACTCTCTCGTCGGTACGATAGGGCTGGACCCCCTTTTCCGTTCATGAACAGGAACCAGACATGAAAGCAACGTTGGTCATCAGGAACATAGGAGAACTGGCAACTCCGCTCGGGCAGAAAGCCCGGTATGGAGCCGAGATGAACTCTGTGCGACTGGTGGCTGACGCTGCCATTGCCGTTGATGTAGAGACGATCGTATGGGCAGGTCCTGCTTCGGAGTTGCCGCGCATGGAAGGAACGGCACCAGAGGTTGTAGACGCATGTGGCCGTGCCGTTACTCCTGGCTTCGTCGATTCACATACGCATTTTGTGTTCGGCGGGTACCGTGACGAGGAATTCCTGTGGCGCGCATCGGGTGTGCCATACATGGAGATCCACTCCCGCGGTGGCGGCATAGCCAATACCGTCAAGGCAACGCGGGCATCCAGTCTGGAACAGCTTCTCTCGGTGGCCACCCCCAGGCTTGAGCGCATGCTTGAACTTGGTGTTACCACCGTGGAAGGAAAATCCGGCTATGGGCTGGATCTTGAGACAGAGTTGCGACAACTGGATGCGATGAGGATACTCGATGCGCGCCAACCGGTGGACATCATTTCAACGTATATGGGACCGCACTCCATTCCCCCTGAGTTCAAAGGCAATTCCTCAGGCTACGTAGATTTTATAATTTCAGAAGTGCTTCCACGGGTTCAAGAAAAAAAACTGGCCCGCTTCTGCGATATTTTCTGCGAGAGCGGGGTATTTGAACTTGAAGACTCGAGACGCTTCCTTTCTGCAGCAAAGGCGGCCGGCTTTGGACTCAAGTTGCATGCTGACGAAATCGTCCGCATCGGAGGAGCTGGACTGGCAGCGGAACTTGGTGCAACCAGCGCTGACCACTTGCTCAAGGCATCGCCTGAAGACCTTGCAGCCATGGCAAAAGCGGGAGTCATCGCAACCTGCTTGCCCGTAACTGCTTTTTCGCTCAGGGAACCCTATGCGGACGCCCGGTCCATGATCAATCACGGCCTTGCCGTAGCCATGGCCAGCGACTTTAACCCTGGATCCTGCTACAGCCAGTCCATACCGCTTGCGGCTGCCCTTGGGGCCCTGTACATGAACATGTCAATGGAAGAGATATTGACTTCGCTGACACTCAATGGTGCGGCAGCCCTTGGACTTGCCGCAGACCGCGGCTCCATTGAACCAGGCAAGCTTGCAGACATCCTCATCCTTGATGCGCCATCCTATCGCCACTTGGCGTACAACGTTGGCATGAACGTCGTCCATACCGTCTTCAAACGCGGCAAAATAGTCAGCGTGAGGGCTTAGTCATACAGGAAATTTTTGCACAGAGACACAGAGAAGATGAGGAAGAAAAGTCAAGAAAATGAACAAGAAGTTTTAAATCTCTTTTTCCTTCCTGCGCTCCTACTTCCCTATTCTCATCTTCTCTGTGTCTCTGTGCCCAATTTCCTATCTTCTCTTGCCTCGGGTGAAGGCGTAGACGGCGAGGGCGGAGAGGATGAAGGCAAAGGCTATGGCACGAGGGGTATCGAGGGTTTCCTTGAACACCAGAACACCTAGGAGCAATTGCCCCGTGGGAGAGATATATTGTAGAAATCCCATTCTGGATAGCGGTATCCTTTTTACACCTTCAGCATAGAAAAATAATGGTATGGCGGTTACGGCTCCTGCCAGCGCAAGCAGGACAGTCTCAAGCACCCCAGCATGGATGAACGATCCTCGTCCTGCCACCTGTTCCATAACCAGATAGGCTAAAGCCAGTGGAAAAACCGGCGCGGTTTCCATGGCCAAGCCAGACAGCGCATCCAGTCCTACCATCTTCTTGATAAGCCCATACAAAGCGAACGTGATCCCAAGAGACAACGCTACCCAGGGCAGCTTCCCATATGAAACAGTCAGGATGGAAATGCCGACGACGGCCATTCCGCTGGCTGCGATGATTCCCTTGTCTATCTTTTCCTTGAGTACGAACACCCCCAGCGCGATCGAAATCAGCGGATTCAGGTAATAGCCTAGACTCGTCTCGATGATTCTGCCTACATTGACAGCCCATATGTAGATGCCCCAATTTGCCGTTACAAGGAACCCGGTAGCGATTGTGGCCAGCAGGCGCTTCGGTTGCCTCAGGAGGACATTGAAATCCTTGCCTTTGCCCAAGGCGAAGGACAGGATCGTCGTAAGTACAAATGCCCACACCACGCGGTGCGCCAGAATCTGAAGCGCCGGAACCTTGGAAAGAAGTTTCCAGTACAGGGGAAACATTCCCCAGAGACCATAGGCGGCGATACCGTACAGCGTGCCTTTTGAATCCATACTTTTTTGATCTGATTTTTTTAAGATCATCGCACCCTCCAGAAAAAAATACGGGAGACCGCTTGTGGCGGCCTCCCGTTTCCAGAAACAAGAATCCTGGATATAAGTCGCTATAAACGACTATTTCTTGTTGGCTATGGTCGCCTTGCACATTTTGCAGATCTTGGTCTTCTGACCTTCGATTTCCTGCTCGTACAGAAGCTTTACACCGCCGCGTTTGCACACGGGGCATTCTCCGCGACCGCCGGACGGCTGATCCGCAATTCCCTTACCGCGATGGGCCTTGGACATATTCGTTCCTCCCCTTACTCAGCCGACTTGGTGTCGGCAGGCTTGCCCTCAGCTGGGGCAGCGGCCTTCTTCGTGGCCCTGGGCGACTTTGCCTTGGCTTTGGGCTCAGGCTTGGCATCGTCCTTCTTGGCCTTGGAAGCAGCCTTGGGAGCCGCCTTCTTGGGCTTGTCCGCGACCTTTTTCTTGTCGTCCTTTTTCTCGCCCTCGAGTTTGTGGTCTACGAGTTCAAGAACGACCATGCTGGCAGCGTCCTGGTCCCTGAAGCCGATCTTGAGGATACGGGTATAGCCACCATTCCTCTCCTTCATGCGCGGACCGATATCGGTGAACAGCTTGGCAAGTATGGCCTGATCGGCGATTTTCTCGCCAACGACACGCCTGTTGTGTACGCTGTCTTCCTTGGCTCTGGTAATCATCTTCTCGGCGACCCTGCGTACTTCAATGGCCTTGGCCTTGGTGGTGACGATACGCTCGTGCTTGAAGAGGACGGTAGCCATGTTCCGGAGGAGTGCCTTGCGGTGCGAGGCGTTCCGGTTCAGCTTGTTGAAGCCCTTCTTATGGTTCATGGATCTCTTCCTTCTGCTTCTCCAGCTTCAAGTGTTCCCTGAGTTCGGCATAATCAGTCATGCCGAGTCCCAGATTCCATTCCTTGAGGCGGTCCTTGATCTCCTGCAAGGACTTCTTACCGAAGTTCCTCGTCTTGGCGATATCGTCCTCGGTCTTCCGCGTAAGGTCGCCTATCGTCTTTATATTGGCGTTCTTGAGACAGTTGGAAGATCGAACGGAAAGCTCAAGTTCTTCTACGGGTGTAGCAAGAACAGCCTTGATGCGTTCGTCAAGCTCGTCGCTTTCTTCATCCAGTCCCGGCTCTCCCTCATCGAAATTAACGAAGATTGAGAAGTGGTCTTTTGCGATCTTCGCAGCTTCCGCCAGAGCATCCTCAGGCTTGAGCGTACCGTCGGTCCATATCTCGAGTATCAGCTTGTCATAATCCGACCTGTGACCAACCCGGGTGGGTTCCACAGAGTATCGAGCCTTGCTGACGGGCGAGAATATGGCGTCCATCGGTATGGTGCCCACGACTTCGATGTATTTCTCGTTGACTTCGCTGGGTACGTATCCGCGGCCCAGGTCAATCTGAAGCTCTACATCCAGCTTGGTGCCTTCCATCATGCTCATCAGATGCGTACCGGGATTGAAGACCTTGAGGGTCTTGTCCTTCATCAGGTCGGCACCCTTGATGTCCGCCGGACCCGCGAACTCGTACAGGAACGTCGCCTGCTCCTCGTCATCGGGAAGCTGCAGACGCAACTGTTTCAAGTTGTTGAGGAGCTCGATCGTATCCTCGGACACGCCGGGGATAGTTTCGAATTCGGATGACACCACGTGCTGGGCACCATCGGCATCGTGCCTGGTAATGCGCACGGCGCTGATGGCGTAGCCCTGTATCGACGAGAGGAGGATGCGGCGCAGGGTGTTGCCGATAGTGGTACCGTACCCGGGCTCGAAGGGATATGCTATGAACTTTCCGTAATCGGTAGAGCTTTCGCTCTGCTCGTACGTAATGCCTTTCGGCCTCTTGAATCCCTTGAGCAGGTTCTTTCGCGCCATGTCCACTCCTTACTTCGAATAGAGCTCTACCACGAGCTGCTCGCGAATATCGGCCATGTCCACGATGTCCTGGCGCTGGGGGATAAGGTTGAACTTACCTTCCAGCTTATCCATGTCCAGCGAAAGCCAAGGCATGACACCGCTCTTCTCGTGTTCGGTGAGCGACGCGAGGAGTACCTTATTCATTTTATACGACTGGTGTATGGAAATCGTGTCTCCGGGCTTTACCGTAAAGGACGGTACGTCGACGCGTTTGCCATTGACGAGTACGTGGCCATGCAGCACAACCTGACGCGCTTGCGAGCGGCTGGTGGCAAAGCGGAGCCTGTACACGACGCTGTCCAACCTGCGCTCGAGCAACGCAAAGAGGTTTTCACCGGTCTTTCCGGGCATCCTGAGCGCCTTCTCGAAGGTCAGCTTGAACTGCTTCTCGAGGAGACCGTACGACCTCTTGAGCTTCTGCTTTTCGCGAAGCTGGACGGCGTACTCAGACTGCTTCTTCTGCCTGGTTTTCGGATCCTTTCCAGGCGGCATGCGCTTGCGGTTGACGGGGCACTTGTCGCTCTTGCACTTGTCGCCCTTGAGGAAAAGTCTCTTGTTCTCGGTGCGGCAAAGCCTGCATCGAGGACCAATGTAACGTGCCATTCTTTTTCTCCCCCTACCTTACATCCTGCGCGCTTTGGGGGGGCGGCAGCCGTTGTGCGGAATGGGCGTTACGTCGCTGATACTCTTTATCTTGAGTCCCAGCGCTCCCAACTGGCGAATGGCCGATTCACGACCAACGCCCGGGCCCTTTACGTACACGTGCACTTCGCGAAGGCCTACGTTGAGCGCCTTCGATACTGCCTGCTCCGTGACGGACTGCGCCGCGAAGGGGGTGGATTTCTTCGCGCCGCGGAAGCCGAGGCCACCGGAGGATCCCCACGATATAGCGTTACCATTAAGGTCGGTTACGGTAATGATGGTGTTGTTGAAGGTCGCCTGGATATAGACGTTGCCTTCATATACGCTCTTCTTTTCTTTTCGTTTCTTGGTCTGAGCCACGAGCCCTACCCTCCTTAGGCCTTTTTCTTGTTGGCCACGGTCTTCTTCTTACCCTTGCGCGTGCGCGCGTTTGTCCGCGTGCGCTGGCCTCGAACGGGCAGGCCCTTTCGGTGTCGAAGACCCCGATAGCAGCCAATATCCATGAGCCTTTTGATGTTGAGTGAAGTCTCCGAGCGGAGTCGACCCTCGACTTTATAGTCGTTCTCTATAAGTTTCCGGAGTTCGTTGATCTCTTCATTGGACAGATCATTGATGTTCCGGTACGGATCGATCATGACTGTAGCGCAAATTTTGTTTGCGCTGGTCCTGCCGATACCGTAGATATACGTGAGAGCGATCTCAACGTGCTTGTTGGGGAGGTCTACTCCCGCTATACGTGCCATAGGGGCCTACCTCCTCATCCCTGTTTCTGCTTATGCTTGGGATTCTCGCAGATAATACGGACAATGCCGTTCCGCTTGATAACCTTGCATTTATCGCATATGCGTTTAACGCTGGTCCTGACCTTCATCGCCGATTCCTCCGTAAGGTATCGAAAAAGTTTTGTACCACGCCGGGGCAGCCCTCGTCTACCATGCTACAGGTTGCGCGACTTGATATGGCCGCGCTTCGTGAGGCCGTCGTGATGGTGCATCTTGAGCTGTGCCTCAACCTGGGACATCGTATCGAGATCGACACCCACCAGAATGAGCAAAGATGTACCGCCTAATAGGTAAGCGAGTTCGCTCGGAAAGTTGAATATCCGCTGGACAATCGTTGGAATCAGGGCAATCAACGCAAGGTAGAGAGCGCCTGGCAACACGATTCTATTGAGGATCTTTGACAGGTACTCTTCCATCTTTTCAGACCGGATGCCTGGGATTGATCCTCCGTTTTCACGGATATTCTTGCTGATCTCCTGCGGGTTCAACGACACCTGCGTGTAGAAGTACGCGAAGAAGATGATGAACAGAACATAGAGAATGTTGTACCACCAGCCCTCGGGGCGCAGGAAGTTGGCAACATTGCGTATCCACAAGGCCTGACCACCCATGCTCTGGGCAATCTGCAATGGGAACGTAAGAAGGCTTGAAGCAAAGATCACAGGGATCACGCCTGACGGGTTGATCTTGAACGGGATGTACGTATTCTGGGCACCGTACATTTTCCTGCCCACAACACGCTTTGCATAGTTGACCGGAATCTTGCGCTGGCCTTGCTGCTCGAAAATCACGAGCACTACAACCGAGACGAACAACAACAGTACAAATATGGTAACAACCGCATTGACTTCCCGATTGGCAACCTTGACCGCCAGGGAAACCAGCGCGCTGGGCAAACGTGCCACGATGCCGGAGAAAATGATCAGAGAAACACCGTTGCCAATACCGCGCTTGGTTATCTGCTCACCAATCCATACAAGGAACATGGTTCCCGTGGTTACCGTTGTGATCGCCAGCACTGTGTAAGCCTGTGGACTGATCATCAGTACCGCAGGATTTTCCTTGGCGATGGTCTTGGCATACGCCACGAGAGCGAATGACTGAAGCACGGCTACGACGATGGATCCGAGCCTGGTGTACAACGCGATCTTCTTGCGGCCACCCTCTTGCTCCGCAAGCTTTTTCAGGCTGGGGAATACAATGAGCATGAGCTGCATTATGATCTGCGTGGAAATATAGGGCATTACACCGAGCATGAAGACGGAGAAGTTCTTGAAAGCTCCGCCCGCAAAGAAGTCGAGGTAATCGGTAATCCCGCCCTGGGAAGACGCCGAGGCAAAATAATCATTGAGCTCGCTCGCATTGATTCCAGGAATCGGGAGAAATACCCCGATCCTGAAGACGACGAGCCAGGTGATCGTATAGAGAATGCGTTCCCGCAGTTCCTTGATCCGGAACACATCTGTCAACGCGTTACCTGCCATAGACCGCTACCTTCTTTCTTGTCGCAGAAACCCTTTTCAGGGTGTCTCGACCTTGCCGCCGACCGCCTCGATTTTTGCCTTGGCGGAAGCGGAAATCTTGTCCACGACGAAGGTGAGCGCCTTTGACAGCGTACCGTTGCCGAGAACCTTGACGGGTTTCTCTGCCTTGCGGACGAGGCCCTTGATTGCCAGCGAAACGCCATCCACGACTTCACCCGCTTCAAAGCGGTTCTCGACGTCGTTGAGGTTGACGATCTGGAAATCCACACGGAAATTCTTGTTGTTGAATCCCCGGTGAGCCAAGCGTCTGTACAGCGGCATCTGTCCGCCTTCAAAGCCCGGGTAGGTCTTTCCGCCAGAGCGGGACTGCTGTCCCTTGTTGCCCTTGCCGGCGGTAGTACCGAGTCCGGAACCCTGTCCTCGGCCCACTATCTTCTTGCGGTGCGTAGCGCCGACAGGGGGATGTAGGTTGAAGTCGCTCATTTCTTCTGCTCCTGACCCGGGGCGTAGGGTCTGACTTCCACGAGGTGTTTAACCGCGTGAACCATGCCCAGTATTGAAGGCGTAGCCTCCTGGACCGTGCATGAACTGATCTTCCGCAGTCCGAGAGAACGCACCGTGGCACGCTGCTCAGGCTTGTGCCCGATGAGACTCTTGACGAGCCTGATCTCAATCATTTCGGCCATGGCATTAACCCCACATGTCCTTGAGCGCCTTGCCACGATTGTGGGCAACAGCGCGGGCATCGAGAATGCTCTCGAGTCCGTTGAAGGTGGCACGGATCACGTTGATCGCGGACCGGCTTCCAATGCTTTTAGCCTGGATGTCGATGATGCCGCCAGCTTCCATGATAGCTCGCACCGCTCCGCCGGCTATGATACCGGAGCCGGGGCAGGCGGGCTTCAGGATGACCCTGGAAGCCTTGTACTCACCAATGATGTCATGAGGAATGGTGCCGTTCTTCACGGGAAGCTTCACCATGCTCCTCTTTGCCTTGTCGGTGC
>CAXZAJ010000071.1:0-13716 GCA_964293355.1 uncultured bacterium
ATAGAGGAATTCCGGCCCAGCCAGAACGGGCCCCAGCCTCCGTTCAGGGACAGAGCCCTTCGGTGCGTTTTTGCGGTGCTCAACGAACGGGGCGGCGGCGCGGCCGGCCGTTTCGCCTGATTCTGAAACATAGTCCGCCAGGTCGTTGACGTGCACCGCGTTGCCGCAGGCAAAGATACCGTCCACGAGCGTGTGCATGTACTGGTCGACCTGAGGCCCCTTGGTAGCCGGATCCAGCGGTACCCCGAGCGCCTGGGCCAGCTCGTTCTCGGGGATCAGGCCTACGGAGAGTATCAGCGTATCGCAGGCCACCTCGAGCTCTGACCCCGGTATCGGTCGCAGCGATGCATCGACCCTGGCGGTGGTCACGCCGGTGACGCGACGAGAACCGTGTACGGTGGTTACGGTCGATGACAGCTCGAGCGGTATGCCGTAGTCCGCGAGGCACTGGCGCACGTTGCGCGACAAGCCCGACGGTTCCGGTTTAACCTCGTGCGCGCCGACGACTTCCATGCCTTCAAGCGTCATCCGCCGCGCCATGATCAGGCCAATATCGCCGGAACCGAGTATCACTGCGCGGCGGCCCGGCAGGAGCCCCTGGATGTTCATCATGTACTGGGCCAGACCGGCGGTGTAGATGCCGGCGGGTCTGTCCCCATGGACGAAGACCTGCCGGTCGGTGCGTTCCCTGCACCCGGTCGCCAGCACCATGGCCTTTGCCCTCAATGCGACGACGCCTGTCCGGTCTATACAATCCAGAAGGAAGCCTCCCGGCCGGCGCTCGGCTTTTGAAACGAACGCCTCCAGCAAAACGCTGCCGCCGAGCGCCGCGAAGCGGTCTGCGTCGCGAAGGGCGTATTCAGGCCCGGAAAGCTTTTCCCCGTACCGCACAAGCCCGAACCCATCGTGCACGCACTGCTTGAGTATGCCGCCCAGCCGTTCCTCGCGTTCCACGACGACCACGCGGGCGCCAGCCTCCAGGGCAGCGCAGGCTGCGGCGAGCCCGGCCGGCCCCGCGCCGAGCACCACCACGTCGGTATCAAGGGAGCGAATCACGGTCGGCCAGCCTTGCTAGGACCGACGCAGAGTTCCGAGCCGGGGCCTTTCTTGGTAACGGCCCAGAGCGGCGTTCCCGTTTCGCGCGCCAGTATCTCCATAACGCGGGGCGTGCAGAAACCGCCGTGGCAGCGCCCCATGCCGGCTCGCGTGCGGCGCTTTATGGCATCCATGCTGGTCGCGGGCAGGCCCGCCTGGATCGCATCCAGGATCTCGCCTTCCGAGACTTCCTCGCAGCGGCAGACGATGCGACCGTAGGCTGGATTCCGTTCTATGAGGCTGGCTCGCCGTTCCAGGGTAAGGTGCCTGGTTTCAGGTGGCCCCGGGCGTTCCGGATTCCAGCCTGGTCGTGGCCCGACAGTCTTGAAAACCGACACGAGTTCCATTGCCATCCGCGCCACGTCCTGGGCTATGGCCGGCACCGAGGCGAGGCCGGGTGACTGTATGCCCGCGGCATGGACCAGGTTGGCCACACGCTCGCTCTTTTCTATTATGAAGTCTTCTTCGTAGGTGCAGGGCCTCACGCCTGAAAAGTAGGTGATGGCCTGTGACATGGACAGGCTGGTGTTCAGTCGCACATGCTTTTCCAGCTCGATGAGTTCCTGCGGCCTCGTAGCGTAGTCCTCCCTGCCCGGCGACTCCGCGGCAGTGGGGCCGACGAGTATGTTGCCTTCAACAGTCTTGACGAGGCCGCCGCCCTTGGTCTTGGCCTTGATCTGCAGGAGGCGCGGCATGCCCAGGATGTGGCGCTGCGAGGAGCCGGAAGCGGCGTCCAGGATCACCTCGGTGCCGCGCCGCTGGTGCAGGCTGAAGAACCGGTCGCCCGCCATGGCGGCCACGACGTCCGCCCAGTTTCCCGCGGCGTTGATCACGATGCCCGCCCGGCAGGTTCCGCGGTTGGTCACGACGCGCTCAACCCTGCCCGCTTCGAGTTCCAGCCCGGCAACGCAGGCATCGAGCACGATCCGCACGCTGTTCAGCATGGCGCTCTCGGCGAGCGCGACGGTGGCCTTGTACGGCGAGAGCACACCGGCGCTCGGAAGGAAGAACGCACCGTGCTGGTCCGCTACCACATGGGGCTCTTCAGCCGCCACGCGCGCTCGGCTCCAGTATTCCCAGCCATCTACCTGATTGCGCCTGGCGCGTTCTGCCATCAATGGATACGCGGCGGCGGCAAGGGCTGAATGGAACAGCACGAGCGAGCCTGGCCGCTTGAACTCTATGCCGAGTTCCTTGCAGAGCGGTTCCCAGAGCCGGTTGCCCCGGACGTTGTACCAAGCCTTCTTCGAACCCGGCTTGGCCGCAAAACCATCATGGATCATGCCATCGTTACGGCTGGACGTGTGGACGGCAACGTCTGCTTCCTTTTCCAGCAAAAGTATCGAGATGTTCCAGCGTGACAGTTCCCGCGCTATGGCGCACCCTATGACACCTCCGCCAACGATTACGGCATCATGGTAGGTTCCATCAATGACTCCATCGGATACCAGCGGTCGCTCGAGGGGTTCTTCAGGCACGCCCGGTACTCGAATGTCGTTGACGACTGCCTTGAATCCCGATCGGGCGGCGGCCCAGCCTATAGCCACCTTTTCCTGATAGCTCTTCGCCTCGCCCTCCAGAACCAACGAGTCACGCTGTTCTACCAATTCGATCCCGGCATACCCCTGCCTGGATAGTCTGGCGGCAGTTTCCCTGATTCGCGGTTCTGTGTGTGCCGAGTGAGTCTGCTCCAGCTTTCTTGGTAATACCAGCATACCAGATATATAGGCCATTATACCCATACGGTCAAGCTTTTTCACCAGAGCAGCCTGGTCAGTGGACGCCGTGACCGGGATAGCGCTATTTTTAGTTATATGACACTACAATTTCATGCAAGCTCAAAGAATTCAGCAATTCAGGGTCCGCGGGCCATCAAGGTTCCAACACCAGGCCAACTCCTCGAGGCAAAGGAAGCCAGGCGGGTCTCACTGCTCAAGCCACGGGCACTTCTGGCACTCGCATCGCCCCTGGTGCTCGGACGTGCCATTGAAACCAGCGTGCTCGAGGCTGCCGGCTATCCTGCATGGCGGGTCCAGCGCCGCGATGAACTCGTGGACGTGCAATCGGTCAGGATTTCTTTTTCGGCACGACTCCCGGAAGGCGGCGCGGAACGTCAATCGGGCATGCTGCACCTTCCCGTGCCTGTAGCGGGCGTGCGGCAACCGCTGACATGGGTCGTCTTTCTCAGAGGCACGGTGCACCTGCGGGACAACGTACCCTCACGCGGCGGAGGCTCGGAACGGAGCCTGATGGAAGCCACGGCTGCCCTTGGTTACGCCGTCTGGGCTCCGGACTATGCTGGCATGGGTGACGCTTCAGGCGTCCAGGAATACTGCGTTCCCGAATCAATGGCGGCCTCGGCCCTGGACGGACTTGCCGCGGCCCGGAATTACGTAGCGGAACACCCGGCCGAGTATGCGGAAACAGGCAGGCTCATCGTGCTGGGATACTCGCAGGGAGGTCTGGCGACCATGGCAACCCTCGAAGCGGCGACCAGGGGGACGATTCCCGTTCCCGGACTCCGCATCGCCGCAGGCTACCCGCTGGGCGCACCGCTTGACCTGATGATAGGAGTGCCGTTCATGAAGGCGGGCAGCTCCATCGTCGAGCGGCCTGACTACAGCATCCTGCTGGTATTGGGCTGGGCCCGCGCCTACCCCACCCGCATCAAAATTGAAGACATTCTTTTGCCGGCCATAATCCAGGAAATCGTTCCGCTGATGGACGGCACACGGGATGGCGATGAGCTGTGCAGGCGCATAGCCAAGGCAGCAGGCAGAAAGCCCGATTCCGTGACCCACGAGGATCTGTACCTTCCTGAATACCTGGACGCGATACTGAATGCGCCTGAAACCGTGCCATACTATGCTGTGCAGGATGCGGCGAGGCTGGATAAGTGGACCGTGCCTGCAGGCCTGCCGTTGGTTATCGCGGCTGCGCCTGAAGACGAGCTCGTGCCGTTCCTTAACAGCAAAAACGAGTATAACTGGGTGCGGCGTCACAATCCTGCCGCGGAAGTGTCCCTGGTGAGGCTTGCGAGCGGCAGCCACGGGAGAGCGGCCGTTGAGGGCTTGCTCTACGCGCTTGTCGATCTGGATCTTCGCGAACGAAAGGCAGCTCCATGAAGAAAAAAGCACCGCGAAAATCTGCCCGGAAACCGATCGCTATAGGTATGCTCGCCGGAATGGCAGCCGCTGTCGCCGGGATATGGGCAATAACGACGTACTGGCCGCAGAAAACTCCGGATACCATCGCGGAGCCCGCGGCCCAGTCAATCCCGGAACTTCCGGAGCCGCCACGAGGTTTTTCAACCCTTGAGGGGCTTCCGCCCGGAGAGGATACGCCTTATACCGGCACGTTTGTGGCATGGGCTCGATGGCAGGATGTTACGGGTGAACATCTGGTCATACTTTCCAGAGCCGCAGCGGTGCTCGAAGCGCTCCATTACCGCCGTGTGGCCGCGGATTTCGAACTGCTGGCAGAGCACACCGCACAGCCCGAGACATCAGCTACGGAAGCCACCGCTGTTTTCTTCCGGGACGGCATAGCCACCGGCGATGCTAATGGAGACGGCGTCGGCGAGGCCATGTTCGCCTATCATATCGACGAAGACCCTGCGCCCGGCCCGAAACGACTCGCGCTGATAACCTTCACCGGCGACCAGACACTCTCCATTTCTGGCAACACCAGATTCGACCCGGCCGAAGGAACCTCCGTCGCACCCGCAACCAAGCCTGACGAAGCCATGCAAGCCGCACCAGAACCCCTGCGCGTCGCCGCACTGCAACTCTGGGACGAGGCCCAGTTCGACCTGGCTGAACCGCCCGCATATGCCGGCTTTTTTCCGTACCGCCGCTTTGCCGGTGCCACGTTCAGCGGAGACGATCCCGCCTGGACTCTGGCCGTCCTGCCCCAGTACCTGCTCCTCAAGCTCGCCACCGAGGAGAAAGCCTCCGTCATCCAGTACGAATCAATACGTGCTGAAGGCCAGACGCTGGTCATTGAAGGCAAGGGAGAGATCGAAGCATGGAGCCATGGATTCAGGGTAACCATAGTCGAAGAGCGCGTGACAGCACCCCATGGGGAGGAATACCCCTTTTCCGCCATGGTGGACTGGTCGGACGGCACCCGCCTCTCAGGCTGGGGTAACCTTGACGCGGACCTCACCGTCGATCTGGCCAAACAGGATGCGCCGTAGGTTTGTTTCGCTGAAACGGAGGAGTTCGAGCATGGCGGCACCGGCTCCAGCTTCATCGCGGCACTCTATAGCCTCGACGATGCGGCTATGTAAGGCGAATACGGGACCGATCACCGACTGGTCGGCATAGAAGGCCTCCAGAATGTCCTGGTAGATGCGCCTGAAGCTGTTCATGAGCAGCGGGTAGATCTCGTTGCCGCTGGCAATGGCAATGGAGATGTGGAACGCAAAATCGATATCCGCGACCGCACGTGCCGCAAAGGTTCCTGCCGAACGCTCGCGTTCAAGTGATGCCCTGAGTTCAGCCAGGTTTTCCTCGCTCCGGCGTTGAGCGGCTAGCCTGGCCGTCTCCACCTCGAAGAGCAGGCGCATCTCGAGCACCCCGTTGAACAGCGACGGCGACAGCTTGCCCCCGGCAAAATTCAGTATGGACAGCAACATTTCTATGGAGCCCTCACGCCGGTAATCGTTGACCCGGACGCCCTTGCGGCTCTCGATGGTAACAAGGCCCCTGGATTCCAGCGTCCGGAGCCCCTCGTGCACCACCGGCCGTGATATGCCGAACAGTACGCCGAGGTCGCGCTCCGAGGGCACCCGGTCGCCCGGCCGGAATTTGCCTGACAGGATCAGGGCCTCGAAACGCTCTATGAATTCGTCTTTGAGCGACCGGGGAAGTATGGGTCTGAAGTTCTCGTCGCCCAGGGTAGTCATGAAGATGCTCCTCGCTTGCTGGTAAGGCCAGCTGCCACTTTATTGGGCAATAAAGCTCCGGTCAAGCGAAAGCGCCAGTGCGCCTCCCTGCGTGTGCTCTATGTCGGCGCCGGAACAGCGCAGGACACGACGCAAGCAAGGCGCCGGATCACGTAAAGACGACCGCCACAAGATGCGGCCGACGGAGGGTATCGTGTTGAACAACCTCAATTCCATCATCATCGAAGGCAACCTGGTCAGGGACCCGCTCCTGAAGACCATCCCGAACGGGAATCAGGTGTGCTCGTTCGCCGTGGCTTCCAACCGGTTCTACCGGCAGAATGACCAGACCGAGAAGGAAGTGTCGTTCTTCGAGGTGGAGACCTGGTCCAAGCTGGCCCAGACCTGCGGCGAGATCCTCAAGAAAGGCCGTGGCGTGAGGGTAGTTGGCCGGCTAAAGCAAGATCGGTGGGAAGATTCGACCGGCAAGACCCAGGCCAAGATAAAAATCGTGGCCGAGCATGTGGAATTCAAGCCCGTGTTCAAGCACGACGACATTGGCGTGCATGAACTTGCTGTTGCCGAGACGCCGGAAGGTGCGGAGGAGACGCTCGCGGAAGCCGTGTTCTGAGCAGTCTGCCTGGTCCCGGGTGGGCGGCGTCTAGTCCGCGGCCCGGGCAAAGTCCATCGTGATGATGGCGTCGGTCCTGCAGACGGCAACGCAGGCCTGACAGCCTGTGCACAACAACGGGTCTACGACGCAGGAATCGCCATCCGCTCTGATGGCACCGGATTCACAGGCCTTGATGCAACGGCGGCAGGTGACGCACCGGGGTCGCTTTATGAAGGCTTGTACCACATGATGGCTCGGGCCGCAGGTGACCTGGGTCACTCGTAGACTTCAGAGCCGGGGCGGTGCCAGTCAGAACTCTTGAAGCCTCCGCGGGCAGGCCCGAAGAGCTGGGGCTCGTTGTCCGCGATGCCGCCCCCCAGGCTCTCCTGAAGTTCCAGCGTTGCCCAGCGCAACGAGGCGAGTATCTCTTCCTGGGCCTGCAGCATGCGCCCGGACGGGCCCGAGACGCTCAGCGCTCCGGAAAAGCCGTAGCGGGGCAGATCCAGGGGCATCGCGAAGCAGATCAAGCCAGGCTCAAGTTCCTCGTCGTCGATGGCCCAGCCGCGCCGTATGGTGCGTTCGATTTCTTCCACGAGCTTCTGGGGCTCGACAATGGTTTTAGGCGCAACGGCGGAAAAATGCGTATCGGTAAGGTATTGGGTACGCAAAGCCGACGGGAGGCGCGACAGGATACATTTGCCGCCCGCAGTGCAGTACAGGGGCAGGCGGTCGCCGGGATTGGTGCGCAGGCGCAAGGCACGGCCCCCATCCGCTTTGGCGAGATACATCAGGTCGGAGCCGACGAGGGCCGACAGGTTGGCGCTCTCTCCGGTGGTGCGGGCGAGTTCAGCCAGTACCGGTTTTACCCTGCTGGCGATGTTCTCCGTTACCGGCACGCGGCTGGCCAGTTCCAACAACGCCAGCCCGAGGGTCCAGTCTCCGTCGCGGCGCTCCACGACCCCCTTCTTCTCCATCGCGGTGAGGTACCGGAGCGCGGTAGCCTTGTCCCAGCCGGTGTCGCGGGACAGACGCGCGAGCGACGAACTGCCGGCGCGTGCGAGATGGAAGAGTAGCTCGAATGCCTTTATAGCCGATTCGCTCATGGCCCCACGTTTCTATAGTAAAAATTGTATTGGCATAAATTGAAACGCCAATATTCAACTTACCCGCAGGTTCATTCCTGTGTCAAGCTAAACATTCGCTACTTTACAAACTAAAATGGCATGTTATCAATAGAAACAAATTGACAACCGGGTAAGGGTTTTATACCATAAGGCGACACGATCACAGGCTCTCCCGCTGATGATCCACGTCAAGGAGGAACAGGTATGAAGAAATCGGTACTGATCATCGCGGTTCTCATCGCGATCGTTGCCCTCGCCGGATGCGCGAAGACAGAAACCAAAGTCGATTCGAACATCATCAAGTTCGGAGTCTTCGAGCCCTTGACCGGAGCCAACGCCGCCGGTGGTGCTGAAGAGCTTGATGGTATCAGGCTCGCTCAGGAACTCTATCCTACCGTCACCGTCGATGGCAAGGAATACAAGATCGAATTGGCGATTGCCGACAACAAATCCGACAAGGTAGAAGCCGCCAATGCCGGCCAGCGCCTCGTGGACAGCGACAAGGTCCAGGTAGTCCTCGGTTCATGGGGTTCCGGACTCTCCATGGCGGCCGGCCCGATCTTCAAGGATGCCAAAATTCCCGCGATCGGCCTCTCCTGCACCAACCCGCTCGTAACCAAGGACAATGAGTTCTACTTCCGCGTCTGCTTCCTCGATCCCTTCCAGGGCACCGTGATGGCAAACTACGCGTTCAAGGAAGTCAAGGCCAAGAAAGCCGTCATCATCCGCGAAGTCTCCAATGACTACTCGGTAGGTCTGGCCAAGTTCTTCGTCGACAGCTTCAAGGCGCTTACCGGCGACCAGAACGCTATCCTCGCCGAACTCAACTACAACACCAACGACCAGGACTTCTCCGCCCAGCTCACCCAGGTCAAGAGCCTGAAGCCGGACGTGATATTTGCCCCCGGCAACTACACCGAGAGCGCCCTGATCATCAAGCAGGCCCGCGAGCTCGGGATTACCGCTCCCTTCCTCGGTGGCGACACCTGGGAAATCGCCGAGTTCATCAACGTCGGCAAGCAGGCTGTTGAAGGCGCCGTCATGTCGGCCTTCTTCGACAACGACGCCCCGCTCACCCCGCTCTCCAAGGTCTTCGTGGATTCCTACCAGAAGAAATACGGCAAGCTGCCCTCCGGCACCGCGGTGCTCGGCTTTGACGGCTACCTCCTCGCGATCGACGCCATCAAGCGCGCCAACAGCGTAGATCCGGTCAAGATCCGCGATGCCATAGCCGCGACCAAGGATTTTGCCGGCGCTGCCGGCATCATCACGCTCGATGCCAACGGCGACCCGATCAAGAGCGCCGTCATCAAGGAAGTAAAGGGCGGCAAGTTCGTCTACAAGACGACCGTCGCTCCGTAATCCAGTTCAACGCATCCGTCGCGCGGCGCTGTACAGCCCGCGCCGGACGCCCGTGGCACCTCGCTTTACGGCGGGTTGCCGCGGGCGTTCCGATTCTCGATAGCCGCGCTCTACCGCGGCGCAAGGACCGACGACGATGGAAATATCGACCTTCTTCCAGCAATTGACCAACGCCTTGAGCCTCGGAAGCCTCTACGCGCTCATCGCGATTGGTTATACGATGGTGTACGGCATACTCCGGCTGATCAACTTTGCCCACGGCGACGTGTTCATGCTCGGCGCCTACTTCGCGTTCTATGCGGTAACCGCGTTGGCCATGCCCTGGTGGGTCGCCTTCGTCGTCGCGCTGGCCCTGACGGCAGCCTTTGGTATGGGCCTCGAACGGGTAGCGTATCGTCCGCTCCGCGATTCGCCTAAAATATCGGTAATGATCAGCGCCATAGGCGCGTCGTTCCTGATAGAGAACGTCGGCATCGTGCTGTTCGGCGGCCGCCCCAAGAGCTTTCCGAGCATACCCCTGTTCGACACCGTCGTGCGCTTCGGCTCGGTCTCGATGCTCTCGGTAAGCCTTTTCATCCCGGTGATCACCGCAGTGGTGCTCGCCGCGCTGCTGTGGATAGTCCACGGCACCAAAACCGGCCTTGCGATGCGCGCGGTCTCCACGGATCTGGATGCCGCCCGACTGATGGCCATTGACGTGAACAAGACGATATCGCTGACCTTCGGCATAGGTTCGCTCCTGGCTGGCGTCGGCGGCATCATGTGGACTATGAAGTATCCACAGCTGAACCCGCTCATGGGCGTCATGCCCGGCCTCAAGTGCTTCATAGCGGCGGTCATAGGCGGCATAGGCAACATCCAGGGCGCCGTGCTCGGAGGGTTCCTCCTGGGCATGATAGAGATCATGATCGTGGCGTTCCTTCCGGAGCTTACCGGCTACCGCGACGCCTTCGCGTTCGTGCTGCTGATCGTGGTGCTCCTCGTCAAGCCGGCAGGACTGCTGGGCAAGAACCAGACGGTCAAGGTGTGATGCCATGAAACGAAATACCATACTGACCATCGCCGGCCTCGTGGTCCTCGCGACCGCCGTAGGACTCGCCGATGCCGTACTCGGACGATTCACCGTCAGGATACTCAACCTGTCGGCCATCTATATCATCCTGGCCCTGTCGCTGAACCTGCTCAACGGTTTTACCGGCCTCTTCTCGCTGGGCCACGCGGGTTTCATGGCGGTAGGCGCATACGTCAGCGCCATCCTGACCATGACTCCCGCGCAGAAGGAAATGAACTTCTTCCTCGAGCCCATCGTGCCTGTCCTGGCAAAAATTCAGCTTCCGTTCCCGATTGCGCTTATCGTCGCGGGACTCTGCGCGGCACTGGCGGCCGTGGTCATCGGAGTCCCGGCACTCCGGCTACGCGACGACTACCTGGCCATAGCGACGCTCGGATTCGCCGAGATCATCCGCGTCATCATCACCAACATACAGAACGTCAGCAACGGCGCGCAGGGTCTCAAGGCCATCCCCAAGTACTCTACCACCTGGGTAGTATGGATCTGCGCGGCCATCGCTGTCGTGTTCATGCTTGCGCTCGTCCGCTCAAGCTACGGCAGGACGATGAAGGCGGTGCGGGATGATGAAATCGCGGCCGAAGCGATGGGTATTGACGTGTTCAGGGTCAAATCGACCAGCTTCGTCATTTCCAGCTTCATGGCCGGTATCGGCGGGGCGCTGCTCGGGCACCTCATCACGACGATAGACCCCAAGATGTTCACGCTCATGCTCACCTTCAACATCCTGCTCATCGTCGTGCTGGGTGGCAACGGTTCGATCACCGGATCGGTGCTCGGCGCCATCATCGTGACGGTGCTCATGGAAGCGCTTCGCTTCCTGGACATGCCCATGAACCTGGTGTTCTTCAAGACGAACGGATTGCCGGGATTGCGCATGGTCATTTTCTCGATACTGCTTATGATCGTCGTGCTCTACAGGCAGCGCGGACTGATGGGCAATAAAGAATTCTCGTGGGATGGCGTCCTGGGCATGTTCAGGCGCGGGAAAAAATCCATGAATGGAGGCCGCCCATGATCAAGACCGAACACGTCAGCATGAGGTTCGGAGGCCTGACGGCCGTCTCGGACCTGAACATCCAGATATCCAAGAACGAGATCGTAGGGCTCATCGGACCGAACGGCGCCGGCAAGACGACGGCATTCAATACGATAACCGGCGTCTACAAGCCCACCGAGGGCAAGGTCATCTTCAAGGGCGAAGACCTGACGGGAGCGAAACCGCACAGAATCACCGAGCGCGGCATCGCCAGGACATTCCAGAACATCAGGCTCTGGAAGGACATGGATGTGCTCGAGAATGTGCTGGTAGCCTGCCATCTGCGCATGCACGTAGGGGTGTTCGCGTCGACCCTTCATCTGCCCGGCTACCGCGCAAAAGAAAAGAAATCGCGGGAGTTTGCGATGTCGCTCCTGGATTCTGTGGGGCTGGCTGACCAGGCCCACGAACCGTCGACGTCATTACCGTACGGCAAGCAGCGCCGGCTGGAAATTGTCAGGGCTTTGGCAACCGAACCGTCGCTGCTGCTCCTCGACGAGCCAGCCGCGGGCATGAATCCGCAGGAATCGCTGGAACTTATGGATTTTATCGGAAAGATCCGGGACCAGTACGATCTGACGATACTGCTCATCGAGCACCACATGCAGGTCGTGATGGGCGTCTGCTCGCGGATGTACGTGCTGGACTATGGCGTGACCATAGCCCATGGCACACCCGACGAGATACGCAGGAATCCCAAGGTCATAGAAGCTTATCTGGGGGTGGACTGATGTTGCGCATAGAGAACCTGTCCGTCCATTACGGCGGCATCCACGCCCTGCAAGGCGCCTCGTTCGAGGTGCCTGAAGGCAAGATCGTGACGCTGATAGGTGCGAACGGCGCCGGCAAGAGCACTTCGCTCAAGGCCATCGTCGGCCTGGTCAAACCGAGTTCCGGCACGATCACCCTCAATGGCGAATCCCTGGTCAATCTTGCCACCAAAGACATCGTGCGCCGCGGCGTGGTGCTCGCGCCTGAAGGACGCAGGATATTCCCCAACCTTACCACGGAGGAAAACCTGGCCCTCGGCGCCTTTGCCCGCACCGACAAGGCCGGCGTTGAGGCTGACAAGCGCAAGATGTTCCAGCTCTTTCCTAGGCTCGAAGAGCGGCGCAAGCAGAAGGCTGGCACGATGTCAGGCGGAGAACAGCAGATGCTCGCGGTAGCCCGCGCGCTCATGTCCAGGCCCAAGCTCCTGATGATGGACGAGCCGTCATTGGGGCTGGCGCCGCTCATCGTCAAGATGATTTTTGACATCGTGCGCACCATCGCGGCGGAAGGCACGACGATACTGCTGGTGGAGCAGAACGCTAAGGCAGCGCTTGAAATTGCCGACTTTGGGTATGTCCTGGAGACTGGCCGAATAACCATGTCTGGTCCAGGCAGGCAACTGCTCGCGGATGACGGCGTCAGAAAGGCATATCTGGGAGAAGGACTCTAGAAGCCAGACCATTTTAGCAGTCAAGGACTCCGGCAACTTGCCTGGAGTCCTTTTTTTGTTATGTTTTATTTAAGATTGACATTTAAGTATTATTTACTTACTATAAGTCGTGCGTTTTATATCATATGTGCATGAATGCCTCTACACACTTTTTAGGAGTTTCACGTGGACATGAGCAAAGAAGAGACAATTTTCGGAGATGACTGGCCGTATTCCAAAGCCAAATCGGCGCTACTCAGGTCAGCAGCCGTCGTCATGCGGGAACGAGGCCCACGCTCGGCCACCCTCAAGAACATCGCGGGAAAAGCCGGTGTCACCGAACCGGCCATCTTCAGGCATTTTGATGGTGTTGATGGCGTTTTCATCTCGTTGTTTGCCGTTTCCGAGCTGTTTTACGGCAAATTTGTTGAAAGCTTCAAGGATGCCGAGTATACAGGGCTCGATAGACTTGAAGCTTCGATGGACAGGATACTCGCCATACTCAAAGACTATCCTGATTTTGCCTACATCATCGCCAAACCGGATCCCATCTACAGGCAGTATCCCAAGCTCAAGTCCATGGTGGAGAAGCTTGATGCCTCGCTTCGGGCCGCCGTACTGGATTGCCTCAAGGAAGCCAAGTCGGCGGGTCAGCTGTCTGCCGCCGTCGAGCAGGAGCCCTTTACCTCGGCTTTCATCGGCGCACTGTTCCAGATCATGTACGCCTGGCTTGAAAACGTCGACGGGTATGATCCGCGCAAAGAAGGCAAAAAGGTCGTAACCGCCCTGCTGGCCCTTGCCCGGAAGCCCGGTCTGGAGTCCAAGGTGGTAAAGACCTCGACCGCCAAGCCCGCGGCTGCAAAAGCCTCAGCTGCAAAGACTTCCGCGGAGAAACCCTCGGCTGCAAAGCCCGTTACCGCAAAGCCCACAGCGGAAAAAACCAAGGCTGCCAAAGCGGCAAAACCCGTAAAGGCCACGAAGAAATAGATATCTGCTCCCGGGAGGGAGGGAGGGGCGCCTGGCGCCTCGCTTGCTGCCCGGGTGTGTTCCCGCATGGAAAACCCGCTAACCCGGGGGGGAAAGGCCGGGAAAACCAGCCCGGGCCC
>CAXZAJ010000072.1:0-13682 GCA_964293355.1 uncultured bacterium
TATTCAGGCAAGCTCCAGACGCTTATATCGATAGGCGGTTCAGAGTTCGGCGACCCAGGCGGCACGCGCAAGTTGAGCCGCTTTCCGCCGGTCGTGAAGTACCTGGGGCCGTTCATGCTGGGCCGAGGTGCCAAGGCCAGCCATGAAGTTGAGCTTGGGGCCTATGTGGGCGCTGTGCGCTTCATGGTGGTGGCAGGCACGCCCGATGGCGCGTACGGCAAGGCGGAGACCGAGGTGCCGGTACGCTCCGAATTGATGGCCTACCTGACGGCCCCCCGCGTGCTCGGTCCCGGCGAGAAGGTTACGGTGCCGGTTTCGTTGCTCGGCTTCATGGGCAAGGACGCGCAAGCTACCGTGACACTCAAGGTTGAGGGAGACGCAGCCATCGTCGGCTCCGCAACCAAAACTGTGACTTTCCAGGTTGAGGGAGAACAGGAAACCTCGTTCCAGCTGAGTGTGGCGGAACAGGTCGGTGCGGTACGATTGTCTGTAGAAGCCATGGGGCCGGGCGGGCGCGTCTCCCGGCAAAGCGTCGATATCCAGGTCCGGTCATCCGCCGTACCTGTAACCACGGTAACGGAAACGATGCTCGCTGCCAAAGCCGCGGGTGCCATCGAGGCCACCTTGCCTGGCATCGCCGGCTCCAACGAGGCTTGGCTCGAGCTGTCGCTCGTACCGCCGATAGACCTGTCCGGCAGGCTGGCCTATCTGCTCGGTTACCCGCATGGTTGCGGTGAACAGACGGTGAGCAAGGCCTTCCCGCAGCTGTTCCTGGCCGATGCGATGAGCTTGACGCCGGAGCAGGCCGAGGCAGCTCGCGCCAACGTCGCCGCCGGCATAACGAAGATGGCCGGATTCCAGACGACTTCGGGTGGTTTCGTGTTCTGGCCCGGTTCATATGAAGAAAGCCCCTGGCTCTCGGCTTATGTCACGCACTTCCTGACCATGGCCAAACGGCAGGGCTTTACCGTGCCGGACACCCTGATGGATCCGGCCCTGGCGTACCTGAAGACCCAGAGTTCTGCATGGAACGCGCAGGCCGACTTTGCAAAGTCGGAGCAGGCCTACCGGCTATACGTGCTGGCGCTGGCCGGCAAGCCCGACATCGCGTCGATGAACCGATTCATGGAGTACGGGCCGCATCCTGCCGCGGCGCTCTACCAGCTTGCAGCCGCGTACGCCCTGTCCAGCCTGCGCGACCGTGCCATGTCGATACTGCGCGACGCTCCGGCCGATGTGAAGCGCTATCCTGGTATCGAGCGGGTGTACGGCTCCGAACTTCGTGACCGCGCCATCGTGCTGGACGCGTTCAACGTGCTCGGCGATACGGCACGCGGTCTGCCTTTGTTCAAGCGGATCGCTGAAGACCTTTCCTCGGAAAAAGGCTGGTCAACCCAGGACCTCAGCTATGCGCTGATCGCGTCGCTGCCGTACATGAAGCAAGCCTCCAGAGGCTCGGCTTCGGTGAGCTACAGGTACGACGGCGGTTCCGGCACGGTGGCCTTGTCAAAGGCCATGGCCCGCGTTCCGCTTGCCGCGGGCGCGGGGCTTCTGGCGGTAGATCTGCGCAACGACGGCTCGACGCCGGTGTATGCCCGCGTCGTCGCGACGGGAACTCCCAGACCCGGGGAGGAGCAGAGCCGGTCGCAGGGACTCTCGCTGAGTGCGCGGTATCTGGATGCGTCAGACGCTGTTGTCGATCCGGGTAAAGTGCCGTTCGGCAGTGACCTGATCGTCGAGATTGCCGTGCGCAACACGAGCGGGGAGGAGTTGTCTGACACGGCACTGACCTTCAGGACTCCGTCTGGCTGGGAACTCGCCAATCTGCGGATCGGCCGCTCGGGAGACGATGACGATTCGGCCTCCTCGCTGTACGACTATCAGGATACGAGGGATGACCGTGTGATGACCTATTTTGATCTCAAGCGCGGCGAGACGAAACAATTCAGGTTCTATGTGAACAAGACGTACGAGGGTGATTTTTTCTTGCCGGCCATAACCGCGGAGGCGATGTATGCACCTGAAATACTCGCTGTCATTCCGGGGCGGCGACTGGCGGTACCACCGGCTCCGCCGAAGGGCAATCCCAACAGCCGTGGTCTTAGGCCTTGATTGCAAGGCGGCTGTTCAAGGCCGCGTCTAGGCTAACGGTGTCGCGGCGTGTGGCCCGCGGCGTACGCATAACCGCGCTTTGGGCGCGTCGCAGTGGTGTGGCACCTGCCCTGGCTGGCGTGGCGCTGTTTTCGTTTTTGTTGCTGGCGGTGGAGCCGGTGGCGGAACGAAAGCCGGAGTATTCCCGGGCCTTGTACGCGGAATCGGGGGTGCTGCTTGGCGCATCGGTGGCCTCGGACGGGCAGTGGCGGCTGGCATCATCGGCACCCGCCCAGGACAGGTACGCGTCAGCTCTGGTGACTTATGAAGACCGGCGGTTCTACGGCCACGCGGGTTTCGACCCGCTGGCTATACTCAGGGCCGCTCTGTCCAACGCCGAGACGGGCAGGGTGGTCTCCGGCGGCTCTACGATTACCATGCAGGCCGCGCGCCTGTCCCGTGCCCGCGGGCAACGCAATCTCGCCGCCAAGCTGGTCGAGTTGTGGCTGGCCGTGCGTCTGGAACTGACGCATACCAAGGCACAGATCGTGGAGCTGTACGCCGCTCGGGCACCGTATGGCGGCAACGTCGTAGGGCTCGAGGCGGCTGGGTTCAGGTGGTTCGGCCGATCGGCTGGCAGCCTTACCTGGGCAGAAGCCGCAACACTGGCCGTTTTGCCCAACAGCCCCGGGCTCGTGCATCCTGGTCGATCCCGCGAAGAACTCGGCCGCAAGCGCGACGCCCTCCTGCAACGTCTTGCGGATGCAGGTTTGATGACCGGGGACGAATACCGATCAGCGCTCGCGGAACCCTTGCCCGAATCGCCCAAGTCCATGCCAAACCTGGCACCGCAACTTCTGGCGAAGGCGGGCCCCGGCAACACAGAAACCACACTGGATGTTGCGCTTCAGCAGGCGCTCGGCGAGTCGGTTTCGCGGCATGCCGCCAGGCTGGCACGCAATGGCATCAGGAACCTGGCCGCCGTGGTGCTTCGCGTCGATGACGGCTCGGTAGCCGCCTATGTGGGTAATGTACCTGCAGGCCGCACGGCACTCCGGGACTCAGACGCCGGTGTTGATCCCCGGGCTGCCTCCTGGGTGGATTGCGCCGCGGCTCCCCGCAGTTCAGGCAGCATACTCAAGCCGTTCCTGTACGCCGCGATGCTCGATTCGGGCGAACTGACGCCCGCGCGGCTCGTGCCGGACATTCCCACACGAGTCGGTTCGTACAGCCCGGAGAACAACCTCAAGAGCTACGCGGGCGCAGTACGCCCGGACGAAGCGCTGGCCCGGTCGCTCAACGTGCCCTTCGTCAGGCTGCTACGCGGTTATGGCGTGGAACGCTTCGCGTCGCTGCTCAAGCGGCTGGGCTTCTCCACCCTGAACCGCGCCGCCGCCGATTACGGGCTGACGCTCATACTTGGCGGTGCGGAAACGACGCTTCTTGATGCCGCGGCCGCATACGCTGCGCTCGCCCGCATCGCAAAATCAGGTGCCAGAACTCGGCCCGGCCCCGATGCAACGCCCTTCGCCGGCGCTTCGTGGCGTAAAGCCTCGCCGGCCACTCTAAACCGCTACGACCCGCCGTTTTCCGCTGGCGCGGCCTGGCTTACCCTCGAGGCGCTCGTCAGCGTGGCTCGCCCCGGCGACGAGGCCAGCTGGCAGGAATACGCCAGCACCCGCCGCGTAGCCTGGAAAACCGGCACCAGCTTCGGCTCCCGCGATGCGTGGGCCATAGGCGTCACCACTGACTACGTTGTGGCGGTCTGGGCCGGAAACGCTGACGGGGAAGGCCGGCCGGAACTCAAGGGCACCGACGCGGCCGCCCCGCTGCTCTTCAACGTCTTCCAGTCGCTGCCACGGTCAGCCTGGTTCGAGGAACCGCGGGCAGACCTCCGCTATGAAACGGTGTGTTCCAGTTCGGGCTTCATAGCCGGTCCTGACTGCGCTGAAACCAGCCGCGCCCTGGTGCCTGCCAATGCCGTGACGGACGCAAGCTGCCCCTACTGCACACTGGTGCACCTGAGCGAAGACGGGGCCTCCCGCGTTCGTGCCGAAGCGGCGGGTACCCTGGGCGTCCGCAGCGAACGCCGCTTCGTGCTGCCGCCTGCGATGGAGTGGTATTATTCCCGCTCCACCATAGGCTACCGCCCGTTACCGCCCTGGGCTCCCGGCATGGCCGGATACGAGGCTGGCATCGTCGAATTCATCGCGCCAGAAGATGGAGCGTCGATTTTTGTGCCGATAGAGCTTGACGGCAGCCCCGGTATGGCCGTGTTCAGGGCGGTGCACCGTAACGCAAGCGCGCGCCTTTTCTGGCACATCGATGGCGACTATCTGGGCGAGACGCAAGGCGACCACCGCGTGCAGGCGCGTCCGGCGCCCGGAGCTCACGAACTCGTCGTCATGGACCAGCATGGTTCAAGCGCCACGCGCCGCTTCGAGGTGTATTCCAGGGAATAATCTTACCTGAAGAAACCCCGCCTTGCGCCGCCTTTAGCTTTCAGGGTATAACCCGTTATGCAATCCAAAACTAACGAGCCATCCTCACAAAAAAGCGCCTGAGAAACGTTCGCTCCCAGTTCGAGCCCTGTACAGCCGCCAGTCGGCGAGGAGACCCCATGGTCATTCCCGAGACCCTTTCCTACGACGATGTTCTGTTGCTCCCCGGTTATTCAGAAATCCTTCCCAAGGAAGCCTCCGTGCGCTCCCGCCTCGCCGGCGACCTGTGGCTCAACGCTCCCATCCTGAGCGCCGCCATGGACACGGTCACCGAAGACCGGCTGGCAATAGCGCTCGCCCTGCAGGGCGGCGCCGGCGTCATACACCGCAACCTCAGCCCAGAAGCCCAGTCCGCCCAGGTGGCCAACGTCAAGCGCTACCTCAACTGGATCATAGAATCCCCGGTTACGGTAGAAGAAGACCGCACCATACGCGACGTGCGCGCCCTCATGGAACGCCATCGCGTCACGGGCTTGCCCGTGCTCGGCCCCGGCGGCAAGCTGGTCGGCATCATCACAGCCCGCGACCTCCGTTTCAGGCGCGAGGACGAGGCACTGGTTCGCGATGCGATGACCCGCGATCTTGTCGTCGAATCGGGCGAACCTACGACCAAGAGCGCCCGCGACAAGTTCGACGAGCACCGCATAGAAAAGCTCCCCGTGGTGGACGCCGAGGGTCGTCTCCGCGGCCTCATCACCGTCAAGGACATGGAGAAGCACGAACTGTACCCCGATGCCGCAACCGACAAATCCGGCAGGCTCATCGTCGGCGCGGCCGTCTCGCCCCAGGACTTCGAGATACGCGTACCGGTCCTCCTGCAGGCCCGTTGCGACTTCGTGGTGCTGGACACCGCCCATGGCGACTCCAGGAGCGTCATCGACGCGGTAGCGGCCATCAAGCGGCGCTTCAGCATTCTCGTCGTGGGCGGCAACGTCGCCACTGCAGAGGGCACCAGGCGCCTCATCGACGCCGGCGCCGACGCGGTCAAGGTGGGCATCGGCCCCGGCTCCATCTGCACCACGCGCATCGTCGCCGGCATCGGCGTGCCTCAGTTTACCGCTGTGCTGGACTGCGCGGAGGAAGCGGACAAGTCGGGCATCCCGGTCATAGCCGACGGCGGCATCAAGTTCTCAGGCGACATCGTCAAGGCGATAGGCGCCGGTGCCTCCACCGTGATGATAGGCAACCTGTTCGCGGGCCTCAAGGAAGCGCCGGGTGCCGAGATCATCTACGACGGCAGGATCTACAAGGAATACCGCGGCATGGGCTCCATGGGCGCCATACGCTCCGGCTCCGGAGACCGCTATCAGATAAGCAAGGACGAGACCCCCGTACCCGAGGGCATAGAAGGCCGCGTGCCGTACAAGGGCGAACTGCGCGACTATCTCCACCAGCTGGTCGCGGGCTTGCGCAAGGGCATGGGCTACACCGGCTGCCCCAACCTTGAAACGCTCCGGAAATACCGCAAATTCGTAAGAATAAGTTCGGCAGGGCTCCGCGAGAGCCATGCCCATGATGTTTCCATAACACAAGAAGCCCCCAACTATTCGCGAGCATGACGCATCGCGCCAGCAAAGCAAGGAGAACGGCATGAATGTAGCGGTGATTGGAGCCCAGTGGGGCGACGAAGGCAAAGGCAAGATTGTAGACTACCTGGCGACCGACGCGCAGATCATCGTCCGCTTCTCGGGCGGCGCCAACGCGGGGCACACCATCGTACGGGGTGACGAGCAGTTTGCGCTCCACCTCGTTCCCTCGGGCGTGCTCTATCCGGACAAGCGCGTCATCCTTGGCACGGGCATGGTCATAGACCCCGAGGCCCTCTTCACCCAACTCGGCATGCTGGCCGAGCGCGGCATAGACTGGGAAGGCCGCGTGTTCATCTCTGACCGCGCCCACATCGTGCTTCCCAGCTACCGCGCACTGGACAAGGCCATGGAGGCAGCCCGCAAGCGCCCCATCGGCACCACCGGCCGCGGCATTGGCGTGGCGTATTCCATGAAGTCGTCCCGCGACGGCGTCAGGCTCGCAGACCTTTTTGATGATGAACGCCTCGAGAACCTCGAGGCGGACGATGTGCTTTTCATAAAGACCTGGCGAGACAAGCTGGCGCCGCTCTCCGTAGACCTTACCAATTTCCTCGCCGGCCACCGCAACACGTATTGCCTGTTTGAAGGCGCGCAGGGAGCCTTGCTGGACCTCGACGCGGGCACCTACCCGTATGTTTCTTCGGGCATGTCAGGCGCGGGGGGCGCCGTGACCCAGGGAGGAATCGGCCCCCGGCGCCTCAACAAGGTGCTCGGCGTCTTCAAAGCGTATTCCACCCGCGTGGGCAACGGACCGTTTCCCACCGAATTCAATGCGGACAGCCAGTCAGGCCTCTGCCAGTTCATACGCGACACCGGCCGCGAATACGGCGTGACCACCGGCCGCCCGCGCCGCTGCGGCTACCTGGACCTGGTCGCCCTGCGCTACGCCTGCCTGGCCAACTCCATAGACTCGCTCGTCCTCACGCACCTGGACGTGTACGACACCCTCGAGACCTTCGAGGCCTGCGTTGCCTACAAAATTCGCGGCAAGATAGTGGAGTACTTTCCCGCGTCGGTCCGCGATCTCCAGGACGCCCAGCCCGTGCTCCGCAGCTTCCGCGGCTGGAAGACCTCCCTCAAGGAAGTGCGCGAGTTCGACGACCTGCCGCGCGAGGCCCGCGACTACGTGTCGTTCATAGAGGAATATACCGAGACCTCCATAGACATCATCTCGGTCGGCTACGACCGCCGCGACACCTTCGTCAGGAAGAGCCCGTGGATCAGGTCCTGATACTCGACTACGGCAGCCAGTATACCCAGCTCATCGCGCGGCGCGTGCGCGAGCTGGGCGTCTACACCGACATTGCGCCCGGCGACGCGCCGCTGACAGCAGCGCGCCTGGCCGGGGTCAAGGGCATCATCATGGCCGGCTCTCCGTCCAGCGTGTATGACGACGGCGCGCCGGTGCCCGACCAGGCCGTCTATAGCCTCGGGCTGCCGGTGCTGGGCATCTGTTACGGTGCCCAGCGGATGACGCACGACCACGGCGGAAAAGTGGCCACGCTGGCCGACCGCGAATACGGCCGCAGGCCCGTGCGCATCACTGCCGTAGATCCGCTCTTCGACGGCGTGCCGGCCGAGTTCCAGAGCTGGATGAGCCACGGCGACTCCATAGAGAAACTGGCCCCCGGCTTCGTCGCCGTCGCTGCCACCGACAACGGCATCGCGGCCGCCATCGTGCACGAGAGCCTGCCCCTGCGCGGCGTGCAGTTCCACCCCGAGGTCACGCACTGCGAGCACGGGCAGAAGATACTGGCCAACTTCGTGTTCGGCATCTGCGCCTGCCAGAAGTCCTGGAGCATGGAACGCTACATCGACGAGGAACGTACCGCCTTGCAGGCCCGCGTCGGCATCTCCCCGGTACTCCTCCTGATCTCCGGGGGCGTCGACTCCACCGTCGCGGCTGCGCTTCTACTCAAGACCCTCGGCCCCGAGCGGGTGCACCTCCTCTACATCGATACCGGCCTGATGCGCAAGGACGAGAGCGTCGAAGTGATGAAAATCCTCGGCGCGCTCGGCGCGCGGCATATCCGCCGGGCGGACGCTGAAGCGGATTTCCTGTCTGCGCTCGCCGGCGTCTCCGATCCCGAAGAGAAGCGGCGCATCATCGGTGACATGTTCATTACCGTGCAGCAGCGCGAGGTGGAGCGGCTCGGCCTGGGGGAGGACTACTTCCTCGCGCAGGGCACCCTGTACACCGACCTGATAGAATCCGGCAAGGGCGTTGGCAAGAAGGCCCACGTCATCAAGAGCCACCACAACGTACGCTCGCCACTGGTGGAAAAGAAGCGCGCAGAAGGCCGCATCGTCGAACCGCTTGACCGTCTGTACAAGGACGAAGTGCGAGCGCTCGGCCGCGTGCTGGGCGTACACGAGGCCGTCGTATCGCGCCACCCCTTCCCCGGGCCTGGACTGGGCGTGCGCGTCCTGGGTGAGGTAACCAAGGAAAAGTGCGACACGCTCCGTGCCGCAGACGACATCTATATCAGTGAACTCAAGTCCCGCGGACTCTACCACAGCATCTGGCAGGCCTTTGCCGTGCTCCTCCCGGTCCGCTCGGTCGGCGTGGCCGGCGACGTGCGCCGCTATGGCTGGACGGTCGCCCTGCGCGCCGTTGCCTCCACCGACGGCATGACCGCCGACGTCTACGAGTTCCCCATGAAGGACCTGCTGGCCATCTCCGCGATGATAACCAACCGGGTACCAGCCGTTGGCCGTGTCGTCTACGACGTGTCGTCAAAGCCGCCGGCGACCATAGAGTGGGAGTGAAAATAGGTTGTATGCATAAGTCTGAAGGACAGAAAAGTCTTTTTCGTCAATACTGGTCCACACAGTGCTTGATGAACGGGTAATCTGTATGCAACTTTAAGCGGAATGTCTTATAAAAGCGATCATGATCTCTGTTCTGTACAGCTACCGGTGAAAGCAAAAGCCCATGCCAGCACTTAACGGCGAAGCTTCAATCTGACAGACTTGCCTGACGAGTAGATCAAGGGGTCCACAGTACAGGAAGCCGCACTATAGGCTCTTAAGTACGCCAGTAACGGATGGATCTAGCCAAACGAGTTTTAGATCACTGAAAAATTTCAATATAATATTTTTGAAACATGCCTAATGCAAAGACATCGAGCTGAATCGTATTGAAAGTTCTGGACTGAGTCCGAACCAGATCACCAACAAAACCAATTCCAGCAGAATAAACCTTTATTTCAAGGGTAAAGCATGAGTACCACAAAGATGTAGAGTGCCCATGATGAAGATTGTAGAAAGCTGATTATTGTCCGGCAGTCCAAGTCGCCTAGTATAGAGATATCTCAGATTTTCGCTAGTTTTAGACTGAGCATTGGAAAGTTGCAGGTTTTTAAACAAGTCGTACTTATTATGTAATCTAAAAAGCCCAGAGTACTTTATCTTTGCACAAGGCGCGAGATGACACTGTAAACCTATTTACCACCGATGCCGCATGGCCATGCTTTGGAACATTCGGGAGATTATCGACAAGGTCCACTTGCGCAGTCGAAAATTCGCATTTGTAGTTTTGTTGACTGATAAGACCTATATAAGTATCATATAATTAGCTTATAAGGAGGTCGATATGGGTCAAGCACGAGTGATAATTCTTAATGAAACAAAAATGAGAGAACCAGAACTAGAAAAATGGGTTCTTTGTTTTCAATACTGTCGATATGAATATGGTGTAGGCGAAGAAGAGAATGGCTATCGCTTTATCTGGCGTAGACCCAATGGAAATTTACAAGGCGCAAGAGGCCAAGCTCGAATTCCATCAATTTCAGACATGATGGTACTTGTATCGCATTCTCTTGCAGAAGGGTGGGGACATCATAACTGCGATACAAAAGGTTATAATCTTCAAGAAGAATAATCAGTCTTGAAACTTGATTAGTGAAAATATTTTCTCCAAGGGAATAAAAAAAATGGATACCATATAGATAGAACTTAACTTATCGGAATTCTTGACCAGTCGGAAAAATGCGTTCGGATACCAAATATTTAGCAACGAACTCCAATAGTTAGTGAAATCCTCGTACCTAAAGGTAAATAAATAGTAGATCGTTTCGGGTGGAAACTGTTCGTACTGTTGTGAACCATAGTCAAAAATCTAAACTATACACTGGCTTTAGCCGGTGTATAGTTTAGTATGTAAAACTCAGGGGCGCACAACTCGGGATCCGAAAGTGCTGCCCAAGCTTCCTGGACCTACGGAATATCGGTAAGCCACTCGGTAAAGAGCCGAATCCTCGAATGGGTCCCAATCGCCACCACGTATGACGCGTTGGCCGCTCGAAGCCGCTCCCCGGTAATCAGTTAATGTTCCTGTGGTATAAACAGCATACGAGTCCCAGCACCATTCGCTGACGTTCCCGCTCATGTCGTATAAACCTAGTTCGTTGCCAGTTTTTCCGCCCACCGTGTGGGTTGTACTGTTACTGTTTACATTGTACCAAGCATAATCGCCAATATTTACCTGTGCTCCACCAGCTTCGGTACTTCCTGCATAACCTTTGGTATAGCCAGTCGTATTTGTTCCACTTCCCGTGTAGCCATTGGAACGGTCACTAGTCGCCCCCATGGCTCCCCACGTCCATTCCATCTCTCTAGGAAGTCGATTGCCGTTGGCGCTCCAAGAACTGGTAACATCGCCCCAGATTGCGTCACTGTAGGTGGGAACCACACCCCAGGTTGCAGGATCGGTACTTCCGCTAATCGTATAAGCTGGGGTGAGACCTTCGGCCATGCTTAGTTTGTTGCAGAATACTAGAGCATGGTACCAATATGTTCTTTGAACCGGTCCATTAACCACATCTGCAAAATAGCTTCTGCTAGGGTCCAATCCGGTAACCCCAACAAATTGTTCCCTGGTGATCTCATGGGCGCTCATTCTATATTCACTAGAAATAATGCTGATGTTGCTTGCCGTCGCATCACGCTGAAAACTGCCGGCAGGGACCGTGTCCAAAGTGATGGGTATGGGCACTGTAGTTGCTGGGAATACCGCTGCTATATTACCTGTGTTCACAGCATTCGTTGCAGTAGCACCCGCCACAGTGAAGCTATTAGCTATCACACCGGTCAAGGTATATCCTGATTGGGCTGTCAGCACGATATTTGCAGTATATATAGTACTTGCCGCAAATGAACTGTCTACCGGCGACCATGAGATTGTACCCGTGTATTGGGTTGAGTATATATTCGTAGTTACCGGGATAGCACCTCGAACCGGCGCTACCACGCCGGGGATTGTTAGCAAGGTGATTGGGGCTGCGGATGTAGCCGGGAATATCGCCGCTACAGTACCGGTATTTGCTGCATTCGTGGCAGTTGCTCCTAATACGTTGAAGCTGTTCGCCGAGACTCCGTTCAAAGTCCATCCTGCTTTGGGTGTGAGTGTGATATTCGTTGTATACACAGTTGTTGCCGCAAAAATGCTCGCACTTGGTGCCCATGTGATCGTACCAGTGTACTGGGCCGTGTTTATGGCTGTCGTTACGGGGACTGCACCTCGAACAGGCGCAACCACGCCGGGGATTGATAGCAATGTGATTGGGGCTGCCGCTGTAGCGGGGAATATCGCTGCGACAGTACCGGTATTTGCTGCATTCGTCGCCGTTGCTCCCGTTATGGTGAAGCTGTTCGCCGCTACTCCATTCAATGTATAGCCTGTTTTGGCTGTAAGTGCGATATTGGCCATATACACAGTTGTTGCCAAAAAGGTACTAACGCTTGGCACCCAGGTGATAGTGCCCGTGTACTGGGACGTGTCTATATCCGTCGTTACTGGGACTGAGCCTTGAACTGGTACTACAACGCCGGGGATTGCCAGCAAGGAGACTACTACTGGCGCTTTGTAAAGCACTGCCGTTCGAGGAGAGCCAGCAATAGAATAACCTACAGGACTCGCAACTGCAACCGATACAGTAGCTCCATTAGCGACAGTTATAGCAGCGATGGTTAGACTCCTGGTTGTTCCAGAACCACTCAAGGCTCCGGTGGTCGCACCAGTTACTATTATGTCGCTTGCTGCTAAAGTGGTCGGGTCAAAACTAAAAGTCAGTGTAAGAGAAGTTGAGCTGGTAGTGTCCGATATGCCTCCGACCTGCGTTGCATCGGAAAAGGTTACATCAATGTCCGCTGGAGAACCTGTTATTGGGAATACTGCGACAACCATGCCCGAATCGGTTGGATTTGTTGCTGAGGCACCCTCTACCGAAAAGGAGTTTTCTCCTACACCAGCCATTGTCCAGCCCACTTTGGTTGTCAGCACAATATTAGCAGTATAAACGGTGCTGGCCGCAAAAACACTTGCGCTCGGCGACCATGTAATAGTACCTGTGTACTGGGTGGTGTCGATTGCTGTCGTTTCTGGGGCTACGCCTCGAACTGGCGCTACCACGCCGGGGATTATCATCTCGTTGATGGCTTGGTCGGGTGCGACTTCTGTTGCCGGGAATATTGCTAATACTGTTCCTGTGTTCGCCTCATTCGTGGTTGTGGCTCCTTCTAGCTTGAAACTGTTCGCCGTCACACCGGTGAAGGTCCAGCCCGCTTTGGCTATAAGTGCGAGATTCGCCGTATAGACTGTTGCTGTCGCAAAGGTGCCGCTAAACGTCGGGCTCCATGAAATTGTACCTTTGTACTGGTTAGTATCGATGCTTGTTACCGGCGTTATGCCTGAAACTGGAGCTTTCACATCGGGGATGATAAAAAGAGTAATTGCTTGGTCTGCCTCTGGTGTTACAGGAGTGGCACAGCCCAGAAACACAAGGGAAAAAATAACAATGAATAATTCTAGAGTCTTTCGGTACATTTATTCTTCCTTTTCTAATCGACCGTTATACAAGGCTACTATTCTTCCTTGCTACAGTGGCCTTTCTATATGTCATATATATGATCAAGTTTATATAGTTTGCTTTTGCATAGTAACTCCATAAACAAACCAAATTAAAAATTAATTATCATATTTTTGTTAATAGTTATAACCGGACTTATCAATTGCATCTTTAAATGGCCTCTGCCTATATATTCAATTTTTAATATCGCAGATATAATCATATTCAGCTGCAATAGAAATATTGTCAAGGACAGTTTGTTTTCAGTTCTTGGTCTTGCCTGTTGTATTGATTAGAAAAGATAGGAGAATATCTAATATTTACTCATCCAGCAATGAAATGGTATATCGTGTGGCACATACTAGGCTCCTTCTGTTCCGTCGTGCTCTTATTTAAAAACTGCCCTTGAGATTCAATAGGTTGGACAGTCTTTTGATTTTCCTTTATCCTGCCAGCATGCAAGCAATCGTCGCCATGGAATTCGTCAATGACCGCCTCCGGCTCATAGACCAGCGCAAGCTCCCCGGAGCCTATGTTTTTTATGACTGCCTCACCTACGAGGATGTCGAGTTCGCCATAAAGGACATGGTCGTGCGCGGAGCTCCTGCCATAGGGGCTGCCGCCGCCTACGGTGTCGCCCTGGGGGCCAAGAC
>CAXZAJ010000073.1:0-13644 GCA_964293355.1 uncultured bacterium
CGTGAATCCCTCGCCACCAGGAATCGTGAGCTTCAGTCCCCTGTCCCCGTGGCGGATCGAGGCTCGGGAAGCGGCCGCTGCCTTGCCGAAACTTGAGGCAGCGTACCTGGCGACGGTGTCGGTTGCTCCGCAGGATGCCAGTATGGTCATGGCTGCGATCGCGAGTGCTACGGTGCTATATTGAATGACTGTCTTCATCGTTGGCCTCCGTCAGAAATTCTTGGAGATGCTGTCTATCAGCTCATCGACGATGGCGTCGTCGCCGGCGCGTACCCTGTCTATCAGGCAGTGTTTCATGTGGTGTTCCAGCACGACGAGCGACGCCTTGGCCAGCGCTCCGCGCGCCGCCGCTATCTGCGCCATCACGTCGTCGCAGTAGATGTCCTCTTCCACCATGCGCTTGATGCCACGCACCTGGCCCTCTATCCTCGCCAGCCGAGCCGCCAGCGATTTCTTCAGTTCATCCGGCCTCTCCGTCTTCCTGCACGTGCACGAGTGGCAGCTTTCCTTCTCTTCTTTGTCCTGATCTTTTTCCATACTTTATTTTTTTCCTTTTCTTCTCTGTGTCTTTGTGTCTCCGTGGTTCAAATTTCCTGTTTTATTATTAGGGTTAAACCCCCGCAACCTGAGCGCGTTGGTCACCACGGACACCGATGACAGCGACATTGCCGCCGCCGCGAATATCGGGTTGAGCAGCGGCCCCCCGAACAGGTACAGTGCCCCGGCCGCCACCGGTATGCCCAGGATGTTGTAGCCGAAGGCCCAGAACAGGTTCTGCTTTATGTTCCGCATGGTAGCCCGTGACAGCGCGAGCGCCGCCACCACATCGGACAGGTCGCTGCGGGCCAGCACGATATCGGCAGACTCCGCGGCTACGTCGGTACCCGAGCCGATCGCGATGCCCACGTCTGCCGCCGCCAGAGCCGGCGCGTCGTTGATGCCGTCTCCCACCATCGCTACCAGTTTGCCTGAAGCCTGCAGGCTCCGCACGGCCGCCGCCTTGTCCTCCGGCAACACCTCCGCCACCACGCGGTCGACGCCGACCTCGCGCCCGATGGCTTCCGCGACGGCCCGCGAATCGCCGGTTATCATCGCCGTCTCTATGCCCAGCCGCCTGAGCGCCGCGATCGCCGCCGCGCTTGTCGGCTTGACGACGTCGGCTACCGCGACGAGTCCCGCCAGCATTCCATCCACCGCCACCAGCATCGCGGTCTTTCCATCTGCCGAGAGCCGCGCCATGTCGGCATCCGCCGCCGCCGCGTCGATGCCCCGTTCCGCCATCATGCGGGCGTTGCCGACGAGGACGGTCCGTGCGCCGATGAGCGCTTCGATACCGCGCCCAGGCTCCGCTGAAAGCCGTCCTATCGCCTCGAGGGACAGACCCTTGTTTTCCGCGGCTCTGACTATTGCCGCACCCAGCGGGTGCTCTGACCCCTTTTCGGCCGCGGCAGCAAGACCCAGTACCCCGTCCGGGGACAGACCCTGATCCGCGCCGGCAGAGGCCGCTACCATCGGATACGCCTTGACTTCCACGACGGTCGGCTTGCCAACGGTGATGGTGCCGGTCTTGTCCAGTACGAGAGCCCTCACGCGGTGCGCGTTCTCGAGCGCCTCGCCGCCCTTGATCAGGATGCCCAGCTGGGCTCCCCGGCCCGTGCCCACCATGATCGCCACCGGCGTCGCGAGCCCCAGCGCGCAGGGGCAGGCTATCGTCACCCCCGCCACGAACAGGCGCACCGCAAACTCGAAGCTCTGTCCCCCGAGCAGCCAGGTGGCCGCCGAGAGGAACGCTATGGCGACGACGACCGGCACGAAGATGCCCGATACCTTGTCTGCGAGCGCGGCGATCGGCGCCTTGGAACCCTGTGCTTCCTCGACGAGCCTGACGATGCGCGCCAGCGCGGTGTCTGTCCCCACGGCGGTGGCCCGGAACGTGAACATCGACGGGCCGTTCACCGTGGCGCCCGAAACCCTGTCCCCCGGTTCCTTGCCCGCCGGCATGCTCTCGCCGGTAAGCATCGATTCGTCGATGCTGGCGTTTCCGTCAACGATGACCCCGTCCACGGGCACCCGTTCGCCGGGCCGCACGCGGATGATGTCGCCCACGGAGACTTCCTCGACGGGAAGCTCGAGGTCTGTCCCTCCCGAAACGACGACCGCGGTCTTGGGCGCCATGCCCATCAGCTTCTTTATCGCCTCCGAGGCCTTGCCCTTGGACCGCGCCTCCAGGAACTTGCCCAGGAGTATCAGCGCTATGATCACCGCGACTGTCTCATAGTACAGGTGTTCCGCCCCCGAGAAGTCGCCGAGGGCCACCTGCACGGTCGACCACACGCTGTACACCATCGCCGAGCTCGTGCCTATCGCGATCAGGCTGTCCATGTTCGGTGCCCGCCGGAGCAATGCCCTGGCCCCCACGGAGTAAAATTTCCGCCCGGCCCAGATCGCCGGCAGCACCAGGAAGAGCTGCGCCAGCGCAAAGTTGAGCGGGTAGTCCATCGGGTGCAGGATTTCCGGCAGGGGCAGACCCGCCATGTGTCCCATCGATATGTACAGAAGCGGTAGTGAAGACGCAAGGGCGACCACAAACCTCTGTTTCTGCCATCCCCCTTCGCGCCCCTTGGCCTGTGCGTTTTCGTCTACCGCCGCCGGGCCTGCGCCCGCGGCGAACGCCTCGTAGCCGGCTTCCTTTATGGCGAGCTTGATTTCTGACAGCCTGGTAACACCGGGGTCCCAGCTGACGGACAGCTTCTCCGAGGCAAAGTTGACCGAGGCTACCGAAACGCCGGCTACCTTGCCCACCGCCCTTTCAACGGCTGCTGAACAGGCCGAACAGGTCATGCCGCCTATCGGAACGGTCGCGTTCCTCATGGAGACCGGCAGCACCGCCTCGTAGCCGGCTTCCTTGACGGCGGCCGAGACAGCCTCGAGTCCCGTTGTTGCCTCGTCGTATTCCACGGTCAGCTTCTCCGATGCAAAGTTCACCGAGGCCAGCTTGACGCCGGGGACAGACCCCGCAGCCTTCTCCGTAGCCCGCGCGCAGACCGCGCAGCTCATGCCCCGTATCTCGAGTGTTTCAGTTTTCATTGTCGCTCCCTCCGGGAGAATTCAGTGGTTCGTTGCTGTACACGCGCATTCAATTTCATGATGCGGGTCTGAGCCGGGGATCGTCCGGCGCGACGACCTCTATGGACGAGCGGATCATCCCCATCCAGCACGAGTACTGGATGGTACCTGGCTGGCCCGGCAGGAATTCGATGACGTTGTCGCCGGGCACCAGATCCTTGCCCAGTTCCAGGGCCGGTACCACGATGGCGTTGTTGCAGCCGTTGATGTTCCTGGCCTCCGCCCGTATCGTCCACCTGACCGGCACGCCTGCCGCCACGATGATTGTGCGGTACGCCCGTGGTGCCAGGTCGAACACGACTTCCTGGTAGCCGTCTCTTGCCACCGCGACTGCGGCGCTGCCTGAAGAAAGCTTGGCCGAGTTCGTCACTACTGCCGGTGTCAGGCTGGGCTGTACTGGGGACAGACCCTTCGCGGTAGCCGTTACGGTGCTGGATGGGCCTGAGCCAGGAAGCCCCAGTCCGGCCAGAGCCCAGGCTCGGCCGAACGCGGCCACGCCGAGGAACAGCACGAGCACGCCGCCTGCCCGCGCCGCCACTGACCTGAAGCGCAGCGACAGGAGCGATCCGCCGGCTCCGAAGGCCAGCATCAGCGGTACGGTGCCCACCGAAAAGGCGAACATGGCAAGAGCGCCACCGGCTGCCGACCCGGAGGCCAACGCGAATGCCTGGGCAGCCTGCAGGGGGCCGCAGGGCATCAGCGCATTGGCCAGGCCTACCGCAAACGGTCCTAGACCGGCGGCTCTGGAGCCTATCCTGTCCTGGAGCCTTGCAAAGGCGGAATCCCTGCGCCGCCTGCCAGCCGGCATGAATCCGGCAAGTCGCAGGCCCGTGACGGCCATGAAGGCCGCCGCGATGAACATCACTGCCGCGCGTCCCTTCGGACCCAGATCGAGCACTGACCCCAGGGAACCCACCAGCGCGCCTATGGCCGTATACCCGGTGATTCGTCCCAGGTTGTAGATAATGGAAGACTTGAGCGATGCCCAGCGGGAGACCGTAACCGACCCCGTGCGGAGAGCCTGCGACAGTGCGATGCCCCCGCACATCGATATGCAGTGGAACGAGGTCAGTATCCCGCTCATCGCGAGAGCTGCAACCGTGGCTCCCTGTCTGGGAGCGAAGGTCACGAGCCCGGAATGGTCCAGAGCAAAGAAGACAGCCGCCAGGCCCGTTCCGACACTGACCGCCAGTACGGCATCCCGCCCGGGGACAGACCTCTTGTGGTCCGCGCTGGATGCCTCGTAGCCGGCCGCTTTCACGGCGCTTTCCACCAAACCCACGGTTGCAATCCGTTCAGCCGTCGGTTCCAGCCTGATTGTCAGCAGGTTTTTCGAGGCGTCAGCTCTCGGATAGATTACGCCCGTGATACTGCTCGCGGCCGATTCCACGCGCTTCTCGCAGGAGGCGCAGGTCATGCCCGTTACTTTGATGACGATATTGGTCATGCATGTATACCCCTGGGGGGTATAATACCAACTTGCCGCGCGAACGTCTATATCGTATCCTCCCTGCGGAGGATGAACATGACCCTGAACAAAACCCGCGCCGCCCTCGGCGCTCTCATGTTGCTTTTCAGCACCTCGCTTGCCATCGCCCAGGGCGCCGACCCGACCGCCGCTCTGCCCGATGGCCTGTACGCCACCATCGAGACCGCAAGGGGCACGATCGTGCTCGAACTGTACGCAGACAAGGCTCCCCTCGCCGTGGCCAATTTCGTCGGCCTCACCGAGGGCACATTTTCCGCCAGCGGCAAGCCCTACTACGACGGCATCGTGTTCCACCGCGTGGAGCCGGGCTTCGTCATCCAGGGCGGAGACCCCAAGGGCAACGGCACCGGCGGCCCCGGCTACAAGTTCCCCAATGAAATAGTCCCCGGCCTGAGCTTCAACGCGGCGGGCGTTCTGGGCATGGCCAACGCAGGCCCTGACACCAACGGCAGCCAGTTCTACATAACGCTGGCCCCGGCCGCCTTCCTCGACGGCAACTACACCGTGTTCGGCCGCGTCGCGTCGGGCATGCAGGCAGTCCAGGCCATCCGCAAGGGCGACACCATGACCCAGGTCCGCATCGTCCGCAAAGGCGTAAAAGCCAGGGCGTTCAAGGCCGACAAGGCACAATTCGACGCGGACATCAAGGCGTATGCCGCCAAAGCCGGCGAGCGGGCCAAGGCCGCCCTCGAGCCGCAATTCACGGCCATCAAGGCCCGCGTGCCCGGGTTGACCGCCGGTAACGACGGACTCCTGTACAAGGTCGTCAAGACGGGCAACGGCATACGGCCCTCGCTCGGCGCCCAGGTCCGCATCCTGTACACCCTGACGCTCTCGGACGGCAAGAAGCTCGATTCCACGGCAGACCGCAACAACGACCCGTTCACGTTCAAGCTCAAGTCGGGGCAGGTCATACCGGGGTTCGATACCGCGGTGATGGCCATGAGTTACGGCGAGCGCCGCATCGTCGTCATACCCCCGGAACTCGGTTATGGCGCTGCTGGTGCCGGCGGCGTCGTGCCACCGAATGCCGTCCTCGTCTTCGATATAGAACTGCTGCCTTAAGCTTGTGCGGGAGTTAGCGGGCTGACGCGCGAACCAGGGGAGCGATTCGCCGGCAGGCATGAGGCTGGCCGCTCCTTATAGTCCCGTACCTCGTATACCCCGTGCCCTGGCTTCCGGTTCTGAAAATTTCACCTTCCTCCCGAAACAAGGTATATAATAATCGGGCTAAAAAGCGGGTGAGGTGGATATGCTTAACTTGATAAGTGTATTTTCGGCCGTCTTGTTGCTTTTTGCATGTAGTTCTGGTCTGCCAGGAAGCCAGGATATCACTGGAGACGGGGACGTTCCCATCCTTTCGTCCGACCCGGCGAAACTCTCGCTGAGCTTCGATATGGACGGATTGTCCCGGAGCCTCGGCAAGGACACAGGGCAAGATACCGCTAACGAGGTCGTGCATCTCAGGCTGGACCTGACTGCAAATAAGGATCCATCTGCACTCCAGCCGGTTTTAAGCAGAAAGCCGCTCGCGGCCGGGCTCAACCAGCTGGAACTTGAAAAAGGTAGCGTCCACCTCGTCGCATTCGTAGAAAATCCGGGTGAGGCTTCGCTTCGTGGTACACGATCCACCTCATCTGCGATCATGACTATCGGGAACCTTAGCCTCGTGACTTCAAACCTTCACTCTATCCCGGTAGACGCTGACGCCGCGCAAGACCTGGACTTGGGCACGCTGGCTTCAGGAACATCCGGTTTTGAATCGCAGGTCGACCCGACCGCTACTTCCATGGCTTTGGGGTATGAGCAGGAACTCCTGGCGAGTTATGGAACCTTCGATGGAATGATGGCCAAGCTCATCATGAATCCTGATGTCGATGGAAACGGCATCTACGACCAGGATGAAGACAGGCGATGGATAGTCTCGACGCTGCGCTACGTGCAAATCCAGGCTGGCGACGTGGCCGCCGACGGCACCCTGCAGAAACCTGTCGACTCGCTCTATAACGACTTGCGGCAGTTTACGCTGGTATTCTGGCTTGGTTCGAGCTTCGCGCATCCGACGGATTATTCAACGGTGTTTCTGCGATTTCCGCTGGGGAGCACCTATGTGCCTGTATCGGGAGGTGCTTCGGTTGCAGGAATAAACCCGAATCATGACAGTCCTCATGAAGGTCCGGGGGGTATATATGCCCAGTATTACTTCAATTTATCGAGCGCCATAGCCTCCCCGGCTCCGCCATTTGTCGGTGATTACGCATTGAGGATCGGCGCTGACGAGTACACCTTTAATAGCCTTGATTTCATCGGAACGACGCAAGACTCCTATCAGGGTTTCCTGATACCCGTCTCGACGTTCACCTTCGACGAATCAGATATACTCCAGACGGTCTCCTGGCGCTGGGTCGTGTTGAGGAATGGTCGCTACGAGAATCCTTTGCCCGGCGAGGTCGAACTCAAGATGATGCAATTCTATTATTACATGCCTGGTTTTTTCCTCCAGCCCGGCGAGGATCGATACTATGAAAACGGCGAAGCGGACCTCCGTTCGTACGGTATAAAGCGGAGCGATCTCGGGTCTTCCATTGATTGCGACTACTGGGATCGGGCGAGCAATGATTATAAATTCAATAATGGGCTGTAGCGAGCGGTCTTAGCCTTGAGCCTGTCATGGGCTGCGCCGGCATGATACAGCAGCGCTCCGCCGGCGATCGAGAGTCCGGCTGCACCCAGAAACACCGGCGTGCCGCCGGCCGCGGCCATCAGGAATCCCGCGGCTGGTGCCACGACCGCCCGGCCCAGTTCGCTGACGACGCTCAGTCCCAGATACCGCCCCATCAGCCGCTGATCGACATGCTCCGGCACGAAGCGCGTCTGCACCGCCGAGCCCCAGACCTCTCCCAGCGACAGCACCAGCATCGCGGCGACGAGAGTCGCCGGCGACCTGAATACCGCAAAGCCGACGAAACCCACCGCAAATGCCAGCTTCGAGGCTCCGGCCGAAGGACCGATGCGCGCCACCCGCAACAGTCTGCTGGCAGGCAACTGGGCAAACACGCAGATGAGCGCGTTCGTCGTCAGCGCCGAACCGTACACCCACAGTGGCACGCCCGTTGCGTTGAAATGCAGCGGCAGGAAGCTCTGTATCAGGTCGTAGGCGCCCCAGACCAGCGTCATGCCGGCAGTCCATAGCCAGAACACCCCGTCGCGGCTTATTTCCCGCCAGGCTGAAACCTGCTTGGGGACAGACCCCGGCACGGGGACAGACCCCGGCTCCGCAGCAGCCTTTTCGAGCCTCTGCCTGCCGGCCGACGATTCGGGGATGGCGAGGGCTATGAATACGCCGACGAGCAGGTTGAGCGTCCCGGCCACGATGAATCCTGCCTTCGGTACCGACATGAATATCGCAACGCCGATCAGCGGGCCCCAAGCAAAGGCCGCGTTCAGCGCGATGCGGTTGAGCGCATAGGCTTCCGAGCGGCGTTCCGCCGGGCACAAGTCGGCCAGGGCCGCGTTGGTCGCCGGGCGGTAGAATGTCCTCGTCATGCCGTTGAGGAAATTGAGCAGCGCCAGCACGTACACGTTGGTGCCGGCAAAAGCGAAGCCGAAGAGCGCAAGGCCGCTCGTTGCCACACCGAGGATCTGCACCGGCTTGCGGCCCCAGCGGTCTGCCAGATGTCCGCCCCAAGCGCCGAATACCACGCTGGCCACCGGCGCCGCGCCGAGCACCAGCCCCAGCGCTCCGAGGCTCACGCCGGCCCTGTTCATGTACAGCGACAGATACGGAACGACCATGAACCGTCCTGTCGACTCTACTGCGGTCGCGGCGACGAGCAGCCAGACCGGCCGCGGAAAACTCCGGGTGTATGCCAGAACTCTATGTACAGCCCGTGTGGCGGCTCGTGCAGTCGTTTTTTCCATGGTGCCGCCAGTATAACGGGGGACAGACCCCGGGCCAACAACCCCGCATTGTGTTTTTGGCCGCAATCCGCGATATTTTTATAGTAATGACCCCGGGAGGATACTGAAATGTTCCATCGATTGGCTTTTATATTCAGGATACGGCTTGCCCTGTTCTTGTTCGTCTTGTCTGCCATGGCACTCCATGCGCAATCAGCCGGAACGGCGGACCCGTTCTCTGTATGGGACCATGCGGACAATCCCGCGGCCTGGAGCCTGTTTCCCGATGCTCTGGCCTTCGGTTTCCGCGGCGAGGCCGCGATTGGCGAACTGGTTGCCTATTCAGGTGGAACGCTGTCGGGAACCCTGGATTTCGCGTATGGCCTCCCCGGCCTCCTGTACCGGTACCGCACCGATGGAGTCGACGGCACGCATGAACTGACCAGCGCTTTCGGGTACTACGACTCCTTTGGCCTGGGACTGCGGTTCCGCTGGGATGGAAGCGTGGCGGGATCGACGACCTGGGGCTATCAGGATGTCGGCCTCATGCTGCGTCCCGTCAACTACGTATCGGTTTCGGCCAGAATGGACGATGTCCTCGACCAGGCTGGCGACGGCTTCAGCGGTACGACGCTCGGCCTCTCGGTCCGGCCGCTCGCCTTCGATACGCGGCTTGATAGCCTGCTCACCCTGAGCGCCGACGCGCGGTACGACGATTCGGGCCTGTCTCTTGCCGGGCTCGGCGCGCGGTTCGTGCTCGGCAGTTGGCTGAGCGTCCATGGCCGTTATGATTTCGGCACCTCGTCCGTGGGCCTGGGCCTCTCCATCGCCCTGTCGAACATGGAATCGAGCGTCGGCTATTCCGGACCCGCGGTCAGCGGAGATCCAGCCGCGGGCACCGCCAGCTTCGGGCAGTCCATGCGGATGGGGCGGGCCAACAGGCCTGCAGGCAGGATACTCGGAACGGTAGCTCTGCTCATCGACGAACCAGGCTCATTCGCCTCGGTACCACCGCTCTTCGACTACGAACCAGGATTCGGCGACGAGGTATCGCTCTGGTTCGACCTCGCCGTCAGGGCCATCGACCGTGCCGCGACCGACCGCTCCATCGGGTACCTCGTGATGGTGGAACCGCCGCGCTTCGAGTCCGACGCCAGGGCCCAGGAATTCGGCCGCTCGCTCGGGCGTTTCCGCGCGGCGGGCAAACCCGTCTACGTTTACGCCCGCGCCATGGACCGCCTCTCGTACGTGTACGCGGCGGCCGGCGCGGAACTCGTCGCACTTGACCCCAACGGCATGCTTCCCCTCGTCGACGTGGCTGGCTTCTCACTGTACCTGAAAGACCTGTTCGCGAAAATCGGCATCGAGACCTACAACCTGCAGTCGCACGACACCAAGACCGCGTACAACATGTTTACCGAGGCAGCCATGACGCCGCCCGAGCGCGCGATGCTGGAACGCTACGTCGTCGGCCTCGCCGGCCAGTCGTACGCGGCCCTGGATGCGGCGCGCGGTCCCAGGATTCCGGCCGGCGCTCAGGCGGCCATCGGCTCTGGCCCCTACCTCGACCCACGGACGGCGGTTCAAGCCGGCCTCGTCGATGAACTCCTGTACCGTGATGATTTCGACGAGGTGGTCAAGGAGCGGACCAGCGGCGCGCCGATGGTGGACCTCCGCTCGTACGCCCGTGAACGAGGCCTGTCCTGGGGCGTCCCGATCGCCAGAAAAGTTGCCGTCGTGCATCTCTCGGGCAACATCGTGGAAGGACCCGGCGTCGCGGGCCAGTCCATTGGGGATTCCGCCGCCGAACTGCTTGCGGCGCTCCGCGGTGACGCCACCATCGCGGGCGTGCTCCTCCGTGTCGATTCGGGCGGAGGCTCCGCCCTGACGAGCGACCACATAGCCCGCGAAGTCAAAAAGCTGAAGGAAGCCGGAAAGCCGGTCGTCGTCTCCATGGCCAGCTACGCGGCCTCGGGCGGTTACTACATCTCGGCGTTTGCAGACAGGATACTCGCCGAGGCCGGCACCATAACCGGGTCCATCGGCGTTACGGGACTCAACTTCAACGCTACGGGATTGCTTGAGAAGCTGGGCATCGGCACGGGTAGCGTCAGCGCCGGCTCCAGCGGCGAGTTTGGCAATATGTTCCTGCCACACCGCGAGGCCGACGCGGCGGTGCAGCGTTCTGCCATCGAGTACATCTACGGCCGTTTCGTCGATGTGGTCGCCGAAGGCCGCAAGCTTGACAAGGCCAGAGTGGACGAGCTTGGCAGGGGGCAGATCTGGCTGGGCAGCGAGGCCGTGGAGAATGGCCTGATCGATGCGACCGGCGGGCTGGAAGACGCGAAAGCCGCGATGGTCGAGTTGCTCGGTACAAAAGCGAGGTACCAGGAATACCTGCCCGGCGAGATGGCCTCTTCTCCGCTGCTTGAGTTGCTCGGGGCTCGGGTTACGGGGATGCCCGGCCTGAGCGCCGCTCCTGGCGCCGCTCCTGGCGCAACCGCGGCCACGCTTCAGCGCGCAGTCAGTTTCGCCGACGAGCTGGCGGCGTTCGGGGACGGACTCCTGTACCTGGCCCCGGAATACCTGTACCGGAACCGCTAGCCTTCACTCCGCTTCGCTGAAACCCCTGTTCCGGCCGGCTTCCTTGGCCTGGTACATAAGCCGGTCGGAGACTTCGAGGAGCTCGGCGGGGCTGCTGTGGCGTGATGCCTGGGTTATGCCGTAGCTGAGTGTCTTGCTCGTTGGAACGGGCTGGGTAACGAGGGGCTCCGATGCCACCAGGAGCCTGATCTTCTCCATCAGGCCCGTGGCTTCGCGTATGCCGGTTCCCGGCAGGATGAGGCAGAATTCCTCTCCGCCGTAGCGGGAGCATATGTCGGTCTTGCGGACATTCGCCTGCAGCAGGGCCGCGATGTTCCGCAGCGCCTCGTCGCCGGCTGCGTGACCCAGCGTGTCGTTCAGTTCCTTGAAGTGGTCCAAGTCTATCATGACCAGGCAGAAGTCCTGCCCGTAGCGCTTCCAGCGCTCCCATTCCTGTTCCAGCAGAACCCAGAAGTGGCGTCGGTTCGTCAGGTTGGTCAGCGCGTCGATCCGTGACAGCCGCTCCAGTTCCTGCGTCCGCTCAGCCACCCGCTGCTCGAGGTTGGCGTTCAGGTCGCGGGCCTCGTTGAGGCTGCGCGTGAATACCCTGCCCATGGTCACGGCCTGGCTGAACAGGAACATGAAGAGCCCGAACCCGAGTGAATAGAATGTGCTGATCAGTTTCTGGTCGTGCAGTACGTCATTGGCAGCCGCCGTTACGAGGATCGCGAATCCGGCCAGCATGAAGCGCGCGCCTTTCGTATGGTGCCGCACTTCCTGGATAAGGATGACGACCAGGTACAGGCAAGCCGCCAGGATTGCCATCTGGTAGGGCAGGAACCATGACTGCAGTATGAACACGGGGGCGACGAGGGTTATGAAGGCCTGCACGGTTCCCAACGCGACGAGTCCGACCAGTGCGACCTTGATGCCCTGCCTCGGGAACATGGTGGAAATGTACGCCAGAAAGGTAACAGGAATCAGTATGACACTCAGGTAGGCTATCCGCATGCCGGCGGTTCCCCCCAGACCAGGGATGAGCACAGCAAAGAGCTGCTCTTCGGCAAGGCCAGACTTGAGGGCGGTCAGGAGGCAGAACAGGGCAAAATACAGGGTGGAGCGCTCTTCGCGCCGCATTACGTACAGCGCAAGATGGTACAGCGCCATCATGAGTATCGCGCCTATGACCAGGGCTTCCCTGAACTGCGCCAGGGCGGCAGCGCGCTCGATGGCTGCAGGGCTGCCCAGCCAGACAGGCATCCAGAGGCCGCCGGCGGATTGCACCATGTTCTCAACCGCGACCGTAAGTTCGGCGGTACTCCGTTCAGGGGTAAACCAGAATGTGCGGGGGACGTAGCTCATGCCTGATTCGCCCCAGGTTCCTATGATCCTCGAATCCACGTAAAAATCCGCGGTGGTGTTCAGGCCCTTGAACCGCAGCGCATGGAGCTCGCCTGCCTGGAGGCCCGTGATGGTCAGCTGGTAGGTGCCGGACGAACGTGCCGGCTGCACTCGGTTCCAGACCGCTGGCACCTTCTGGAGTACGGGCCTCGTTGCGCCCCGGGGCATGAACCACCATTCCCCGTCCAGCCTGACCGCTTCATTTTGTACAGGCGCAGCTACGATCCCCTGCACCACCGGAGTCTCAACCCGTCCCTGCGCGCACGCGGACAGACCAAGCCCCAGCACCCCGACGAGTCCCGCCACCACCAACCTGTAAAACCCGCCCCCGCTCTTCATCCTCACTCAGCCTCTTCTCTTATACTAATCTTTCCCGACAGTCTTTTCCTTATCCTTCTCTTCTCTCATCTTATTTTTTTCTTCTTCTCTTTCCTACCTCATCTTCTCCGTGGCTCTGTGCCCAAATTTCCTGCTCTCCTCTTTATTTCCTCTTATCCTCTTCGTTGTCCTTGTCTAATCTCGCATTACTCGTACACGATCCTCGGCGCCTTGCGTATCGATATTTTCCACGACAGCCCCGTGCCGATGTTGTAGGCCCGCGCGAACGAGCCCTGGTTTATCGCCACGGCCACGTTGAGCACCGAGTTGATGTACACGAGCGGCTCGCCCATGGACACGTCGGCAAACGACTTTGCGTAGACCATCGTGTTGCGGTACACCTCGCGCGTGTCGTTGCGTATGGACACCTCCACGCGCTTGCCGTAGTCCACGCCAAGGCCGATGAACAGCGAGTGCGGAATGTTGGACCAGAGGCTGCCGAAACGCACGTCCAGCACGTCTATGGTGCCACCGAGCGTATCGCCGGTCCGTTCCGCGTTCACGTGCGGCAGTTCGACGAGGGAGCCAACGTCAACCCGGTCGCCAAGCGCCTCAAAGGCGAGCTGGCCGGAGGCGAGGCGGGCGCCGGTGTAGGCGTACACGTCGCGGCCGTGGAAGGTGTAGGACAGCTCCGAGCCGGAGAGGCGGTGTGTGTTTTCCTTGAGCAGCCGCGCCTCGGCGATGCCGGTGAGCAGCTTCACGTGCGTCAGTGTGCCGTTGTCGGGCGTCACGATGATCTGCCCCGCGTTGGTCCTGACCGCGATGCT
>CAXZAJ010000074.1:0-13573 GCA_964293355.1 uncultured bacterium
CACCCGCTCCAGGAACCCCGTACGCCAACCTTGACGTTCCCGCCGTTCGGGACGAGATAAACAGTGCTGCTGTAAGGATACGTGAGCGCGGATGGACCATGCGTATAGTCAGGGTTCCGTTCACCTCCGGTACCGCACCTGCTTCAGTTCCAGGTTCACCACAGACTCCGGGTGCGTCAAATTCCAGCGAAGCCCAGATACACACGGGAGCTGCAGACTCCACCGGAGTAATGGCTGGCACCCCGGCAGGAGACGACGCCCGGACAGAAGCCCTGCCGAGCGCTCCCGGCAGCGGTGATTACCTCGCTGACGTGGCCGCGGCAGTTGGCCAGGATATTCAGACCTTCGATCCTGATAACCATGCAGCCTCCGTCGAAGCCGGCGTTGATCTTCACGGAATTGTATTTCCGTTGGAACTTGGAACACGGGGACAGGCTTTCAGTATCAAGGCTGAAATCACCAATGGATCGAACCTGGCGATTCCCTTAGAGATGACTGGACTGCTTCTGGATGATGGCACCGACATACTCGTCAAGAATCTGACAGCTGAATTGCCACCCGGAAAATCCATACGAGTAGACCTGAAAGTCAAGTTGCCAGACACGATGCCTGCCGGACCCATAACACTCAGGCTCGAACCGCTCTTTCAGGATGGATTCAGAGTGAGTCCGGCACGATCCATGGTAAACCTTACGCTGAAAAGGTCATCCACGCCTGCATTCATCAGAAGCACCGGCGGTCTGATTTTGCTTGGACTGCTCTTGCTTATGACATGCGGAGCTGTACTGCTCGTCATATTCTATGTCCGCAGGGCACACCGCAAGGCTGAAGAACCCATCGTTGACGCATTGCTCGATTCAGCCAACCGACAAAAAGCCACGGTGCATCACACATCGCCTTACGCTGCAAACCCGGAAAATGATACGCCCCATGATTCAACCAGTGCAGTCCGCAAAAGACAGGAAGCGCTCAATACGGTTGCTAACCAACATCACGTGATACCAAAACTGAAAGTTGAAGATACCGATAATTCCGGGCGGGATTTGGCACAGGCCGCTTCCTTGCTTGGAACCTGGAAAAATCCAGGTTTACATCGAATCAAACTGCCGCTGGTATCTGAAGGCAATCCACAAAAGAGACACGGCATGAGTCAGGCTCCGATGCACTATGTACCCAGAGTCGCAAGCCCAGGTGCCGTTCGTCTGTTCATGCATGTCCAGGACCAGAACCAGAATATTGGGAAACGGAATATCCGAGCCATGCATGCGGGAGGGCGAGCTTCGGTAGGTGGTGGCAAGAGCGCGTTCCTTATTTTCCTGCTGCCAGTTCCGCGCGATCTGGCACATCTGCATTTTGATGGCATCGATGCCACACTCGTACCGCAAAAGCCTGAATTTTTCCCCGACTATGACAGCCCCGTTGCATCATGCATCGGACGTGATATCCGGGTGGTTACCGCCAAAGGCAAGGAGCTCATCATTCGGTTCGAGCACTACGTGCCGCCTCTGGAAAAAATCAACAAGTTGCTGCATTGCCTTGAAACGCCGGGAATTACGGAAGCAAGGGCCAGCCTGTATCCAGAGCATGACCAACAAACCAAGCTGATTTAAGAGGAGAGCCGACCTAGCGCCTGGGCAGCCCGCTTCTTGACAGCATCGTTTGTATCAGTTTCTGAAATATTCTTGATAAGGCCTTCCAGTTCCGTTGCCTTGTTTCGTTCAGCCCAGGCTATAGCACCGAGCCTTACAGAAAATTCCTTGTCACCCAACAGAAGTTCCACGAATGGAATGGCGTTCTTGTCATCGACGGCTGTCGTCGCCCGCGCGAACGCTGTAAACACTGCCCTATCCTTTTCAGCCTGTGCGAGTGCAAACACCTTGAGGGCTTCAGTTCGTGAAGCTTCACTTCCCTTGGCAATCAGGGCCCCCAGTGCAGCGCTTCGGTTCTGGACGGAATTTTTTACTTCAAGTAAAAAAGCAGCAAGAAAAGAATCGGCCCTGGAACCACCTATTTCTGCAAGTGCGGTTATTGAAGACATGCGAACAGACTGTTCCGGATCGTAGGATACCTTGAACTCCAGAAAAGGAATGGCGTCAACATCCCTTGACGTGCCGGCAGCCTTGGCCGCGGCTATGCGGGGCAAGACATGACCGTCGCGCAATCCTTCACGTACAGCCGCCCTGGCATCTTTTGCCGAGAACTTGCCGAGAGCTGCGATCGCGTACGCACGAACGTTCGGGTCGTTTGCAACAGAGGCTCCGGCGAGCACGGGGATCGCCCGTTCATCGCCGAGATCACCGAGTGCGGCGCACGAATACATGCGTAATGTTTTTCCTGATTCCTCGTTTGATGCGATGGAGGCCAGAAGCTCGTACGAGGGACCTGATTTCATCGCACCTAGGGCGAGCACGATTGCTTCCTTGACAGCTGGTTCTACGCCATCGGCCTCGTAAGCTTTCCTGAGCGCAATTGCTTCATCATCGGAACCCGCGGCGCCGATGGCCTTTATGGCAGCCTGCACATAGCGTTTCTCGTCTTCTTCAAGGATGGTGACGGCTTCTCTGAGTGCTGATTTTGACTTGATGGCAATGAGGTATGAAAAAGCTGATGCTACGAGAGTGTCGGGCTGGGAGTCACGCTTCTGGATCAACTCTGCTGCACGTTCCTCAGCCTCACTGAGCTCCATGGCTCCAAAGTAGTCAAGAATTGCAGCCTTGAGCTTGGGGCTGGTTGAAACATCAAAGGCCTTGAGGAATTCCACCTTGTACTGATCGTTCTTTTCACTTCTGAGCGTTGCAAGCAACTCGATGACTTGCGTCTCTATACCATAGAATATGGTGTCCAGCCGTTTAGTATCTTCAACTGGTGCGGCCTCGTCGGCACCCGCCACGGTTAAGACCAGACAGACAAGAATAACAGACAGTAGCATCTTGATGGCTTGCATCTCACTTCCTGGACTGGTATTTGGAGAGGAACTCGCGCTTGAAGTCGATGAACACCCCACCCTCTATACTGTATCGGATGCGTTTGAGGAATTCATACAAAAAGGCAAGGTTATGGTAACTCGCAAGCATTGAAAACAGGATTTCGTCGTTTTTATACAGGTGCCGCAGGTAGGCCCTTGAATATTCCCGGCATACCTTGCATGTACACTCAGGGTCGGCCGGCCCAAGGTCTCTGGTGTACTGGGCTTGTTTTATTGAAATCGGGCCATATGCAGTAAACATCAGACCGTTGCGCGCGGTCCTCGTAGGAAACACACAATCAAACATGTCTATGCCATTCTGGACCGCCTCCAGGATGTACTCGGGCGTACCAATGCCCATGACATAGCGCGGCTTGTCCTCAGGCAGGAGCCCCGCTGTGTATTCCAGCAACTCGGCGTACACATCAAACGGTTCGCCTACCGACAGGCCACCAATGGCGATACCGGGTGTATCAAAAGCGAGAATCTCTTCAGCGCTACGTGCCCGCAACTCCTTGTAGAAATTACCTTGTACGATGCCAAACAGTTTGCCCTGAAAATCCCCGCGGGTCTCTTCCCATCTGCTTTTTGAGCGCGCGGCCCAGGCGCTGGTCTGTGTGAGTGCCTTGAGCGAATCTTTTTCGTCAGCTCCCCACGGCGTGCAGACATCGAGTTGCATGAAGATGTCACTGCGGAACGCTGTCTGTATGTCCACAACCAGCTCCGGAGTCAAAAAATGCCTTGAACCGTCAATGTGAGACTGGAATTTTACACCTTCGTCACTGATTTTACGAAGTTTGGAAAGCGAAAACACCTGAAAACCACCGGAGTCGGTGAGAAAGTTTCCTTTCCAGCCCGTAAAACCATGCAGGCCTCCCGCTTCCCGTATCAAATCGTGACCTGGCCTCAAATACAAGTGATATGTGTTTGCGAGGATTATTTCAAAACCTATTTCGCCTAACGCGTCTTTGGAAACGGCCTTGACGGTAGCATTCGTACCGACAGGCATGAACACGGGAGTATGGACCCTGCCATGGGGCAACTCCACGACGCCTGTACGCGCAGCGCTCTTGGCATCTCGCGCATGAACGGTAAATATTGATGGTGCGGCCATATCAGGTCCTCCGTATTGAATGGAAGCCGGCTGTCACGCGGGTCGTGCCTTGAAAAGCACGGCGATCAGCACGGCAAAAATCACGAGCGGTGCAAAAGCACCAGCTACAGGGGCTATCGATTCGTTTTTGGCGAGCAACATGGACATCATCTGTGCAACGTAATAGAGCGTTGCTCCGATAAGGCTTATGAGCAGGCTCATGAGCAACACATTTTTTTTAAACCTGCCAACTATGGATGCGGATAAAAGGGTCACAACGAGGGGCGTGAGTGCGAATGCGAAGCGCCTGTAATATTCGGCGGTCTGGGCAGCCCTCGGCAAGCCGGCACGTGCCAGAAACGCGCCGTGAGCTGCCGCGCCGGCGAGCCGCATCTCGCCTATGGGTTTGCCCCCCCCCTTGAAAGACTCCGGGGGTTCGGCAAATGCCGCATCTTCCCAGGTAGTAGAAGACGTATCCGAAAGGTCGCCATCTCTCCAGAAAAATCGTCTGACTCCAGTAAAGCGCCAGAGTTCGCCGGTCCATACCGCGGACTGGGCGTTAAGTCTGGAAATGAACCGGCCACCTGAATCACGCTCGACGAGCGTAACCCCGGTCATCATTGAATTTTTTCGGTCGTAGTAACGAATATTCCAGACGATACGCCGGCTTTCTCCCAGGATCGTTACATCGGCAGAACCCGTGGGCTCGCCTGTCTTGAGCATTGACTTTGTCAATTCCTTTTTAGCAGCTATGGCTGGAATGACCACATAGTCGTCAAAGACAAAGAATCCCGCTGACAATGCAAGAGCCAGCAACAGAAGCGGCGAAACGAAGGAAGTGAGCGAAATTCCCGAGCCAAATACTACTATCAGTTCGTTGTTGGCGTACATGGTTCCCAGGGTGTAGGAAACAGAAAACAGCGTAGCGATGGGTAGCGCCCAACTGATGCATTTGGGCAGGTAGAGCAGCATTGATCGTGCTATGAGCGTGAATGCCACTTCATTCTGCACATACTGCACGATATTGACGAACAGGTCCGCCATCTCCAGAAGGAGCACGAAAAACATCATGGAAACGGCAAATACCGGTATGAAAGACAGAGAAACATGGACATCCAGCGTGGGCGACCTTCTGAAGTGCTTCACGAGGCTCTTCCTGGCAACAACAAGGGGACAGCTACTGCGAGCACCAGCAGGTTTGGAGCCCACATGGCAAGGAAAGGATCAAACCCTGTACGGAGGCCGAGGGTCTGGCCGCCGATCAGCATGCCCCAGTATGCAACGGCCACGAGCAGCCCGAGTCCGAACCCTACCGCCCGGCCGCTCTTCCTGGCACGTGCTCCCAGCGGAAACGCCAGGAATACAAAACACAGGGCTCCGGCAGGAATAGAGAATTTCTTGTAATACTCGAGCCTGTATATATCCAGCGACCTATCCTTGATGGGCTTTGATGCAAGCGCAGCATGGGCATCCTTCAGCGGGACGAGCATGGAGAGCGCTCCATCCGGCCCGGACATGGAACCTGACCGCGACAGGTATTCAGACAGGATCTCGGCACGCTTGTCGTCCAGTTCAGTAGCCCTGACGTTGATGCGAGCCGCGAGGGCTGACTCCTTTTTTCGGATTGAAGCAGCTACATCGACGCTGCTCATCTCCCTTGGGCTGATGCCTGAACTGAAATCGGCAAAGCTCGTGAGAAGAATGTTATATTCCATCCGCGCCGCGGTAGAATACTCAAAACGTTCCGGCTTGCCTGGATCGCTCTCCTGCAGGAATACATCGTCGAGCATCAGTGAAATGATGCCTGCTTCCCCACCACGGTCAAGCAAAGAAGCCCGCCCGGCATTGATGACGCGGGACTTTCCGGCCTTGGTTGTATCAAGTATGACGACATCCAGCATGACACTGCCATCCATGGCACCCGTCACAATGGTAGTATCCCGGTATCGCTTTACCGAATATGGCTTGAGTTCGAGTGCAGGCGCTGTCGTTATAAGCTTTCTGTACAATTTGCCATAGTTGATGGTACCAAGCGGCAGGAAATAATCGTTGGTTACAAAGGAAACCATGGAAAAGACCAGACCGAGTACCAGAAAAGGCGCGAGGATGGCGAACCTGGAAACACCGGAAGCTCGCATGACAAGCAATTCGTTGTCACTCGCCAGCCTTCCTGTGGCCATCAACGCGCCAACCAGTGAACCAAAAGGAAACGACATTGCTATGATCGCTGGTGTCGCGTAGAGCACGAGTCGTGCCACATCACCTACCGGCGCTTTTTTGGAAAGTATGTCCTCAGCCATCAACAAGAGCTGGTTGATGAAAAAAATGATAAAGAAAAACAGAAACGATACAACGAACGAGAGCAGGAATTCCTTGGCTATATAGGACCATAAGGTAGCATTGCTGCGTCGTTTCATAGCCTATCGGCCTGTTGATCCGAATCCACCGGAGCCGCGTCCGGTATCGTCAAGACGCTCTGTTGCGCTGAATCGGGCTCGGGAAACAGGCGCAACGACCAATTGTGCGATCCTGTCGCCATCGGAGATCGTAAACGGTTCGACACCATGGTTCTGCAGTATCACCTTTATTTCGCCCCGGTAATCGAAATCGATGGTACCCGGTGCATTGAGACAGCTGATGCCGTAGTTCGCGGCGAGCCCGGAACGGGAACGAACCTGGGCTTCATACCCTGGAGGTAGCTGTATGCGCACTCCTGTGCTTACGAGCAACCGGGTACCAGCGGCCAGCACAAGCGGAAACTCAAGCCGTGCGCAGAGGTCAGCACCAGCAGAACCATCAGTCTTGTATTCCGGAGCCCGCGCACCGGATTCCAGCTCGATCAACACGAGGGGCTCATCCATGACGGTCCTCCCCGGTATCGCCAGATTCCAGGGGTTCCGCGGCTACCGCGCCGAAAACCGCTGTACCCGCGCGAGCGGCGCGGATGCCGAGCCTGCCATACAGCAAGACACTCTCGCGCTCGGGATCCAGCAGGCTCTTGACCAACCTGTTGACCTCGGTAACGTTGACGGCTCCGCCTGGATCAAGCCGGGACATGGTTACACGCATCGGTTCTACGGTGCCATCGTACATGAACTGCCGGGCCATGCGTTTCATTCGGTATTCGGGATCATCTGAGGCCAGTTCGAGGAGGCCCCTGATGCGGGAAACCGCCTCGGCCACCTCAGTTTCCGTTAGTCCATGTTCGTGGAGCGCTCTGGCTTCCTTTGCATACGCCTCGGCAAAACGCTGAAACTGGGCTGGGGTCGTAGACGATGAAACACCCCAAAGGCCTGCCATGCGGGAGAGGCTGAACGACGATGATACAGAATAGCACAGGCCTTGTTCTTCTCGCAGCCGCATGAAGAGCCTGGAACTCATGCTTTCTCCGTAGGCGGAACTGGCGGCCGAAAGTCTCCAGAAATCATCTTCAGGAATCGTGCGGTCTATGGGTAATCCGGTAAACAGGTACACCTGGCTGCCAGGAGCCTTTACCATGTGCCTGGCACGTACAAAGGGCACCGGCCCCGGTTCATACGGCGGTTCTGGCAAGAGCACTGAGGTTGGGAGAGAAGAAGCGAACAAAGCTGCGATCTCATCGGGAATTACTGCGCCAGAAACCGAAATGGCTATGGGTCCCCGGGCAAAACGCTCCTCATGAAAGGTCTTGAGCCCCTTGAACGTTGCCCTTCTGATGTCTGAAACACGGCCTGCGATGCGGCGGGAAGCGGGGTGTCCCTGGTACGACATAGCAAAGAATTCATCCTGGGCCGCTTCTTCGAGGTCATCTTCAGCAGCCATGATCTCGTTTACTATAACGTCCTTTTCACGCTCGAATTCCTTGGAGTCCAGCCGTGGCCGGTACGCCATATCCAGCAAAACTCCTAGAGCCAGCGCGGCTTGCCCTGAAGGGATGAGGCAATGAAGACATACTGTTTCCCGCTCGGTAAATGCGTTGAGATAGCCACCGACCCGGTCTATGGCCCTGGAAAGTTCTTCTGCATCTCGGTCGCCGGCACCCTTGAAAACCATGTGCTCGACGAAATGCGAGAGGCCGCGCTCGGCCTCCCGCTCGTACGCGGATCCCGCGGGAAACCACAGGCCAATGGCAACACCCTTCGATTGCGGTAACGGATCCACCATCAGCTCTGCGCCTGGGGCTATCGTGTACCTGTAAATCCTGTCGTCGTTCTCAAAAGGCATTATACATCCTTTGAATCCCCCAGAATGAGTAAGGCCGGACTTGCGGCCGGCCTTACTCAACGTTACCGGGAATCTGGCCCGGCATCAGTTTACTTCTTCTGGTTGGGGTCGTCCAGCGCGTCAATGTAGGACAGGTTGAGGCGTCCGAGCTTGTCTACCTCAAGGAGCCTGACCGGGATGACCTGGCCTTCCTTGACCACATCGCTGGCCGAGTTGATCCTCGTCCGTGAGAGGCGGGAGATGTGCACGAGGCCTTCCTTGCCGGGCAGGATCTCGACGAACGCGCCGAAATCCATGACCCGCTTGACGGTTCCCTGGTAGACGATGCCGACCTCAGGATCCTGGGCGATGCCGAGCACGGCTGCCTTGGCTTCCATCGAGGCCTTCTGGTTGGCACCGAAGATGGTGACAGAACCGTCGTCGTCGACGTTGATCTTGACGCCGTACTGCTCGCAGAGCGCCTTGATGTTCTTGCCGCCCGGCCCGATGATCGCGCCGATCTTGTCCACGTCAATCTTGACGGTTAGGATCTTGGGCGCGAACTCGGAAATTTCCGCAACCGGTACCGAGATGGTCTTGTTCATCTCGGCGAGTATGTGGAGCCTGCCCTTGCGGGCCTGTTCAAGTGCCTTGGTCATGATGGCGGTGGAGACGTTGGAAATCTTTATGTCCATCTGGAAGGCGGTGATGCCGGTCTCGGTTCCCGCGACCTTGAAGTCCATGTCGCCCAGATGATCCTCGTCGCCGAGGATATCGGAGAGCACCGCAAAACGGTCGCCTTCAGTGATGAGGCCCATGGCGATGCCCGCCACGGGAGCCTTGATCGGCACGCCGGCAGCCAGCATCGACAGGGTGCCACCGCAAACAGAAGCCATTGATGAAGAGCCGTTTGATTCCAGTATTTCCGATACGACGCGCACGGTGTACGGGAAACGTTCCTTGCCGGGCATCACACGCTCGAGCGCGCGCTTGGCGAGGTGGCCGTGGCCAATCTCGCGGCGGCCGGTGCCCAGCCTGCCTACCTCGCCCACCGAGAACGGGGGGAAGTTGTAGTGCAGCATGAAGCGTTCGCGGCGGTCGCCTTCAATATCATCGAACACCTGCTCGTCGAACGTGGTGCCGAGGGTCGTGGTGGCGAGGGCCTGGGTCTCTCCGCGGGTAAACAAGGCAGAACCGTGCGGACGGGCCAGAACGCCGATTTCGCAGGTTATGGGCCTGATGTCTTCGGTACCGCGGCCGTCGGCGCGGACGCCTCGGTCAAGGATACCGGAACGGAGAAGGTCGTACTGGATTTCTTCCATGAGGGCCGAGAACAGCTTGTGCTGGATCTCGTCTGAACCGAGGGAATCTGCGAAGGCGGTTTTTGTCTCCGCGATGGCGGCGGCGACGGCGGCATAACGCTCGTGCTTGACCTTCGTGAAGATGGCTTTGGCTACGCGATCCTTTGCATACGCATGGATTTCAGACTTGCGGGCGAGTTCGGCCTTCAACGGGGCCAAGGCGCGCTTGGGTTTGCCGATGGCATCCCGCATGGCGCTGATGACGCCACAGATCTCGGCGATGGGCTTGCGCGCGGCTTCTATGGCGCCGAGCATCATTTCTTCACTGACTTCGTCCGCGCCGCCTTCTACCATCGTGATGCCCTGCACGGTGCCGGCAACGATGATCTCGAGTATTGACTTGGCGATCTGGTCATAGGTGGGGTTGATGACGTATGCGCCGTCTACATGGCAGACGCGCACCGCGGCGATGGGGCCGGCAAACGGAATATCGCTGATGTGCACGGCGGCGCTGGCGGCGTTGATGCCCAGGATGTCTGGCGGGTTGACGAGGTCAGCGGAGATGGTCGTCGGCACGACCTGAATCTCGCGGCCAAAAGCCTTGTCGAACAGGGGGCGCATCGGACGGTCCACGAGGCGCGAGACGAGTATCTCGCGGTCCTTGGGGCGTGATTCCCTCTTTATGAAACCGCCGGGTATCTTGCCGGCTGAGTAATATTTCTCGTTGTATTCAACGGTAAGGGGCACGAAGTCGAGACCTTCTGTCACCTTGTCAGAGCAGCAGGCCGTCGCGATGACGGCCGAACCGCCGAAGCGGGCGAAAACAGCTCCGCCAGCCTGCTTGGCCATGCGGCCCGTCTCGAGGATCATATCCTCGCCATTGATTTTATAGGTGCTTATATGCTGTGCCATGAACGGTTTGTCTCCATCGGCCAGGAAGGGCCATTTAGACGAAAGAGCCCGAACAGGCGTTCGGGCTCTTGGTAGACGAAGCTACTTGCGGATATTCAGTTTCTCGAGGATCGCGCGGTATTTTCCGAGATCGGTTCGCTGAAGGTACTTGAGGAGCCGCCTTCGCTGGCCTACGAGCATCAGGAGTCCGCGCCTGGAGTTCGTATCCTTTTTGTGGGTCTTGAAGTGGTCGGTAAGCCCGACGATGCGCTCGGTAAGAAGAGCGATCTGTACTTCAGTGGAACCGGTGTTCTTCTCGCTGGCGCCAAAATCTTTGACGACCCTGGCCTTATCCTCTTTCGTAACTGCCATGTCTATAAACTCCTTATTCTCGTTATCAAGCGATTTTGGGACCAAAAGCAAGAAATGCGGGTGCTCCATCGAACGCGCATTCAGCCCGAGGCCATTGTAACAGTCCGTTCAGACGCAATGTAGCTTCGACGCTGCGCCGGCCGGTCCGGCATATCACCGTAGCTTCATAAATTCCCGGAGCCGGTTCGACGAGTCCGCGCCCGCGAAGGCTGACGGCCGTCAAGGCTCCATCGTATCCGAGTTCAACACTCCGGAGATCCAACGTGTAGGGGCGACCCAGCATGGCGAGTGCAAGATCGGTCCTTCCATCTGCAATGGCCGAGCGTATCCTGCTCGAACTTACCGCTTCGCCTTCAATGGTGACCGGCTCGACTATCTCAGCCTCGGCGCCAAGCGATTCCGCGATCGACTTGAGATCCGTTGCATCAGTGGATAATCTATGGCCGCACTTGAAGTCGTTGCCCACTACAAACGAACGAACGCCGAAAGACCTGATGAGGGTAGAAACGAATTCGCTCCCCGCCAGTTTACTGAAATTCCCGGAAAAGTCAATGAGCTCGCACTGCTCTATACCTGCTTCTTCAAGGGCGGCGAGCTTCTGTTCAAGAGAAAACAGGGAACCGGAGTTCCGGTGAGGCTTGGTTACCTTCTTTGGATTTTCCTTGAACGTCACCGCCAGGGGAACAAGCACTGGTGCCTTGGCGACTACTCTGGACACCAAAGCGCGGTGTCCGATGTGGAGGCCATCGAATACGCCTATCGTTGCCGCAGTCCGGTCTGGCATGGCTTCTGAACCATGTGCGACGGATTCCCAGGACACGATCCTCACGCACCGCTCCCCATGACAAACGCGTACTTCCAGTCGGTTCCCATCCGTGAGACAACACCAAGGGGCGAGCTATCAGGGCCGAATACGGCTACAGGTACGAGGCTTTCAAGAGCATTGAAAGTCTGCAGCCTGAAAAGCGGTAGTCCATTGGAAAATGCTTTTGACTCTTCATGCTCAAGCTGGATAACCCCGAGTCCAAGCCCGGTTGCAACATCAGGAGTGAGCACACGCAACGAGTCAGGGCCAAAATCATCTGGCCTGATTGCGTCCGCTATGTTGAATAAACCCGAACCGGTTCTTCTGAGCGCTGAAAGCCGACCACGACTGCCGCATGCGATAGCGATATCACGCGCCAGAGACCGTATGTAGGTTCCCTTGGAGCAAGAAATCCTGACTCTGGCAATCCCCGCCTCGTATGACAGCAACTCAAGAGCGTGGATGGTTACGGGACGGGGCTTGGGCTGTACATCCTGCCCCTTGCGCGCTCGCTCATAGGCTCGCTCACCGTCAATATGAACTGCTGAGTATGCGGGAGGAGCCTGCAGGATAGCGCCCCTGAAGGCAGGCAAAACCGCCTCGAGTGCCGCAAGGGTTGGTACCGGGGCGGTGGCGACCACTGAGCCTTCAGGGTCGAGCGTATCAGTCTCCTCGCCAAAGAGCACATCAGCCTCGTAACCTTTGCCGGTACCCATGAAATAGTCAGAAAGCCTCGTATACCGTCCAAAGAGGCAGACGAGCACTCCGCTCGCAAACGAGTCCAGCGTACCTGCATGCCCGGATTTTACATGATCACCAAGTTTTCGTCCCAGCGTGGCAAGAAATTTGAACGATGTCATCCCCACGGGTTTGTCTACAATGGCAAAACCCGAATGGGGATGATCGCAACCTTCCATCACTGAAACAGGCCCTTGATCTTCTCACCCATTTCAAACCCCTCCTTGATGCCCGTATCAGGCACGAAGACGAGTCTTGGGGTCAGGCGGATGCGGAGCCGTTTTGAGATGCCGGACTGAATGAAGCCGGCGGCATTGTTGAGGCCGGCGACACCCTCACCGAGGGCGCCGCCTTCCTTGAAAGTAGAGACATAGAGCTTGGCATGCGATCCATCGCGCGCTACCTCGACCCTCGTAATCGACAGAAAGGTGTCGACCCGAGGATCCTTGATATCGCCGCGCATCAGCAGGGCCGAAACTTCTGTCCGCAACGTCTCTTCGACGCGCTTACGCCTTAGTTCGTCCATTGACCGTATCGCTCAGCTTTCTGGAAATCTGTATGAACTCGAAGATTTCGAGCACGTCACCAATCTTGACATCGGTCCAATCTGACAGGCCGATACCGCACTCGTAACCGGCGGCAACTTCCTTGGCGTCGTCCTTGAAGCGCTTGAGCGTAGAAATCTTGCCGGAGTGCAGTTCAACGCCTTCACGGATCACCCTGACGCTGGCGTTGCGCTTGACCGTGCCCGTAAGCACGTAACAGCCGGCGACGGCACCGATCTTGGGTACCTTGAATACCTCGCGGACCTCTGCCTCGGCGATGTCGGATTCCTTGATCTCCGGAGCCAGCATGCCTTCCATGGCCTGCTGGATTTCTTCCACGGCCTTGTAGATGACATTGTACTTGCGGATCTCGACTTTTTCCTGATCGGCGAGAATCTTGGCCTTGGGAGTCGGCCGCACATTGAAGCCGATGATGATGGCAGAAGATGCGCTGGCAAGATCCACATCGCTCTCGTTGATGGCGCCGGCCGCGGACCTTATGGCCACGAGTCTGACTTCCCGTGTGGAAAGCTTCTCGAGAGAGGCCTTGAGAGCCTCGACCGAGCCGTGGACGTCACCCTTGATCAGCACCTTGAGTTCCTGCACGGTGCCTTCGTTGATGGTGTCGTACAGGTTGTCGAGCGTGACCTTCTTGATCGTCTTGGCTTCTTCAGAGCGCTT
>CAXZAJ010000075.1:0-13502 GCA_964293355.1 uncultured bacterium
TCCCCCCCCGAACCCATGACCCCCGGCCCGGGCGGCGACCTGCCCGTGCTGCGCGCCCGCGAGATGACGCTCGGAGAGCCCGATGCTTCCGGCAGACGCGCTCCGGTTGCATCCGAACGCGTGCGAGACATACCCTGCGACCTCGTGATCGCGGCCGTAGGAGAGAGCCCCGACCGCGCCTTGTTTGAAGGCCTTGGCGCCACGGTGGGCAAGGACGGCCGCCCGGTCGTCGACCCGGCCACCCTCGCGACCACGGTTTCTGGGCTGTACGCCGCCGGAGACGCCCGCCGCGGACCGGCGAGCATCATCGCCGGCGAGGCCGATGGCCGCATCGCCGCCTACGCCATACTGCGCGCTGCCGGCATCGAACCGACCATCGAGCAACTGGCGCCCAAGGCGCCCGACTACGACGCGCTTTCCAGGCGCGGCGAAATGCTGGAGACCCTGCCCCGCGACCATCCCGGATTCGTGGCACGAGAAGCCGAGCGCTGCCTGTCCTGCGGCTCAGCCTGCCTGCGCTGCGTTGAAGTCTGCCCCAACCGGGCCAATTTCGCACTGCCGGTGGCTCCCCGAGGAGCAATCAAGCAGGCCATCCAGATCGTACACGTTGACGATTTGTGCAACGAGTGCGGCAACTGCGGGTTCTTTTGCCCCTGGGACGGACGCCCGTACGAAGGCAAACCCACCCTGTTCAGCGACGAGGCCGCACTCCGCGCGAGCGGCAACGCGGGCTTCACGTTTACCGGCCCGGCCGCTTCGCCTACGCTGCTCCTCCGCGAGGCCACCGGCAAGGAAGCTGCCGTATCATCGCATAGCTTTGCTGACTGGACCAAAGCGGCCGCAACGTCAGCGATGCCGGCTATCGCCAAGACCATTTTCGACTCGCACCGATATCTCATCGCGGGAGGCAAGGCATGATGATAGTCGAGAACGTACGCGTTCTCCATTTCAGTCCAGGTTCGGTCTCGGAGCCTATGGACATAGCCATAGAGGGCGGCAAGATTGCCGAGGTGGGCAAGGGTCTGGCGGCAAAGCACCCGAAGGCCGAGCGCCTGTCGCCCGGCGGCTACGTGAGCCCGGGCCTCGTATGCTCGCATAACCACTTCTACTCGGCGCTTGCCCGGGGCTTGATGGTAAATATCGCGCCCAGCAAGGACTTTGCCCAGCAGCTCAAGAACATGTGGTGGCTGCTGGACCGGGCTCTGGACGAGGGCATCGTACGCGCCAGCGGCCTGGCTGGAGCGGCCGATGCCGCGATGGCCGGCGTCACCTCGGTGGTGGACCACCACGCCAGCCCCGAATTCATTGAAGGCTCCCTGGACGTGCTCCGCGAGGGGTTTGACACCGTGGGCCTGAGAGGCGTGCTCTGCTACGAAGCCACCGACCGCAACGGTGTTGCTGACGGCCTGGCTGGCGTGCGCGAGAACGAGCGCTTTGCCAAGAAGCTTGACGCCGAACGCAAAGCCGGCGGACAGGTACTCGTCGATGCGGCCATAGGCGCACACGCGCCGTTCACCGTAGGTGACGAGACGCTGGCAGCGCTGGCCGCGGCCTGCAAGGCTACCGGAAGGGGCTTGCACATCCACGTGGCTGAAGATAAATTCGATGCCGTGGATTCCCGTTACCGCTTCGACAAGGACATCTGCGTGCGCCTCGACGACGCCGGGTTGCTCGGGTCCAAGACCATCCTGGGCCACGGCCTCTTTTTGACGCAGAGCGAGGTGGAGCTGGTCAACGAACGCGACTGCTTCATAGCCCACAACGCCCGCTCAAACATGAACAACTGCGTGGGCTACAACGACAAGATAGGCCAGTACAAAAACGCGGTCCTCGGCACGGACGGCATAGGCTCGGACATGATAGAGGAGGCCAACTTCGCTTTCTTCAAGCATCATGACGCGGGCGGCACGCGCTGGATGGACTCCTACCTGGAGATGCTCCAGAACGGCAACCGCCTGCTGGAGCGCTACTTCCCCGGCAAGCGCCTGGGCAGGGTCGAGGCCGGTTACGAAGCGGACCTGACCTTCTGGGATTACGACCCCCCGACTCCGCTTGAAAGCGGCAACGTCGCAGGGCACGTGGCATTCGGCATGAGCTCGCGCATGGTCGCTTCGACCATGGTCGCGGGTAAGTTCATAGTTAAAGACAGAAAACCGCTCTTTGACGCCAAGGCCATCGCGGCCACTGGCAGGTCGGAGACGCGCAGATTATGGCAGCGTATGGAGGAAAGGAAATGAGCATGAACAACGGCAAGGAAATCAGGGCAAAGGCAGAGTCGTACAAGGACTGGACCGCGAAGAACCTCTCGGACATCATCAAGGTTCCCGCGATGAGCAACAAGGAGAAGGACCGCATAATGTTCCTCAAGGACATGTGCGAGAAGGCCGGCTTCGACGAAGTACGCATCGACGGCCTCGGCAACCTGCTGGCCCGCGTCGGTAACGGCCCCAAGAAGCTCGTCATCGACGCGCACATCGACACCGTCGGCGTCGGTGATCCCACCCAGTGGAAGAAGGACCCCTTCTCCGGCGACATCGAGAACGGCCTCGTCCACGGCCGCGGCACCAGCGACCAGACAGGCGGAGCGGCTTCCATGATAACCGCGGGCCGCATCCTCAAGGAAATGAAGTATTCCGGCGAGTACTCCGTCTGGTTCGCCTTCACTATAATAGAAGAAGACTGCGACGGCATCTGCTGGAAGTACCTCATCGAGGAAGAGAAATTCGTTCCCGACTTCTTCGTCTCCACCGAGCCGACCACGCTCCGCCTCTACCGCGGCCACCGCGGACGCATGGAGATGGAAGTGCGCATGAAGGGCGTTTCCTGCCACGGTTCAGCTCCCGAGCGCGGAGTGTCAGCCGCGTACAAGGCAGCCCGCGCCGCCCTGGCGATGGAAGCCCTGAACGCTTCTCTCAAGCCGGACGATGACGGCTTCCTGGGCAAGGGCACCGTCGTGGTGTCGCAGATAAAGGTGCAGGGCCCGTCGCAGTGCGCCGTACCCGACCAGGCCATGCTGTACCTGGACCGCCGCCTTACCTGGGGCGAGACCGCCGACATCGCCATCAAGCAGGTCAAGGACGCCGTCCTCGCAGCCGGTGTTGACGCCGTAGAAGTGACCATGCCCGAATACGCGATCCCTAGCTGGACCGGCAAGGACTACCGTCAGGAGCTGTACTTCCCCACCTGGAAATTCCCCGCTGACCACCCGTTCGTCAAAGCCGGCGTAGCCGCGCACGAAGCGGTCTTCGGCGCGGCTCCCGTCGTAGACAAGTGGACCTTCTCCACCAACGCGGTAGCGGTGGCCGGACGCCACGGCATCCCGAGCATCGGATTCGGTCCCGGCGACGAGAACCAGGCCCACGCTCCCAACGAGGTAACCCGCGTGGACGACCTCTGGAAGGCCGCCGCCTTCTACGCCGCCCTCCCCTACGCCCTGGAGTCGGCTAAGCTATAAGAAGAATTTTTGCACAGAGACACAGAGAAGATGAGAAGAGTGGAAGAAAGGTTTGGGAAAGAAAGATGAAGAAGAAGAATGGAATTCTAGGAAATCTTCACGTATTCTCTTTTTACCATAATCCTTTCCTACCTCATCTTCTCCGTGTCTCTGTGCCAAAAATGAATACCAGGCTCTTTGGTAAGGAGTGCGTGTGAGGTGGTTTTATAGGTGCCCTGGGTGCGGGGCGGAATATGCAATGGAGCCGGACCGCTACCTCTGCGACCCGTGCGCGGCAAAACAGCAGCCGGACAGGCCTCTGGAAGGCGTGCTCGAGTGCGCGTGGGACGGGAAATTTGACGGAGGACCGGACGACGTGCCGCTGCCGGTGGCCAAGGAATTTCTCCCGCCGCTGCCGGTGGGCAACACGCCGCTGTGGGAACCCACCCGGCTTCGCACCGAGACGGGCTTTCCGCGCTTGTTCCTCAAGGACGACACCTGCGAGCCTACGGGATCCTTCAAGGACCGGGCCTCGTACCTGGTGGCCGGTTTCGCCAAGGAACGCGGCATAACAGAGATCGCGCTGGCCAGCACAGGCAACGCGGCCTCCAGCATGTCGGGCGTAGGCGCGGCGGCAGGGCTCAAGATAACGGTGTTCCTCCCCAAAAAGGCTCCGGTCGCCAAGCGCGTCCAGGTGCTGCAATACGGGGCGGAGCTGCGCGAAGTGGATGGTACCTACGACGTGGCCTTTGACCAGTCGTTGGCCTACAGTAAGGCTACCGGCGTGCTGTCGCGCAACACCGCGTACAACCCCCTGACCATAGAGGGCAAGAAAACCGTCAGCTTCGAGATGGTACGCGACCTCGCCCGCGCCAGGGAACACGAGGCAAAGCGTGCAGGCCACCTGGCCGAGCTGCCCAAAAAAGATTTCGTCGCCCCAGACCACGTATTCGTACCGGTCGGTGACGGCGTCATCATCGCGGGCGTGTACAAGGGCTTCGAAGACCTCGTGAAGCTCGGCCGCATCCAGAAAGTTCCCGTGATCTGGTGCTGCCAGGCCGAGGGATCGAGCGCCATAGCACGAGCCATGGCAGAGGGCGGATTCGGCAAGCCGGTAGCGAGCGACACGATAGCCGACTCGATATCGGTGGACGTGCCGCGCAACGGCGCCCACGCCCTGTCAAAACTCAGGAAGTACACCGGAAAGGCCGTGGTCGTGACCGACGCGGAGATCCTGGCCGCACAGAAGGAGCTCGCCACCAAGTCGGGCCTCTTCTCCGAGCCGAGTTCCTGCGCCTCCTGGGCAGGTTTCCAGAAAGTAAAGAGCGGTCTGCGCCCCGACGAGACCATCGTTGTGATGCTGACCGGCTCCGGCCTCAAAGACATCGCCGGCGCCCTCAAAGGCCTGGGCCTCTGATGGAAAATCTGGGCACAGAGAAGATGAGGAATACGTTTGTAAGCTGAAGGATTTGCACAGAGAGATTGAAAAGATGAGGTATGAGCTTGAGAATAGAAGAATTTTGCACAGAGACACGGAGAAGAAGAGGAATACAAGAGAAAGGAGATGTGGAAAGGAGAATGAGAAAAGATTTAGATATTGAATTTTTTAACTCCTCCATCCTTTTCTTATTCTCATCTTCTCTGTGTCTCTGTGTTCAAATTTCCTACTCACTTCCTTCTCATCTTCTCTATGTCTCTGTGCTAAATTTGTATACCAACCAAAGGAGCAACATATGATCGATTTACGGATAGACGAGAAGGCACGCAAGAAGAACATCCAGCGCTGCAAGGACAAGGGCATCATACTGCCGACCTACGAGCAGATGCGCGACCCGTCAAAGATTCCCCAGAAGTACAAGGACGAGCTCAAGAACATCGGCCTGTGGGAAGTGCACAGCCGCAACCTGTTCCGCGTCAACTGGCACAACGAGCCCAAGGAGCAGGGTGGTACCTTCGGTGACGTCAACTACGTCGAGATTCCCCGCTCCATCACCGGCACCAAGGCCCGCATCGTGGGCCTCGTCGGCAAGTGGTTCCCCACCGGCGCGCACAAGGTCGGCGCGGCCCTGTCCTGCCTCCTGCCCGAACTGGTGACCGGCCGCTTCGACCCCACCACCAAGAAGGCCGTCTGGCCGTCCACCGGCAATTACTGCCGCGGCGGCGCCTACATCTCGCGCCTGATGTCCTGCCCGTCCGTGGCCATCCTGCCCGCCGGCATGAGCAAGGAGCGCTTCGAGTGGCTCAAGACCATGGCCGAAGAAGTGATCGCCACCCCCGGTTGCGAGTCCAACGTCAAGGAAATTTTCGACAAGTGCGTTGAAATCGAGAAGAACCGGCCCGAGTGCGTCATTTTCAACCAGTTCGACCAGCTGCCCAACCACCTGTGGCACTACAATGTCACCGGCCCGGCAATGGCTGAAGTATTCAAGAAGATCAGCAAGCCCGGCGACCACATCGGCGGCGTCGTACTGTCATCCGGCTCGGCCGGCACGATGGGCGCAGGCAGCTACATCCGCGACAATTTCAACGGTGCCAAGGTAGCCGTAGCGGAAGCGCTTCAGTGCCCGACCATCCTTGAGAACGGTTTCGGCGACCACCGCATCGAGGGCATCGGCGACAAGCACATTCCCTGGATCCACAACATCCGCGAGACCGACATGGCCATCGGAGTGGATGACGAGCTGCCGATCCGCCTGATCCGCCTGTTCAACGAACCCGCCGGCCACAAGCTCCTGGCCGAGAACGGCGTCTCCGCTGAAGACATCTCCAAACTCAACCTCATGGGCATCTCCGGCGTGGGCAACCTGCTGGCCGCCATCAAGATGGCCAAGTACTACGAGATGGACGAGAACGACGTGGTGTTCACCATGTTCACCGATTCCATGGTCATGTACGCCAGCCGCATCGCAGAACTCGACGCCGAGCGCGGCATGTACGACCAGCGCCAGGCCGACCGCGACTACGACAGGCTCATGGGCACCTCCGTTGACCATGTCCTCGAGATGTCGCATGTGGACAAGCGCCGCGTACACCAGCTCAAGTACTTCCTGTGGATAGAGCAGCTGGGCAAGGGCGTTGACGAACTGCGCGCCCAGTGGGACGACCACCGCAACTACTGGGGCGGCCTCCGCGCCCAGGCAGCTGACCTGGACGTCATGATCAACGAGTTCAACGCCGAGGTTCTCAGGTGATTCTGCTCAAGGACTGCTTCAGGGTGGTCCGCCCCCGGTACGGGGCCGGCCCAGCGGCCGGCTCTGCCGGGGATGGCCTGTCGGGCGTCGGCGTTTTGATAGAAGGCAACCGCATCGCAAAGGGAGGCAAGGGCCTCAGGGTACCGCAAGGCTCCGAGGAAACCTGCCACCTCATCGATGCGCGCAAGCACGTCGTCATGCCCGGGCTGGTCAACACGCACCACCATTTCTACCAGACGCTCACGAGAAACATACCGGCCGTTCAGGATGCCAAGCTCTTTGACTGGCTCGTGTACCTGTACGAGGTCTGGAAGGGCGTGGACGAGGAAGCGGTATACTGGTCCAGCATGCTCGCGATGGCTGAACTCGCCAAGACCGGTTGCACGCTGTCAACCGACCACCACTACCTCTACCCGCGCACCTTCACCGGCGACCTGCCCGGGATCCAGTTCAAGGCCGCTTCAGAAATCGGCCTCCGCTTTGCACCAACCCGCGGGTCCATGTCGCTGTCAAAAAAAGATGGCGGACTGCCGCCCGACAGCGTGGTGCAGTCGGAAGAAGAGATACTGGAACAAAGCGAAGAAGCGCTGAAAAACTTCCATGACCGTGCGCCCGACTCCATGCGCCGTGTTGCGCTGGCTCCGTGTTCACCCTTCTCCGTATCAGAGAAGTCAATGCGCGACGCCGCCGACCTGGCGCGCAAGTATGGCGCAAGGCTCCACACCCATCTGGCTGAAACCGCCGACGAAACGGACTTCTGCGTGCAGAAGCTCGGACGGCGTCCGCTCAAGGTCATGGAGGACTGCGGCTTTACCGGCAAGGACGTGTGGTATGCCCATGGCATCCACTTCAACGACGAGGAACTGAACTTGCTGGCCAGCACTGGAACCGGCGTGGCGCACTGCCCCTCGCCCAACATGAGGCTGGGCTCGGGCATCTGCCGCGTTCGTGAAATGCTGGACCGCGGGGTCAACGTAGGCCTCGCGGTAGACGGTTCTGCCTCCAACGACGCGTCGGACATGCTCGGCGAGGCGCGCCAGGCGCTGTTGCTGCAGCGGGTGCGCTACGGCTCCGGCGGCATCAACGCGCGCGAAGTGCTGGGAGTGGCGACATCGGGCGGAGCGCGTATACTTGGGTATGACGACGCTGGCACGATGGAACCGGGAGCGCTCGCCGACATCGCTATGTTCGATGTAATGAAAATGGAGTATGCTGGCGCGTTGTCCGATCCGGCTGCAGCCCTCCTCTTTTCGGGCTACAACCACGGTGTGGACCACCTCATCGTCAACGGCAAGATGGTCGTACAGGACGGGTGCCTCAAGGGCGCCGACGAGGACCGCATACGCGACGAGGCCAATCGTTGCGCGAAGCGGCTCCTTACGAAAGCGGGGATTGCAGCCGTATGGTAAAGGAATTCTTCAAGCCGGCCAGCATCGACGAGGCGCTGGACCTGCTGGCCGCTCCGGGCGCGCTCGCGCTCGCGGGCGGCACGTATGCGATGGCGTTCGAAGCCCGGGACAAGCCGGAGCGCGTCGTAGACATCAGCAAGGCAGTGCCGCGCTCGATAGAGCGGCGCGGCTCCGTGCTGGTACTCGGCGCCGGTGCCACGTTCCAGGAAATAATCGAGTCAACGGCATCTCCGGCGGTCATCAAGGCTGCGGCTGCTTCCATGGCCAACCGCAACACGCGCAACCGCGCAACGGTGGGTGGCAACCTGGGAGCCAACAAATCCTGCGCCAGCCTGGTGCCGGTGCTGCTCGCGCTCGGCGCGACCGTGGAGGCGAAGAGCCGCGGAAAGCCGGCCGCGGTGTTGCCGCTGGCAGACTGGCTGGCCAAGCCAGCGGGGCTCGTGCTGACGGTAAGCGTGCCGGTAAGCGCCGGCGTGCGGGCCGCCAGCCTGCGCTCCAGCCGCACCGCCTGCGATATCGCCACTGGCACAGCTGCCTGCGCATTCAGGCTCGATGCTGGCAAGATCACTGGCCTGCGTCTCGCCGTCGGTGGTTTCGGCCCCCATGCCGCGCTCAGGCCAGACCTCGCAAGCTTGTTTGAAGGCAAACCGCTGCCGACAAAAGCCGACATAGAGAAGGCAGTGCTGCCGCTCCTGACCGCTCGGGCAGACCAGCGCGGCAGCGCCGAGTACAAACAGCTGCGCGGCGCGGCCCTGCTCGCGGATGCGCTCCACGCCGCGGAGGAACTGTCATGAAGATCAATTTCAAGCTGAACGGCCGTGCCGTCTCGTGGGCCTGCGAGCCGGGCGAGACCCTGCGCGCGGCCCTACGGCGCAAGGGCATCGTCTCGGTGCGCGACGGCTGCGACGGCGAGGGCTCGTGCGGACTGTGCGCGGTGTTGCTGGATGGTCGTCTCGTCAACTCGTGCCAGATCCTCGCCCCTCAGGCTGAAGGTACTTCGGTGCTGACCGTCGACTACTATGCCAAAGAACGCAAGCTTTCCATCGTGCAGCAAGCGCTCATAGAGGCCTCCTGCGTCCAGTGCGGCTACTGCACTCCTGCCGTAGTTCTGGCACTGCACGACCTCCTCGAGCGCAGCCCCAAGCCTGCCGACGAAGAACTGCGCGACGCCCTGTCCGGCACCCTGTGCCGGTGCACCGGCTACGAACAGTTCTACGATGCCGCCAGGATAGCCTCCGAGCGTCTGGCCAACCCGGACTACGTGGTGCCCCTCGGCCCGGAGTTCAGGCCTGACCTGCGCCACGTGGGCAAGGACCGCGACAAGGTGGATGCCCCGGCGCTGGCCCGCGGCGAGAAGGCTTTCGTGGAAGACCGCGTCGATTCGGACGCCTGCCACCTGAAGCTCCTCATGTCTCCGCATGCACACGCGTGGATCAAGCGCATCGACGTCTCCAAGGCGCTGGAAATGCCTGGCGTCGTGGACATCGTCACGCATGAGAACTGCCCGGATTCAGTGTACACCACCGCCGGTCAGGGCTTCCCGGAACCCAGCCCCTACGACCAGCGCATGTTCCCGCGCAAGGTCCGCCACGTGGGCGACCGCGTCGCGGCCGTGCTGGCCGAAACGCCTGAAGAAGCCGAAGCCGCGCTGGCGGCCATCGTCGTCGAATATGAAGTGCTCAAGCCCGTTCTCTCGATAGCTGAAGCAAAAGCCCCTGGCGCTCCGGTCGTGCACCACGGCGACGTCAGCTACGTCGTCGGCGATCCGCCCTCCGGCAGCTCGGTCAAGGGCGACGGCCGCGACGATCCCATCATCTACCAGTTTCCCCTGCACGCCGACCCGCACCGCAACCTCGCGGCCAGCGTTGCCGACGGCATAGGCGACGCTGACAAGGGCTTCGCCGAGGCCGACGTCGTCATCGAGCGCACCTACGTGGGCAAGCGCGTGCAGTGCACGCCAATGGAACCGCACGTCGTGTACGCCAAGGTAGATGCGGACCGCCTCGTCATCCACGCCTCCACCCAGGTGCCCTGGCACCTGCGCCGCATTGTGGCGCGCGCCATAGGCATACCGGAAAACAAGGTTCGGGTGATAAAGGAACGCGTCGGCGGCGGCTTCGGAGCCAAGCAGGACATCGTCCTCGAGGATGTTGCGGGCTTCATGGCCTGGAAGACGCGCAGGCCGGTACTGTTCCGCTACGACCGCGCCATGGAGTTCATGACGAGCCGCACCAGGCACGGCATGGAGATCACGGTAAAGCTCGGTGCCAAGAAAGACGGCACCCTGACCGCGATGGAAATGAGGGTGGACGCTGACACCGGCCCCTACGGCCAGCACTGCCTGACCGTGCCGATGAACGCCGTCTCAAAGAGCCTGCCGCTCATCCTGTGCGACAACGCCCGCTTTACGGTCAAGACCTACTACACCAACCTGTCGCCTGCGGGAGCCTACCAGGGCTACGGCGCGCCGAAAGGCTCGTTCGCGCTCCAGGGCACGCTCGCCGAACTGGCGGCGGAACTCGGCATGGACCAGCTGGACCTCATCGAGAAGAACCGCGTACGCTCCGGCTCGCGCATCGAGATACTGCGGAGTCTCGGCGAAGGCCGGCCCGGCTCTCCGGTGACGCTGGGCGAATGCGGCCTGGGCGAGATGATAGACCGCGGCCGCAAGGCCTTCGCGTGGGACAAGCCCACGCCGGTTTCCTCCGACCCCGACTGGAAAATCGGCCGCGGCGCTGTGATAATCCAGCAGGGCTCGGGCCTGCCGGGCCTGGACGCGGCCAACGCGGAACTCAGGCTGCTGACCGACGGTACCCTCCTCATGCTTTCAGGCGGCGCCGACCTCGGCACGGGCCTGGATACGGTAACCGCCAAGGCGGCGGCCGAGATCATGGGCCTGGACATGCTGGACGTCACCGTGGTCTCGGGCGACACCGACACTACGCCGTTCGACAAGGGCGCGTACGCCAGCTCGGGCACCTATTTCTCCGGCAACGCGGCGGTACGCGCGGCGGAAGACCTGCGGGACAAGTGCATCAAGGTGGCGTCACAAATCCTCGGCGAGGCACCGGCGGACCTCAAGCTGGTCCCGCACGGCGTGGTCCGCGGCAAGCGCGGCGAGATTACCCTGGCCAAGCTGGCGCACATGGCCACGCAGGGCGAGGGCCACGGCGACCTCATCGGCTTCGGCCACTTCAAGACGGACCACGCGGCGTTCCCGTACGGAGCCCACTTCGTGGAGGCTGCCGTCAATGTCCGCACCGGCGACGTCAGGCTCAGGCGCTTCCACGCGTACCAGGACTGCGGCACGCCCATCAATCCGGCGCTCGCCATAGGCCAGATCTACGGCGGTGTCATGAAGGCCATCGGCCACTCGCTCTACGAGGAGCTGCTGTTCGACGATAAGGGCAAGCCGCTGAACCTCGGGTTTACCGACTACAAGATTCCGTCGATTTATGAAGTGCCGGACGACTTCCATGTGGAACTCGTGCCGGTGGAGGATGAAGTGGGGCCCTTCGGCGGCAAGAGCGTATCGGAGATATCGCTCAACAGCGCCGCGCCGGCCATATCCATAGCGATACACGACGCCGTCGGCGCCTGGTGCCGCGTCTGGCCCTTCACCCCCGAACGCATCCTGCGCGCCATGGGCAAGCTTTAGAGGATAAGGATTATTAGCACAGAGACACAGAGAAGATGAGGTAGGAATTTGAAATTGCTAAGATAAAGCGAAGAAAGAGAGGAGAAGAGAATGAATGATGGAGCGGCGAATAGGCCCTTCCGTAAACCAAACTCTTACTCCCCCTCATCTTCTCTGTGTCTCTGTGCAAAATTTTCTTCATATTTATTTTTTCGAGTGAGTTATTTGAAGCTGAAAGGAGTGGAGTAGAGAATGAGTGAAGGAGCAGCGAATATGCCAAACCATAAAACTAACTCTCCCTTCCCCTCATCTTCTCTGTGTCTCTGTGCAAAATTTCTTCGTCTGCATTTTTGAGCATGTTATGCAAAACCGGCTTGGTATGGGCCGGGATGTTATTCAAGGGAGGCTACACGTATGGGCGTTAATGAAATCAAGACACTGATCGATCAGCTGTCGAAGAAGAAGATCGGCATGTTCCACAAGGACTTTCTCCTGACCTGGGAGAAGAGCCGCGACGAACTCGACGCGACGTTCCTCGTCGCCGACATCCTCCGCAACATGCGCGAGGCCAACATCAGCCCCAAGATCTGGGACACCGGCATCGCCGTGTCCAATTTCAGGGACAACTCAACCCGCACCCGCTTCTCGTACGCCAGCGCCGCCGACCTCCTGGGCCTCTACGTCCAGGACCTGGACGAAGGCAAGAGCCAGATCGCCCACGGCGAGACCGTCCGCGAGACCGCCAACATGATCAGCTTCCTCTCAGAGGCTATCGGCATCCGCGACGACATGTACCTCGGCGAAGGTGACAAGTACCAGCGCGAAGTTGCCCAGGCCCTCGATGACGGCGTCAAGGCCGGCGTGCTCCCGGACAGGCCCACTGTGGTCAACCTCCAGAGCGACATCGACCACCCCACCCAGTCCATGGCCGACCTCCTCCACCTCGCGCACCACTTCGGCGGCGTCGAGAACCTCAAGGGCAAGAAGATCGCCATGACCTGGGCCTATTCCCCGTCGTACGGCAAGCCGCTGTCGGTGCCCCAGGGCATCATCGGCCTGGCCAGCCGCTTTGGCATGGAAATTTCCCTCGCCCATCCTGAAGGCTACGACCTCATCCCCGAAGTCGTCGAGCTTTCAAAGAAGCAGGCCAAGGAATCCGGCGGCAGCTTCAAGCACACCAACTCCATGGACGAGGCGTTCAAGGATGCGGACATCGTCTACCCCAAGAGCTGGGCTCCGTACGACGTGATGCAGCAGCGCGTCCCCCTCCTCCACTCAGGCGACCAGGGCGGCCTCAAGGAACTCGAGAAGGCCTGCCTGGCCAACAACGCCCGGTTCAAGGACTGGGAGTGCACTGAAGAAAAAATGAAGCTGACCAAGGGCGGCAAGGCGCTCTACATGCACTGCCTGCCCGCCGACATCACCGGCGTTTCCTGCAAGGCCGGCGAAGTCGCCGATACCGTGTTCGACCGCTACCGCGACGACACCTACCGCGAGGCCAGCTACAAGCCGTACATCATCGCCGCGATGATCCTCCTGGGCAAGCGCAAGGACCCGTCCGCGACGCTCCGCGCCATGCTTGAGCGCGCCACCAAGCGCGAGATCCTGTAATAAAAACAGCCCCCGGTTAACCCCGGGGGCTTCTCGCTCGCTGATTGAAAAAAAAGGAGTGGGCGGAGGCGGGACGACGGTGAGCTTTGTATAGCTATCCGTTGTCCTGCCCTGTTCATGGGGGCCTCGCGCGCCACGTCCCTCTGCATCAAATCTTTCATTGCTCCATAAGTTACTTTAATATACCACCGCGCGCGACCGGGCTCTCCGCAGTACTCCTC
>CAXZAJ010000076.1:0-13387 GCA_964293355.1 uncultured bacterium
AGTGACAACGCGACCGCCAGGATCAGCGCGGAGCGTATGGACAGGGAGGCTCGTTTCGTGTTCGAACCGCGGCCGCCGGAATCCATCGGGTTCCGTACGGCGGAAGGTTCCTGTTCATGCATGGCGCCTCCCCCAAAAAAGCCTCACAAAAGCCTCACAAGTGTAACGATGAATCAAAAACCGCGCAATGCAGTCGCTTGCCTTGCGGTGCGCCCGGACGTTACAGTGTGCCCATCATGAACACTACCTATGAAGAGACATTCAAAGCCTGTGCCTGGGACGTTGACGGTGCAGGCAAGCTCACCATGGCCGCGGCCTACAACTACTGCCAGGAAATTGCGGGCAACCACGCGGCCCGCCTCGGCGTGGGTGAAGACTTCATGAAAGCCAACGGCATCGTCTGGATACTGTCCAGGATGAGTGCCGTGCTCGGGACCAGACCCGCCCGTGGCGCCAGCATACGGGTGCGCACCTGGCCGCGGGGCACCGACAGGCTCTTCGCCATACGCGACTACGAGCTGTCCGACGAGGCCGGCGCCATTGTCGGTCGAGGCCGCAGCGCCTGGCTCATCGTCGATGCGGCGACGTTCAGGCCGCGCCGGCCGGAAGCCTTCACCGCGGGGCTCCCGACGAACGATGGCCTGGAAGCCCTGCCTGACGGTGCCCTGGCCCTGGCCGCCGGTGAAGGCCTCGAGCGCGCCGCCGGGCGGGCCGTGGCGTATTCAGACATAGACTACAACGGCCACATGAACAATGCGCGCTACGTGCAGTGGATACAGGACGTCATCCCCCCGGAAACCCTGAATGCGGCAGCCCGCATCCGCCTCGACCTCAACTACCTCGCTGAGATGAAACCGGGTTCCTCGGCAGGCATATTCCTTAAAAACGGCGACGGACCCGCTGGCTGGAACAGCCGCTGCACCCTGGAAGGCCGGGCCGCAACCGATAGCCAGACCACGTTCCGCGCCGTTCTGTCTCTCGCATAGCCGCCGCTCAGGCCCGATTCAGCCTGTCTGAACTGCAGGTGGTGTCAGACAGGGTCAGAGCCGGGGAAAACCGGAGCCCAGAAAAACTTCGAGCTCTGACCCCAGCCTGCCCTCCTGTTGAAATCCCTTTCCCCTGACGGCTCCGCTCTGTATATTACCAATATGGTAATATACAAAGACAAGCGAACTTCAAACCGGCTGGGGTCAGAGCTCAAGGTAGCTCTGGTGCTCTTCGCGATGGTTTTGTCAGCTTCCTGCGGCTCAGGCCCTGCCCGAGACGCCGAAGCATCTTCCGCACCCCTAAAACCAACAGGAGGAATCACCATGCCCATAGTCAAGGCCGCCGACGCGGCTAACGTGTGCTACATAGAACCGACCGAAGAACTCAAGGCAAAGCTGACCGCGGAACAGTTCGCCGTGCTGGTGGAAAGCGCAACGGAACCCCCGTTCCGCAATGCCTACTGGGACAACCACGAACAGGGAATCTACGTGGACGCCATAGATGGAGTGCCCCTCTTCGCCTCCGCGGAAAAGTTCGACTCGGGCACCGGATGGCCAAGCTTCTGGGCACCCATAGACCCGGACAAGATCGTGCTCGTCGAGGACGTGAGCTACGGCATGCGTCGCCTTGAGGTACGTTCAAAGGCCTCGGGAGGCCACCTCGGCCACCTGTTCGACGACGGCCCCAACCCCACCGGCCTCCGCTACTGCATCAACTCCGCCTCGCTCCGCTTCATCCCGCGCGACAAGCTGGCAGTGGAAGGGTATGGCGAGCTGGAATCACTGTTCCTGAAGAAATAGATCGACGATAGACCTGGCCGCCCGGAAATCTTCAGATACGCCGGGCGGTCTTCTGCGTAGACAGCACACGTGGCACCACCGCGCCGGCGCTCATTTCTGACAACTTTGAGGCAAAGGCCTCGTACCCTGCAACGGCCACGTCAATAACCAGTCGTACGTCCTCGGCAAAATCCTCCGAGACCATCACGGAGTCTGACTGTTCCACCAGCATCCTGGTGCCTTCGAACAGGTGGTAGGATACAGAAAATGCCAGTCGCCGTGTTTCCACCAGTTCCGCCCGGCCGGTGATGGCGAGTACCGCCCGCCCCGCCTCAGAATACGCCTTGACGAGGCCTCCGGTGCCCAGCAGCGTCCCGCCGAAGTACCTGGTCACCACGACGACGACATTTCCGAGCTCTGACCCCTTGAGCACCGCCAGCAGCGGCCGGCCTGAAGTGCCAGAAGGCTCGCCGTCGTCGGAGCAGAACTCGGTGACCGAATTGCCGCCCCCGATGATGAAGGCCGGCACGTTGTGCGTCGCGCCGGCAAACTCCCGCTTGATAGCGGCGATATAGTCGCGTGCCGCCGGCACGGAATCCGCCGGTGAAAGGCTGGCTATGAAGCGGGAATTGACGACGGTAATTTCAGTCCGGGCAGGCCCGGCGGGCACCAACAGCATACGGCACTATAGCACGCAGGTTCCTCCTTGTGCCCCGGCGGAAATGCACTATAGTATCGATACTATTCTGCTCGATTGGGGCTCCCATGGCAAAAAACAGCGCACGCATGTTCGATCCGTTCATCAGACCCTATGTCGACTCGGACCTGCGGCTGTATAAAAAGGCAAAACTGCTTGCCCCGGCGCTCTGGGCCATCGGATTCCTGTCCCTGACGCTCTCCGTACTGATGGCCTTTACCCAGGCCTGGGCTGTCGCAGGCATCCTCACGAGCCTGATAGCCTTCTGCGCGCTGGCCCTCTGGATGATGGCAAAGGGACGCTACGGCGTGGCCTCGGCCACGTTCCTCTACGCGCTGTTCGGCGTCATGTTCGCAGCCATCAAGTTCGACCAGTACCAGGACCTTTACGAATGCTATGTGTTTGGCACCCTCGGCGGGTTCCTGCTCATCGCTGCCGGCCTCATCGCGGCACGGCAGTTCCAGGCCTGGATACTCACCGTCCTGAACCTCGCCGCCATCGCCGCGCTGTACGTCTTCGACGCGCTGCCCCTGGACAACGGCATCGTCACGGACCTGGCAGCCCAGTCGCTGGGCACGAGCGCTCTGATCATCGTTGCGGGCGGCATCTTCAGCACCATGGCCATCAGGATGCAGTCAGAGCTGGTCGATGACACCAGGCGCTCGGCCGGCACGGCAAAGCGCCAGTACGAAGAGATGGCTACGGCGGTTCAGTCTGCCCAGGCAGCAGCCCTCGGCATCGGCATGCGGCTTGCCGCCGCGGCTGAAGCGATGTCCAGCTCGGCAAAGACGCTGCGCGATACCGCCGCCGAGGAACTCGCCGGCCTCGCGGCCCTCGATGGAGCCCTGAGCGCGGCGGAAGACGGTGAAGCGATAGCCGTGTCGGCCCAGGACCGCGTCCGGGCTTCGCTGAACGAATACTCGGAGAAGGTGCTCGAGGCTTCCGCTTCGATTTCACAGATGGTCGAATCGGTGGACGAGATAGGGCGCTCGGCCGGAGATCGCCAATCCGGCATCAACCAGCTGGTCGAGATGGCCAGGGATGGGGACGAGCGGGTCACGCGAATCAGCGAGGCGATAGCCGCCATCGTCTCCGCCACCGGCAAGATGGACGAGATGAACGCACTCATCGGCGAGGTCGCCGAGCGGACCAACATGCTGGGCATGAACGCCGCGATAGAAGCCGCACATGCGGGCGAAGCCGGCAAGGGTTTCGCCGTCGTAGCCGAAGAAATCCGGACGCTCTCTGAAACCGCGGCCGAGGGTTCCGGTTCCATAGCCGCCATACTCGCGGAGACGCGGATTGTCGTGGCAGCCGCTTCAAAGGCCAGCGAGCAGACCGGTGAATTTTTCGTGCGCATGTCAAATGAAATCGAAGGCCTGTCTTCGACCTTCAGCGATCTCCTCCTCAGGCTGCAGGAGATATCCCAGGGCACGGCCAGCGTCACGGATGCGGTACGCGGCTTCTCGGCGCTGGCGGAATCAGCGGGATCCGCGGTGGACGAAACGAGTTCGGTATTCCACGACGCGGCCTCGCGCGCGGCTTCCTCCAGAACCTTCGCGGCCACCATGAAGCTTTCCGCGGCCAGGATGACCGATTCTTGCGATGCTCTGCTCAACCAGGCCGCCTCCCTGAACGAGCTTGGACAGGAAAACGTGCAGCGTATGGAAGACCTCCGTTCCCAGCTCGAGAAGACGAGCGCGGCGTAAGGCACTGCCCATGCCAGCCTACTCCAGCTACTGCGAATACTGCGCCGCCGCACCTCCAGGCGATCCGAACCGGTTATACCACGACCACGAGTACGGCTTTCCGATCTCCAGCGACGAGGGACTGTTCGAGCGTCTGGTGCTTGAAATAAACCAGGCCGGCCTCTCCTGGGTCACCATACTCAAGAAGAAGGACGCCTTCAGACGGGCGTACGACGGCTTCGACATCGACACGGTGGCAGCCTACGGCGAGGCGGAGACGGCGCGGCTCCTCGCCGATGCGGGCATCATACGCAACCGCCTCAAGGTAGCCGCCGCTGTGGAAAATGCGCGCCGCATCGTCGCTCTGCGCGACGAATTCGGCTCGTTCAAGGGCTGGCTGGATGCCCACCATCCCCTGCCCAAGGAACAGTGGCTCAGGCTCTTCAAAAAGCACTTCGTGTTCGTCGGGGGCGAGATCGTGGGGGAGTTCCTCATGAGCACGGGGTACCTGCCGGGAGCCCACGTTCCCGGCTGTCCGGCGGGGGTCAGAGCTATAGCCGCGGGAGCCCGCTGGACCCTATAGTGTGCCCATGAAAACCGGGCACACGGGCATGGTTCCCCTCGTCGACAAGATCGCCTACGGCTCCGGCAACCTTGCCACCGGCGTGGCCATGCAGATCGTAGGTTCCTTCTTCGTCTTCTATGCAACCGCCATACTCGGGCTGCCTGGCCGGTACGTCGGCACCGTCATGGGCCTCAGCATATTCTGGGATGCGGTCACCGATCCGGTGATGGGCCACCTTTCCGACAAGACGAAATCCAGACGGTTCGGAAGGCGTCACCCCTACCTGCTCGGCGGCGCTCTGGGCATCGCGGTGGTCAACTATTTGCTCTGGACCATAGAGCCCGGCATTTCGCCCTGGGGCAAACTGGCCCTGGCCAGCGCCTACGTGCTGCTGTTCAAGACCTTCATGACGGTCTATGTGACGCCCTACACGGCCCTCGGCGCCGAGCTGTCCACGGACTACAACGAACGCACGACCATCCAGGGCGTCAAGGCCATGTTCTTCGTGCTCGGCCTGGCCTTCGTTTCCGTAGCCGGGCTGTTCTGGTTCTTCAGACCGACGCAGGCGTATCCGGTGGGCCAGCTCAACCCGGAGGCGTACTCGTTCATGGGGCTCGCCTCGTCCATAGTCATCATGGCCTCGGCGCTCGCCTGCTTCTTTCCTACCCTCAAGTACATCGAACCGATACGCAGGCGGAGCGGCCCCGAGAACACGATGTCGCTCTACAGCCTCAAGGCTTCCCTGGCGGACGCCTTCAGGAACAAACCGTTTACCATGGTGGTGCTGGGCTACACCTTCAGCAACCTGTCCTCGGCGCTCCTGGGCAACCTGGGGCTCATCGTCTTCACGTACACGTTCAGCCTGAGCAACAGCGACATAGCCTTCATCATAGGCGTCCAGTTCCTGTGCTCCATACTGTCCCAGCCCGTCTGGGGTGCCCTGTCCAGAAGGATGGGCAAGATGCCGGCCCTGGCCTCGGGCTTTGGCCTGAGCATCGTGGGCAGCCTGTATTTCGTCGTGCTGGTATTGGTGCGCGCTCCGATCCAGGGCAATGCGCTCGCATTCCTGCCCTTCGCCATCAGTGCCGGATCCGGCATCGGTGCGTTGTTCAGCCTGCCTTTGTCCATGGTGGCCGACACGGTGGATCTGGACGAATCCCAGGGCGGTGCCCGCCTGGAAGGCCTCTACTATGGCACGCTGACCCTTGCCTACAAGCTGGCCCAGGCCATCGTCCTCGTCCTCTTAGGCGTACTCATCGACATTCTCGGCTTCAATCCCTCCGCGCCGGTGCAGAGCACCTGGACCGTCGTATCGCTCGGCCTGGTGCTGGGCCTCGGCGCGGCCGCCAGCTTCAGCGCGGCCATCCTGGCCATCCGCCGCTACCCGCTGACCGAGGCCAGGGTGCACGAGTGCCGTACCAGGATAGCTGAGATCAAGGCACTCGGCAGAGCCCCGGACGCCTCAAAGACAAGCGTCCCGGAATCCAGCCAGATCTAGGAATCCCGCTTGTGGCACTTGCGGTCCTGGAAGGTCAGGATCGTCTTGCGCAGCCGGATGAAGTGCGGCGTCACCTCCACCATCTCGTCGTCGGCCAGGAACTGTATCGCGCGCTCCAGCGTCATGGGCTGGATGGGCGTCAGGGTCAGAGCTTCGTCCTTGAGCACGGAGCGCATGTTGGACAGCTTCTTCTCCTTGCACGGATTCACGTCCAGTTCTGAGTCGAGGTTGTGCTCGCCCACGATCATGCCCTCGTACACCATCTCGCCGGGCGTGATGAAGAGGCGGCCGCGCGGCTCCAGGTGGTAGAGCCCGTAGGTAACCGCCGCGCCCACGCGGTCCGACACCAGCGAACCGGTGAACCGGTTGATGATGTCGCCGCGATATTCCTCGTAGCCCGACAGGTACGAGTTCATGATGCCCGTGCCCTTGGTGTCGGTCAGGAATATATCGCGATAGCCGATGAGCGCCCGCGACGGCACCGAGAACTCCAGCCGCACCCGCGCGCCGTCGTGGCAGGTGTAGGTAAGCATGCGCCCCTTGCGGGCGGAGAGCTTGTCCGTCACGATGCCGGCGAAATCCTCGGCGCAGTCAACGAACAGGTGCTCTATCGGCTCCAGCTTCTTGCCGTCCTTGTGCTTGAAAATCACCTCGGGGCGGCTCACGCAGATCTCGAACCCGTCGCGCCTGAGCATTTCTATGAGTATGACCAGCTGGAACTCGCCGCGGCCCCGCACGATGAAGCCGCCACCGGTCGTCACTTCCTCCACCTGGATGGACACGTTGTTCAGCGTCTCCTTGCGCAACCGCTCGAACAGCTTGAGCGACTGCACCTTCTTGCCGTCCTGGCCGGAGAACGGCGAGGTGTTGACGAAGAAGCGCATCGCCACCGTCGGTTCGTCCACCACCAGACGGGGCAGCGCCTTGGGGGCGTCCCGCGTGCAGATGGTGTCCCCTATGTGTACGTTCTCTATGCCGGACAGCACGATGATGTCGCCGGTCTCCGCGTACTCCGCCTCCACGAGCTTTATGCCCGAGTACGTGTGCAGCTTTGATACGCTCAAAGCCTCGCGGATGTCACCGTCGCCTATGCACACGAGGCCGTCCTTGGAGTGCGCCCGGCCGTTGATCACCTTGCCTATGGCCTGCCGCCCGAAGTAGTCGGAATAGGACAGGTCGGAGACGAGCATCTGGAACGGCTCGGCCTTGGAGTAGGACGGCGCCGGCAGCTTGTCCAGGATGGCGTCCAGCAGCGGGTGCAGGTTTTCGCCCTCGCCTTCCAGCGTGTCCTTGGCAATGCCGTCGCGGCCGATGGCGTACAGGATGGGGAACTCCAGCTGCGCGTCATTGGCGCCCAGGTCTATGAACAGGTCGTAGATCTCGCTCAGCACCTCCGCCGGGCGCGCGTCGAGCCTGTCTATCTTGTTGATCACGACGATCACCGGAAGCCCGCCGCCCAGCGCCTTGCTGAGCACGAAGCGCGTCTGCGGCAGCGGCCCCTCGGAGGCGTCCACCAGCAGTATGGCGCCGTCCACCATGGACAGCGCCCGCTCCACCTCTCCGCCGAAGTCGGCATGGCCCGGCGTGTCCAGGATGTTCACCTTGACGCCCTTCCAGACCACCGAGCAGTTCTTGGCCGCGATGGTTATGCCGCGCTCGCGCTCCAGGTCCATGCTGTCCATCAGCCGTTCCTGGGTCTGCTGCCCCTCGCGGAACACCCCCGACTGCCTGAACATGGCGTCCACCAGCGTGGTTTTGCCGTGGTCGACGTGGGCTATGATGGCTATGTTGCGTATCGCGGGGTTCGTAGAGTCTTTGTGCGTCAAAAAACTGTCCTGGTGTGCGTTTTACGGCGGGAGATGCCCCCATCATACCGTTTTTCGCCCCGCTGGTATACGACCGGGATACGACCGGGGGTCAGAGCTCGGGGGGCGTCACGTTCCGGCTCTCAGTCGCCATGGCCAGACACGCCCCCCATCGCGGGCCTCCTCCCGGCCCTTGAAGGCCGGTCCGGGGTCCCGCGATTCCCTGGGGAGTTTACCGGGGGTCAGAGCTCGGAAAAAATACGAAACCCGGATGGCAGCCCCCCCACCCTTGCCAAATTCCCCGCCCAAGCCTAGACTGGCCGCGGAAAAAACCACGATGAAGAAATACTTGGTACTTGCCGGCAACATTGGCGCCGGAAAATCAACCCTCGTCGGCCTCCTGGCGGAGCGTCTCGGCTACCGCCCGTACTACGAGCCGGTGGCAGAGAATCCGTACCTGCAGGATTTCTACGCGGACATGGAACGCTGGGCCTTCAATTCCCAGACGTTTTTCCTGACGCACCGCGTGCGTTCGCATCGCGCGCTCATTGACGACCCGTTCTCGGTGGTCCAGGACCGCTCCATGTACGAGGACGCCGAGGTCTTCGCGCGCAACCTCTACGAGCGCGGCTCCATGAGCGCCCGCGACTGGGGCACCTACAGCGAGCTCTACCGCACGCTGGCCGGCCTCCTGCCCCCGCCGGACCTCGTCGTCTACCTGCAGGCCTCGGTGCCCACGCTCGAGAAGCGCATAGCCAAACGCGGCCGCGATTTCGAGGCAACCATCCCCGACGAGTACCTGTCCGGACTCAACCGGCTCTATGAGGAATGGATCAACGGCTTCGATCTGGCACCCGTGCTCGTCGTGCCCGGAGACCGGCTGGATTTCGTCACAGAATCCAAAGACCTTGACGCCATCGTGCGCACCATAGAAACCCGCCTCCGCGACCGCCAGGGCAACCTGTTCCCCGTCGGCATGTGAGGCTCCTGGCGCTCAGCCCTTGCCGGCCTTTCGCCTGGCGCGCTTGTCCATGAGCCTGAGCTCAGATGTAGCCGTCAAGAGCCGCTTGAGGTTTGACAGGAACGGCGCAAGGACGACCAGGGCCGCTCCGAGAGCCAACGGCCACTTTCCGGTCGCCACGTACCCGTAGCCCAGGCCTGCCGCGATGCCGCCGCTCATCACGAGCGCCTTGGTGGTGGCTGCGATGCGATCGGACAGCTTCTCCCGGCGCGCGTCGGGATCATCTGCTGTGGCAGTGCTGGTGGAAGCCCGTGCGGGCTTGCTGTCCACAGGCCGGGCTGAATCATCCGGCCCGATATCGATGGTAATGCCATGCCCGGTTTTGCTGCGGGTCACGCGAGCCGTTGCCAGCGCTTCCTGCACATCGCGGGTTATGGAATCGCGAAGCTCCATCGCCAGCTTCGAGGTTGATGGTACGGCTCCATGCGGTGGTAGATGCGGTGGAACATGAGGTTGTGGATGAGTCGGCCCTTCATGCGAAGTTCCATGAGACTCTTCCTGCAACGAGCCATGAGGGGAGCCGCCTGCGGATCTGGAATAACCAGCACCGGACGCCGCAGACCTGCGCTCCGTACGGCCCGTCGCCACACCCAAAAACCCCCTGCCGGCATCGACCTCGTAGAGCACGAGCGGCCGGTCGATGTTCTTGAGCACCGCGTCCCCGACTTCACGGGCCGCCAGATCAAGCTTGCCTGAAACCTGACGGTACACATCCTCGGATACGAACAAAGCCCCGGGTGGGGCAGCCTGCATCACACGGGCCGCGACGTTCACGCCGTTGCCGTACACCTTGCCGCCGTCCCGCCATATCTCGCCCAGGTGCACGCCAACCCTGGCTCCGGTCTTCTCCGCACCCGCGGACGGAGCGGAGAACGGCAGCAGGGCCTTGCAGAGGTGCAGGCTACACTGCACCGCAGCCACGGCGCTGGAAAACACGACGAGCAGCTCTGACCCCGTAACATCCACCGTCTCGCCGCGATGCTCGTCGATAATGGGTGCTACAACACTGCGATACGAGGCCAGCAGCTCCAGGGCGGCATGCTCGTTGGCCGAAAGGAGATCTGAAAAATCGGCCAGCTCCACAAAGAGTACCGCCGCGAGGGTCGTTGGCAAAGGCATACCTGTAAAGGTAGCGCCACCCCGCCCCGCCGGCAAGTACGGAAAACTACTGCGTCTCTTTTGCCTTCGACTCGGCCATGAGAGCCCCGTAGGTCTTTTCGTCGAGCGGATAGAACTGCACCAGGATGATGGCCAGCACGAAGACCACCGCGGGAACCGGCCCGACCAGCAAGCGTATCGCCAGCCTGGCCGAGGGCAGCTGCTCGGTCAGGTTAGCCGAGTACTTGGCCAGGCTCAGGATGATGCCGGTCAGGAAAATGGCCAAGGAGGTGCCTACCTTGGACGTGAAGGTCCACATCCCGTAGAACGCCCCCTCCTTGCGCTTGCCGGTCTTTACGGCGTCGTACTCGATGGTATCAGGCACCATCGCCCAGGGAGCCACGTAGCCGAAGCCTATGCCCACGCCCGCGTAGACCATCATCGCCAGGAAGAAGTTCATGCCCAGGGTATGCCCGAACAGGAATATGGCCATGCAGGCGCTCGCGAGTATGAGGAACGAGATCTGGTATGTACGCTTCTTGCCGATGCGCTTTGACACGAGTACGGACACGGGGATGCAGAGCATCGCCACGACCAGGAGCAGTATCATCGCTATCGTCGTCGCGCCTTCGTTGTTGTAGAGATACTTGAAGTAGTAGACGAGTATGCCCTGGACGAAATTGAGCGCCGTCAGGTTGAGCGCATAGGTGATCAGGATGTTCAGGTACGGCTTGTTCCTGAAGACCGCCAGAAAGGTCTCGAAGAAGCCCTCGGTGGGTCTGGGCGTCTTGCTGTGGTCAGGCTCCCGTACCGAGAAGAAGGTTATGAGCGCGGTGACCATCATCACGAGCCCGAGGATCGCTCCGACAGCGGAGAATCCCGCGTCGCGGGTCTTGAACAGGCCTATGATGGGCAACACCGCGCCGGCGCCCAGGATGGTGCCTATGACCGCAAAGCCGAAACGGTAACCATTGAGGCTCGAGCGTTCATGGTAGTCCTGCGTGAGTTCCGGTGTCAGCGATGAATACGGAATATTGACCACGGTATACGCCGTGTTGAGCAGGCAGAGCGCAAACGCCGCCCAGACCGTGGCGAGCACGGGGCTGGCGATGTGCGGATTGGAAAAGAAGAACCACATGGAGAGGAACAGGGGGACAGAGCCGAAGAGGAGGTACGGCCGCCGCCGGCCCCACCTGGTCCGCGTGCGGTCTGAAATGAAGCCCATCATCGGGTCGGTAAACGCGTCCCAGAGCTTGCCCACCATCACCGCCGCACCAGCCGCCGCCGCGGGAATGGCTACGGTGTCAGTCAGGTAGTTGAGCGACCAGAAGCCCATCGCGGTAAAAAAGAGGTTGCCGCCCAGGTCGGCCACACCGAAACCCAGCTTGGTGCGGACCGGCAGGCGTCCGCTGGCATGTTCAGCCTTCATTATGTATCTCCTTGATGCATGATTGATATGCGTTCATGAGCGCGCCTAGTGCCTCCACCGTCGCCGCCTTCCTGTCCGCCCGGTAGCCCCCGAGCCGCTCGCTCAGGTCCAGGGTTGGAGCGATAATGACGATGGCCCGCTTGGGGCGGACGCTGACACGGCCAAGTATGGCACCCCCTGCCAGCCTGTTGGCAAAATCCCACAAATTCTCAGCGTACTCCACGAGGTCGTGAGGAGGGCCGCCTCCGGGGTCAGAGCTGAACCCAGGCGGCCCGGATCGGAAGTACCAGGCAAAATCAGCCAGTTCCATGTGCCGCATCGCGTACCAGGCCTCGCCGGCGCGGCGGTCCAGCACGGCCCGTTTCAGCGGTGGCACCAGGCGAGGATCTTCCGACGGCGCCAGGAACACGCGATCCCAGCCCGCCTGCCTGATGCGGTACAGCCGCTCTATCGCATCCCCTGCCCCCCGCGCCAGCCCCAGTAGCCGCTCCGCCGTGCCGAGCGCCGCTTCCACGATCGCCTCGACACGTTCCCCGACAGCCTTCCGGGAAATGTCCAGCCGAGCTCTGTCCCCCGTGTCCCCCGTGATGGTACCCGCAAGACCATACTGGTGCTCCGCCTGGCACAGTATCACCTCGAGCGCGCCAGCAAGCTGCGCCTGCAGCTTGCCGATTTTCTTGAGCTCTGACCCCGTCTGCGATCCACCGGCTCCCGGCTCGCCACCTGATTCCGTATCGAGTGGGGTCAGAGCTGGAATGGAATTCGCGCAACCGGAGAATGTGACAATCCGCTGGACAAGCCGCTCCAGAGAACCCCAGGCACGGCGGCCATACCGGTAGTGGACGGATATGGGCAGAAGCTCCACATGCTCGGCCCGACCTGCTTTTTCGAGCCGGTCGGCGCTCTGGAACCCCAGCCGTATGGCTCCGGCCTCCAGCCGCGGCACATCGTCGCTCGTGTAGCTCACCTGCCCCTCGGGAGCCAGTGCCAGCGGATACGGCCCATCCTCGATGGTAGCGCGGATCCGTGCCATTCCGGCGGAATCCAGCTTGCTGTGGTGCACCGGCATCGCCCCAGACCGAGGCAGTATCCAGCGTACGAACGCGCCGCTCCAGCGCGGCACTTCATAGCCATGCACGAACACCGCATGGGCTCTCCGCGGCAGCCTGATTCCCAAGCGCCGCGCCTCGTTCTCCACGCCGCGGCCAAACACCCAGGCCAGCAGCTGGGGCTCGTCCCCGTACGGATGCCTGAACGCCAGTATCAACCGCCGCTCGCCTGAGAGCGTACCGCGGAACGCTTCCACGAGGCGCTCGCCCCCGCGCACTTCCAGTCGCTCGAAGCCGAGCACCGCACGCAGGTACATCCCGGAAACGGCGCGGGCCAGGGTCAGCACCCACGGCACGACACGCGGTTCGGCCAGGCCGACATCAGGGAGGGCTCTGCATACAGGACGGGCGTAGGGGTGTTTCATGGCTACAGGAGCATACCCCGGCAACGCCCAGCCAGCAAGCGCAGAAAATTTGCATGCGTGCGCGAAAATTCGTACCTTAAACAAACGATCAGATTCGACCATCTTCACAGGAGGATTTATGGCTACCATCACACTTAAAGGCAATCCCATTCATACCGCAGGAGAACTACCCAAGGTTGGCTCCGCGCTTCCCGCGTTCAAACTCACCAAGGCAGACCTTTCCGAGGTCGGCCACGCAGACTTCAAGGGCAAGACCCTGATCCTGAACATCGTCCCAAGCCTCGACACCGGCACCTGCGCGGCGAGCGCCAGGGCCTTCAATCTCAAGATCAAGGAACTCGGCGGA
>CAXZAJ010000077.1:0-13247 GCA_964293355.1 uncultured bacterium
GGGAGTTAAGGAGGGGGGGGTCGTGGGATACGACGATGACGATGTTTTGGAAGTCCTTAAGGAAGTCTTCAAGCCAGGTGATGCTGTCCAGGTCCAGGCCGTTGGTCGGTTCGTCGAGGAGCAGGATGTCGGGGTTGCCGAACAGCGCTTGAGCGAGGAGGGTGCGTACCTTGAGGCTCTCGGTAACTTCGCGCATCGGCCGTTCGTGCTCGGTCGCGGGCACGCCGAGGCCCGAGAGCATGGTGGAGGCCTGCGCCTCCGCTTCCCAGCCGCCTATTTCTGCAAACTCGCCTTCAAGCTCGCTGGCCCGTATGCCGTCGGCTTCGCTGAAGTCTTCTTTTGCATAAATATCCTCGCGTTCCTTCATGATGCTGTACAGCTTGTCGTAGCCCCTGATGACCACATCGACGAGGCGCTGGTCCTCGAACTCGAAGTGGTTCTGCTTGAGTACCGCCATGCGGAGCTTGGGCGGGTAGGAAATCTGCCCGAAGTCAGGTTCAATCTCGCCAGAGAGCACTTTGAGGAAGGTCGTCTTGCCGGAGCCGTTCGCTCCTATGATGCCATAGCAGTTGCCCGGTACGAATTTTAGATTGACATCCTTGAAGAGTATGCGCTCGCCGAAGCCGAGCTTGAGGTCGCTGACATTGATCATGGTAATGTTCCTTGTGGGGCGCAGGATTCCGTAGCCGTATGCGGATAATGACTTAAAAACGCGTAAAACGCAAGGGCTTGGGCTTGCATGCACTGTTTCGTAGAAGGTACGCGCGTCGCGCTGTGTTTGACACGCCACGAGACCATCGTATACGATGGAACGCATGTTTGTGTCAGTTGTCTGTGATCTCGGAGGCGAGGATTCCAGAGCCGCCGTGTATGGTTTACTTCCTCAATATGGCTTCGAGAAGGTTCAGCGTGCCTGCTTCGAGAGCGTACGCGCCACCGACAAGCAAGTAGCCGCGCTCAAGCGCGATATAGACAAGGTAACGGATTATTACGATACGGTCCGCATCTATCAGTATCCTGTCGATGGACGGCTGGCTATTTCGATTCTCAAAGAGAATCGCTGGAAGCGGGTCATCGTAAGGGCGCCAGCAGATAAAGTATCTGTCAAGGTATCCGGCAAAGCGTAATACGTCCAAGGGGAGACCACCATGCTTGAAGAACTGGCTGCGCCGATAGCGCAGCTCAAAAAAGAAGTACTTGAGATCTGGGGGCGTCTTTGACGCCGCGACCATACGCTCAAAAATAGAAACCAAGGAATCCCAGACCTCTGAACCCGGTTTCTGGAACGACCAGAAACGATCTGAACGCATCATGAGCGAGCTCAAGGTACTCCGCAACCGCGTCGAGACCTGGGAAGCGATCAAGCGCTCCATGGATGCCCTCGACGAAATCTATGACATGGCGATGGAAGAAGACGGTGGTTCCCTGGAGCCGGAAATCCGCGCCTCACTGCTGGACATCCGCGACCGCTTTGACAAGGCCGTCACGCTGGAATTGATGACCGGCGAAGCCGACCGCACCGGAGCCTTCCTCTCCATACACGCCGGTTCGGGCGGAACCGAGGCCTGTGACTGGGCCGGCATGCTGTTGCGCATGTATACGCGCTGGTGCGAGCGCCGGGGCTTCAAGTATGAGGTCGTGGACATGCTGGAGGCCGAGGGCGGCATAAAAAGAGTGACGCTGGAGATAGATGGCGCGTATGCGTATGGCCATCTGCGTTGCGAGACGGGCGTGCACCGCCTGGTGCGCATCAGCCCCTTTGACGCCAACGCCCGCAGGCACACCAGTTTCGCCAGCGTCCTGGCCCTTCCCGTCATAGATGACTCCATCGAGGTTATCGTCAAACCCGACGAGATACGCATAGACACGTACCGCGCCGGTGGTGCGGGCGGGCAGAAAGTCAACAAGACCGACAGTGCTGTCCGCATAACCCATTATGCCACCGGCATCGTTGTGCAGTGCCAGAACGAGCGCAGCCAGCATAAAAACAAGGATCTTGCCATGTCGGTCCTTAAAAGCCGGCTTTACGACCGCTACCGTATGGAAAAAGACAAGGAAAACGAGAAATACCTGGGAGACAAGAAAGACATCGCCTGGGGTTCCCAGATTCGTTCCTATGTGTTCCAGCCCTATACCATGGTCAAGGACCACCGGACAAAGTTCAATGTCGGCAACATACAGGCTGTAATGGACGGTGACATCGACTCGTTCATTGATTCCTATCTTCACTTCCTATGGAAGGGCGGAACCGTACAGGCTGACGGCGACGACGACGAGGATTGACGTGCGAAAGGGAAGGCTAGTCCAGCCCGCCGGCCTTCCGGCGGTACTATTCGCCTTCTTCCTCGCGCTGGTGTCTGGCCCGCGGGGCTTTTCCCAGGTTCAAGCCGTACCCCTGGTTATAGGCTGGGCTGAACTTGCCTCCATAGATCCTGAAAGCGGTTACTCGAATGCAGCCATACTTCTTCCCCGGCAACTCATGGCTGCCCTGTCTTTTGTAAAGCTGCGATATCCCGGCAAGGAAGCAACCGATCTGATGCTCCGGAAGTCAAAAGCATCGGAACTTGAAACTGCCAGGAAAGCAGTCGCCACGGCCAGGGCCGGGCGTGACCTTAAGGCCTTGTCCATCCAGGATCCTGCAAGAAAAGCCGCTGAATTATTGACCGCTGATGCCGCTGTTGCTAAAGCCGAGGCCGCACTGAAACTGGTACTGGAGAACGCGGCAAGCACTGTGGCTGAAAGCCCGGAATCAGCTACTTTAGCCCAGTCCGCCCCCGCATCCCTCGTGCGCTGGGCCGAACATGCCAGCGGCACTTTGCTTCCTGTCGTTGACGATCCTGCGGTGGTCTGCATGGAAAAAAAACTGGACCTGCTTGTCCATGGAACGATCGAACCCAAGGGAACGTTCCTTGCTGTCCAACTCATGCTTTTTGACGCAGTACTCGGCCGTGACGTGTGGAGGGCTACCGAGTATGCCTCTGTGGATGGATTACAGGACATTGTCGATTCAATGATCCGGCCTGCTGCGGAGGCCATCATCGGCAAGGCCTATGCGCGTGTGGAATTCAGGGTTGATCCACCGGTAGCAAATCTGTACCTTGACGGTGCGGCCTATCCTGATTCGGAAATACTGTACTTTGAGCCGGGGCCGCATGAAGCCCGGGCTCAGGCTGATGGCTTTGATGTGGCGAGCTCAGTGTTTCTGGTAGAACCCGGTTTCGATGTGGTCATTACACTGCATCTTGAGGGGAAACCATCTGTTGGTCTCACCTTGTCGAGTGAACCTGGCGGAGCGGTGGTTCATATTGATGGCACCAAGGCCGGTGTTGCACCGCTCGACTTGCCCGGAGCTGCCTATCCACGTGTAGCACGGTTATCCCTGCCTGGGTATGAGGATGCGCAGTTGGTCCTCCGGCCACAGTCCCTCGATGATCGGCTCCTCATCGCACTTGCTGCTTCAGACGGGCTAACCTTTGACAATCGGTTTGACGAACGCAAGGGAACTTTTTACCGCTCGCTCGGCTGGTTCATAGCCTCTCTACCCTTGACGGTGCTCTCGGGGGGCCTGTTCCAGTCATCTTTCAAGACAGCAGAAACCTACGAGGCCATCCCGGACGACGATAAGGAAACGTCGGTCATAGAACGGCTCAATACGGGTTTTGTCGTTTCTCAGGCAACGTTCTGGGCGGCGGCGGCACTCTCCGCGGGGCTTATGGCTCATGCTATCTTCGGGCTTGTCCTGTATATCGGCTCTGCCCAGTAGTGTATACAAAAGGAGACATGATGAGGTTTGGTGATCGCATACGCAAGCTATTGGGCATGGAAATTGTCGACGCGGATGATTGGGACGAACTGGCAGACCTGCTCGTGGAGGGTGACCTCGGTGGCGCCCTGGCGGAGAGCGTCGTGCAGGAACTCAAGACCGTCTGTGCCCAGGCTGGAATCAGGAATGGTGAAGGTGCACGGCAGGCCCTCAAAGGCTTGCTCTCCGGTTATGCGCGATCCGTTTCCATACGGCCAGAAGCCGGCGGTCCCAATGTCGTCATGCTTCTGGGCGCCAACGGCGTAGGCAAGACGACGACTTCTGCAAAACTGGCCAAGTACTGGCTGGACAACGGCAGTTCAAAAAAGGCCATACTTGCCGCGGGCGACACCTTCAGGGCAGCCGCCATTGAGCAGCTCAAGATGCATGGCTCACGTCTCGGCGTCCGGGTCGTTGCCCAGGAGCATGGCTCTGATTCAGGTGCCGTGCTGTACGACGCGCTTGAATCTGCCGCCGCGGACGGCTCGGATCTGGTCATAGCTGACACGGCCGGGCGCATGCATACAAAGGCCAACCTGATAAAAGAGCTTGAAAAAATGGACAAGATAGTCGCCGCCAAGGCCGATCCCGCGCGGTATCGTCGCTTGCTCGTGGTCGACGCGACAACGGGGCAGAATGCCCTCAAGCAGGCTGAAACCTTTGCAGCGGCTGTCCACATAGACGGCCTCGTATTGACCAAGTACGATTCCAGCGCCAAGGGAGGCGTGGCGCTGGCGATAGCCAGGCAGTTGGGCATACCGACTGCCTTCGTCTGTGACGGCGAACGCTATCAGGATATACGCCCCTTCGACCCTGACCGTTATCTGGACGAATTTCTCGGACTCGAGCCGTGAGGAACCGTGCGGCGGGCTTCGTCGCAGCTTTTTTACTCACGGTACTGCTTGCAAACCTCGGAGCTCAGGTTGTTCCCAAAGAAGGATGGTACGCCTCCGACCCCGCCGGCTTTGCCCTCGAATCCATCCAGGATCCCGCGGGCTACGAGTACGCGCTCAACGTATACAGGCAGGATGACCAGGTCCGTTCCCGGCTTTTCCACAACGGACAGGTGCTCAAGACCTGGATCAGGACCTACGGCCCCAGCGGTCTGCTGGTACGCGAGGCAATGGAGAAGGACGGCCTTGTCAAGGAAGAATTCCTTTACGATGCACAGGGCCGGCCCAGTCTTGAACGGATCTTTCTGGAACTTGGTGATGTTGAAGAAACGGCCTTCGAGTACGCATCTGGTCGGCTTGCTTTCAGGATTACTGCCCGCGGTGGAGTGACCATATCCAAGCGAACCTACCTGTACGCGCCTGACGGACGGTTGTCACTGTCAAGGGATGAAACGGGCAGCGAATCCGGAACCAGCGCGGCGCGGAGCAGCGGTTCGTCGAGTTGGCGTATCACAGAAACTGGACTGGAACTCAGATCCTACAATGCCACCGGACGTCTGGCCCCCATCTCCGTTTATCACGGAGCCGAGAGGCTCAGCCACGAGCAACGCTCCTGGAAGGATGGAGTCCTTGAACGGGTTACTCTGGAAACGGCCAAAGGCCCGACAACCAGCACGGACTATATCCTGACTGGCCCAGCGCTCGGAGAAATAGCCCTGGTGACGGTTGCAAACGGTGACAAGACCCTGTCGACTGAACGACGCGAGTACGACGAAAAGGGCAGGCTGGCAAGGGTTGAAACCAGCGTGCGTGGCCGTGAAACGGCAGTAGCATACGAATACGGTGATGATGACGTACTCGATGCTACGAAAACCTCGATGGAGGGTGTCCTCGTCTCGGTCATCAGAAACGAATCTTCCACAACCCGCGTCGAGGAGTTGTATGACGCAGGTGCCATGTTTGCGCGCGTACGGTACGAGGACGGCCGCAGGGTACTCGAAGAAATGATCCGCGACGGGGTCGTTGTCCGCACGAGGAGTTTTCCGTGAGCCGCTACGGGTGGACCCGCTACGTCGCCGCGCGGTGGTTCGGGAGGGGGCGCGAGACGGGGCCGTCACTGGCGCCTTCCACTGCCGGTATCGCGGTGGGCGTCGCGGCTCTGCTCTGCGTCATCGGCGTCATGAACGGGTTTCAGATGGGTTTCATCGATGCGGTGCTGGATCTGGACAGTTATCATGTGCGCGTTCCATCACTCGCGGGCAGCGTCGAGGAGGTTCTGGCAATCGTGCCCGGAGCGACCGCCGCATTGCCTTTCGTTGATGTGCGGACCATGGCTGCCAACGCCCGGGGCAAGGCAGCGGCGCTCAGGATAAAGATTGTTCCCGATTCAGCGCTTGAACTGGATCCTGGACTAGCTGCCCGGCTGGAATTCCGCTCCGGCGGGTTTGCGGGTGGTCTCGTCATCGGTTCCGAGCTGTCCAGGCAACTCGACCTGCGTGTCGGTGATACCGTATCGGTGCTGGCCGTCTCCGCCGATGAAGAGTCGGGCATCAATGCCGGGATGATCGACCTGCCTGTATCGGGCATCTATCACTCGGGATACTACGATTTCGATGCGGCGCTAGCCTTCCTGACGGACTCAGCCGCAGGGGAACTTGCCGGCGGAGAAGAAGCGGTAATCGGCGTCAAGCTGGCAGACCGTTACGGCGACGCCCGAGCTCTCGTGGCACTCTCCGCCGCAGGCATTGCCGGAGCCGAGAGCTGGCGCGACTACAACAGGGCCTTTTTCGGTGCGCTCCGCATGGAAAAAACGGTGATGATGATGCTTGTCGGCCTCATCTTCATCGTCGTTGGCGTCAACATCTTCCATTCAATGCGCAAGGCTGTTTATGGCCGGGTCGAGGACATAGCGACGATGAAGGCTCTGGGCGCAGACTCCGCTTCTATCCGCCATATCTTCATGCTGGACGGCATCGCTGCGGGCGTCGGAGGTGCGGCTATCGGATTGTGCGCGGGACTTCTGGTCGCCGCCAATGTCAATCCGGTTTTTTCCGCCATCGAGACTGCCGTTGCCTTTCTGTACGGCCTGCTCGGTGGCAACGGATCCGGTTTCGAGTTCTTTTCTCCAGACCTGTTCTATATTGGAGACGTGCCCGTGCGGCTAGCGTTTGCCGAGACGCTCTTCATAACGGTGGCGGGTGCCGTCTCCGCTGTGGCTGCTGCCCGAGCCGCCAGTTCCCGCGTATCCAGGATACATCCATCGGAGGTCCTTCGCGATGAGTGACGACGTGATCGTATGCGGTGGCGTCCGCAAGGTGTTCAGGAGCGAGGCCGAAGATCTTGAAATCCTCAAAGGTATCGACCTCCGGCTGGCAAGGGGCGATTGCGCCTCCATAACGGGTCCGAGCGGCTGCGGCAAGAGCACCTTCCTGTCAATCCTTGGCGGGCTGGACCGGCCAAGCGCGGGAGACGTTCTTGTGGGAGGCGTCGATCTTGCGCGCTCGGACGACGATGGCCTCTCGGTCTTTCGCGCCCGTGTCGTCGGCTTCGTTTTCCAGTTTCATTACCTGCTCAAGGACTTTACCGCGCTTGAAAACGTGATGTTGCCTGCCTATATGCTTTCAGGCGACCGCAAGGCAGCCATCGCCAAAGCCAGACCCCTGCTTGAAGCCGTTGGCCTCGGCCAGAGGCTTTCCCATGTGCCGGCTAAACTCTCCGGTGGTGAACGGCAGCGGGTCGCCATAGCCAGGGCTCTGGTCAATGACCCAGGGATCATCCTGGCTGACGAGCCTACCGGCAACCTGGACCGGGCCAGCGCCAAGGCGGTAGAAGATCTCCTCTTTGATCTTGCGGCGCGCCGCGGAACGACGCTCCTCGTGGTCACCCACGACCCGCAACTGGCGGATCGGGCTTCACGTCGTTTTACCCTCCGCGAAGGAGCGCTGTTCGAGTCATGACCGGATCCCCCGTAGCCTTCGTCGCGGCCCGCTTCTTTGTCGGTCGTCGCGCAGCCGATGGCTCCCGTGACCAGGCCCGCAAGGCGCTGGCGGGAGCCGTGCTCAGCGTCGCGCTTAGCCTCGTGCCGCTCATCACGGTGATGCAGGTCGCAGACGGCATGATACAGGGCATCAGCGCCCGCTATGTAGAACTGGGCACCTACCATGCCCAGGCCTATCCCTACGCAACCACAGACTTCGCAGGCGCGCGCGATGCCGCCCGGGAATCCTCTGGCGTTACAGGCGCCTGGATAGAGACCCAGTCCGTGGGCGTAGCCTTTGCCAACGGCAAGCGGGAAGGTGTGGCGGTCCGCGGGGTAGAACCCGGTTTCCTTGCGGACGAATCGACAGCGGCCTACCTTAGGCTTGAATCAGGCAGCATGGACCTGGAACGTACCAACGATGCGATCCTGGGTTCCGCCATGGCGGCAAAGCTCGGCATATTGCCTGGAGACATCGTAAGCCTCATATCAATCAGGAAAAGCCAGGATGGGGGCATGGTGCCCCGCGTTACCATGCTCACCGTACGCGGCACCGTCTCCGCTGGTTACCGCGACCTCGATGCCCAGTGGCTCTTCATGCGCCAGGACACGGCCGCCCGGCTACTACCCAAAGAAAATACGCGCAGCTTCGTCGGCATCAAGGCCGCTGACCCCTTCGGCAACCCCGCCGCCGCGCGCGACGCCGTGGAAGGACGCTTGCCTGCGGGTTTTTCCGTGTATTCCTGGCGAGACGTTGAACGCAACCTCTTCGAGTCGCTGGCGAGCACGCGCACCATGCTGCTCCTCATCATGGCCGTCACCGTCGCCATCGCCGCCGTCAACGTTTCCAGCGCGCTCACTACGCTCGTCCTGGAGCGCGGTCAAGAAATCGCCGTCATGAAGAGCCTGGGAGCCAGCCCTGCCGATCTGGCCCGCATCTTTACCCTTGGAGGCGCGGCTATCGGTGGACTGGGAGCCATTCTCGGTTCGGCAGGAGGGCTCCTCGTCAGCCTCAGGATCAATGAAATTCTTTTGATGATAGAAAAACTTACAAACGGCTTCCGGGCTTTGACGGCGATGCTGACCGGAGCAGGCGCCCCAGTGACGTTCAGGGTCCTCGATCCGGCATACTACCTGCAGACTATCCCCGTAGACGTTCCATTCAGTGAAATATTCATTGTCATCGCCGCGACGGTAGCCCTGTCGTTCGTTGCAGCCCTTGGACCGGCGCGCCGGGCGGCAGCATTGTCGCCCCTGGATGGCTTCCGCAAGCGTTGATGACATGTGGTGACAATCGGCCCGGCGCGGAGTATAGTGGCCGGGCGAACGCGCGCGTGCTCCTCGCTGCGTAGGCGTTATCAGGAGGACCAATATGGCCAAGAACGAAACCAATTACAGCGCGCAGAGCGCCGATGACAAACTCAAGGCGCTTGAAGCCGCGAGGCTTCAGATAGAAAAACAGTACGGGCTCGGCTCGCTCATGCAGCTCGGAAAGTACGATAACGCGCTCGGCGTCGAGTCTATCCCCTCGGGATCCATACTGCTCGACGAAGCCCTGGGAGTCGGCGGATATCCCCGCGGACGCATCATTGAAATTTACGGACCGGAATCGTCCGGAAAGACGACGCTCGCGCTCCACGCCATCGCGGAGGCACAGAAGAAGGGCGGCATCGCCGCTTTCATAGACGCCGAACACGCGCTTGATCCGGTCTATGCCAAGAACCTCGGCGTCAACACCGACGAATTGTGGGTCTCCCAGCCGGACAACGGCGAGCAGGCACTTGAAATTTGCGAATCCCTCGTGCGTTCCGGCGCCGTGGACATCATCGTCATAGACTCCGTCGCGGCCCTCACTCCTCAGGCTGAAATCGAGGGAGACATGGGAGAAGCCCATATGGGCCTCCAGGCCCGGCTCATGAGCCAGGCGCTCCGCAAGCTCACCGGCAGCCTTTCAAAATCCAAAACCATCCTCATCTTCATAAACCAGATACGCATGAAGATAGGCGTCATGTTCGGAAATCCTGAAACCACCACCGGCGGAAACGCGCTCAAGTTCTACTCGTCCATCCGCGTTGAGGTCAGGCGAATCGAGACAATAGAGCGGGGCGATGAAGAGGCCATCGGAAACAAGGTGCGCGTCAAGGTTGTCAAGAACAAGGTTGCGCCGCCCTTCCGCCGTGTCGAGCTGGAGATCATGTTCGGCAAGGGAATTTCCGCCTCGGCAAGCCTCATCGACGCGGCCGTCAAGTGCGGCATCATCGACAAGAAGGGTGCCTGGTACACCTACGGCGAAGAAAAGCTTGGCCAGGGCCGCGAGAACGCCAAGTCCATCATCGAGCAGAACAAGGAACTGGCCGACGAAATAGAAGCAAAAGTCCGCGTCATTTTCTTCCCGCCAAAGACGGGCAATATGTCCAAGCCCAACACCGATGCTACCGCAGTAGCTGAAAAGAAGCCTGCCGGTTCACCGGCCACACCCGCAGCGGCCAAGGCATCAAGCAAGGCGACAACAGCGCAAGCAGTCCCTGCAACACCTGCAGCCGCGCCAAAAGCTCCTGCTGCAACTCCTGCTGCATTCGAGCCTACCATGGATAAAAGTGGCCCGCGAGCCGCAAAACCGGCCGCTGATGACGACGGCGGACTCTTCTGACCCTGGTCTACCTCGGCCTGGGCTCCAACAAGGGAGACTGCGAAGCAACACTCCGCAGTGCCTTGCTGGAGCTCAGGGCTATCCTGACCGGCCTGCGCGTATCGTCGGTCTACAAGACCTCGCCCCGGTATCTCATCGACCAGGCTGATTTCTACAACCTGGTCGTCGAGGGCTCCACCGATCTGCCGCCGCTGGCTCTGCTGGCTGCCACTCAGGCCATAGAAGCCCGTTTCGGCCGGGACCGTGTCCGCGAACAGACCAAGGGGCCGCGCACACTCGATATCGACATGCTCCTGTATGGCCAAACCAGCATTGACTTCCCTGAGTTGGTGGTCCCGCACCCCGGCATGACGGAACGTGCCTTCGTGCTCGTGCCGCTCACTGAACTGGTGCCGGACCTGCGGCACCCGGTACTGGGGCTGCCCTTTGCTTCGTTCCTGGATTCAGTAAGCGGGCAGGGGATTTACCTCCACGCGGGGCCGCCGGTATAATCCGGGCACAGCACATGGAAGAATCCACCGATTTACCCCTCGAACCGGGCAATACCGGCCGCAGTTACAGCCTCGCCGAGTTTGAGGGCCCCCTGGACCTGCTCCTCTTCCTTATAAAGAAAAATGAAGTCAGCATTTACGACATCCCCATCGCATCCATCACGGAGCAGTTCCTCGCTTCGCTTGCAGGTGCGGATGGTGTTAGCCTCGACGATCTGACCGAGTTCTACACCCTCGCCGCCACTCTTCTGTACATCAAGAGCCGCATGTTGCTGCCTGTCGACATAGACCTGTCCGACGAGATCGATGATCCCAGACGCGACCTCGTTGAAAAGCTCATCGAGTATCAGAAATTCAAGAAACTCTCCGAGCTGATGGAACGCAAGGAACTGGAAGTAGAGTGGACCATAGAGCGTACCAAGATGCAGCGCGCGCTTCCGTTCGCTAATGAAGAAGAACTGTGGGACAAGATCGACGTATGGGATCTCCTCAAGTCGTTCTCCGGCCTCATGGGAGGCATGTCGAGTGAACGTATCATCGACATGTATGAAGAAGTATCCATAAACGAGAAAACAGCCTTGATTCACGAACTGCTTGAAGCCAGGGAGTCCTTTGCGTTTGTAGACCTCATTACACGCCCCGGTTCAACCCTCGACATAGTCTGCGCGTTCCTCGCCCTGCTCGAGGCGGTCAAGTACCGCGTCATTTCCATACACCAGCACCGCCTGTTCGGCGACATACAGATACGTAGACACGAAGTGCGGAGGCCAGATGGAACTGAATCTTGACCGCGAAGCCGCGATACTGGAAACGATCCTGTTTCTTGAATCCGAACCTATGGACCACGCCGCGCTCGCCCGCATCAGCGGCCTTGGCAAAGAACTCGTGGAAGCCGCACTCGAACACCTGAAGGAAACCCTTGCGGCTCCCTCTCACGGACTCGAGCTGACCGAGATGGGCGGAGGCTGGATGCTCGCACCCAAACGCGAGTATTGGGAGCTCCTCAAAGACCGCTACGGGCGTAAAAACGAACAGAAGCTGTCCCGGGCAGCGCTTGAGACGCTCTCGATCATCGCGTACTCCCAACCGGTCACCCGCTCGGAAGTCGAGGCGATCCGCGGTGTAGCTGCCGACAACATGATGCGGTTCCTTCTTGAAAAGGACTTCATAAAAGAAGTAGGCAAGAAAGACGCCCCCGGAAAGCCCGTCCAGTACGGTACCACCAAAGAATTCCTCAAATTCTTCAGGCTCGGCAGCATCGCCGATCTGCCCAAACTTGGAGAGCTTGAACGGGATCGGTTCGAGCTTGAGGACAAGGAATGAAGCCAGATCTTTCCACCGACCCAGGCGTTTCTTCAGGCTCGCCCGAGCGCGGTATCCGCATTCAGGTGCTTGTCGCCCGCGCAGGCCTCGCATCCCGCCGCGCGGCAGAAGACCTCATAACCTCCGGCCGCGTAAGCCTCAATGGCAAAGTGGTCACCGAGCTCGGCGTCCGCGCCTTGCCGGCTGACATTCTGACCGTAGACGGCAAGCTCGTGGTAGCCGAAGGTCAGTTGCATCATCTGGCTCTCAACAAGCCGGTTGGCTTCCTCTGCGCCATGAGTGATGAGTTCGGGAGGCCCTTGGCCGCTTCGTTGTTCAAACCGCAGATACAGGAACGCGTCTACAACGTGGGCCGGCTCGACCTCGATTCATGCGGCCTCATCCTGTTCACCAATGACGGCGCTTTTGCCGCCAAGGTGGGCCATCCCTCATCGAACTTGATCAAAGAGTATGAAATCCAGACAGACAAGCGCATACCCAACGAATTCGGAAAGCGTTTCGAGGCCGGTTTCCTGGATTCCGGAGAAACGCTCAAGGCGGAAAGCGTAATCATAACGGGAGAATTTCGCTGCACCATACGCCTTATGGAAGGCAAAAACCGTGAAATCCGGCGTGCTCTCGGCATTTTTGGACTGGAAGTCGTTGTGCTTCGCAGGGTCGCCATAGGAAGCGTACGGCTTGGTGGACTCGTTGAAGGCCGCTGGCGCTCGCTGACCGATGAAGAAATCTCTGGTTTGATGCATGGAGGAGAGCCTCGATGATAGTGGCAATGGACGGTCCCGCAGGTACGGGTAAAAGCACCATCGCGCGCATGGTCGCCGAACGGAACGGCTTTACCTACATCAATTCCGGCAACCTGTACCGGGCCATCACCTGGGGCGCCATGCAAGCCGGTATCGCGCTTGATGATCCGGTTGCTGTGTCGGCATTCGCCGGTTCAGCAAGACTTTCCTATGATGGTGGAGTTCTCCTCATGGACGGTCAGCCTGTAGAGGGGCAACTGCGTTCCGACGCCGTCGATGCCAGGGTGGCCCAGGTTTCCGTGATCATTCCGGTACGGCACATCGTCAACCGCATCATCAGATCCATCGGATCCGGCATCGATGCCGTG
>CAXZAJ010000078.1:0-13210 GCA_964293355.1 uncultured bacterium
CGTGGCCGCGTGGAACCTCACCTCCCGCCCCCGGAACAAAGGCGCGGAGCCCCCCCGAATGCCAGAAGGGCATCCGGGGCGTTTTTTTTTCGTCCCCCTTCTGCTTGAGCCAGGCAGTCACCTTGCCTTGACCAAAAAGCCTGCCAAGGGTATCCTTGCCGAACTCCTCCCACCAAAGGCGCACGTAATGAACTATTCTGATCCCACGAAGCTCGGGCTCTTGGCTTGCCCCGGCGGAGAGCGTTTCGCAGAGCAAGTCGTACGTCGCCTGTCCACCATCTACAGGCACCGTTTTGAACGCAAGGTGCAGGTAATGGCAGATCGTTACCACATATCCAAAGAGCTGGTAACACGCAAGATCAATTTTTCAAACGATGTGTACTCGTCGATGCTGTGCCTGCCGGGCAATGTCAACGAATACCGCGCACCCCGTTTCAAGGTAAACGCCCGATATACCTGGTTTCCCAACGGTGAAGTCAAGACGGAGATCCTCGATTCTGTCCGCGGCAAGGACCTTTACATTTTCCAGGATGTTGAAAATCGCCAGCCGTGCAAGTTCAATGAAGGCCGCGACGAGCGTAGCCTGTCGGTCAATGACCACATCATGAACGTACTCGTAACGGTTGATGCGGCAATCCAGGCCGGAGCGGAGCGGATAACCCTGGTCATGCCGGCGTACCCCTACTCCCGCCAGCACAAGAAAAAGGGCCGAGAAGGCCTGACCGCCGCCAGGCTCGGCCAGATTTTCGAGAACTACGGCATATCACGCATCATCACGCTGGACATCCACTCGCGCGAGATAGAGAATTGCTTCAACAAGCTGCGCCTCGAGAACCTTCACGCATCCTACCAGGTCATCGAGAAGCTGGCCGGTATCGTCGATGTGGGCGACGAGAACCTGGTCGTGCTGTCCCCGGACACCGGAGCGGTTGACCGCAACAAGTTCTACGCGAGTACGCTGCAGAAACCGCTCGCCCTACTCTACAAGGAGCGGGACTATTCCAAGGTGACCAAGGACGCCAACGATTCCAACATCACCGCGATGAAGCTACTCGGCGACGTGCGCGGCAAGATCGTGTTCATGGCCGACGACATGCTCGGCACTGGCGGCACCCTGCTCAAGGGCATGCGCTACCTCAGGGACGAAGGCGCCACCAAGGTCATTTGCGCCGTTTCATTGCCTCTCTTTTCGGCTTCAGCCATAGACGACTTCGACAAGGCTTACCGTGAAGGCCTCTTCTACCGCATCATCGGAACCAACGCCGTGCACCACAACGAGCTCCTCAAAAAGGAATGGTACATCGAGGCGGACGTAACAACGTTGTTTGCCCAGATAATCTCGCTCTTACACCACAACAGGAGCCTCTCGCCCATGCTGGACAACCGCGACATCATCGCCAAGAAGATTCAGAAGTCGATGGCTGCGCATCAGACGAGCCATCCAACCCAGCCCAACCTGCCGCTCTGAGCGTGACCGCCTATCGGCTTCCCGCAACCATAGGCGCGTTTCTTTTCGACATCGACGGCACGCTCTACACGAACGACGCCTATGTGAGCTTTCAGCACGACGTGCTGATTCGCGAACTGGCACGAATCCGGGGACAGAGCCCGGAAGCTATGGCCGCGCACGTGCAACGTATCCGCAGCGAACATGCCGCCGCCAATGCCGGCGCAAAGACGAGCCTCGGCAACGCGATGGCCGCCCTCGGCATCGACATCGCCACCAGCGTGGCCTGGCGCGCCCGTCTGATAAATCCCTCTGAATATCTGCAGGAAGATCCGGAACTCCGACAGGCGCTGGCAAGCCTTCTGACTGGCTCATCAGGCCATCCAGCGGTACTCGTAGCGGTAACGAACAATCCGCGATCCGTAGGTGAAGCCACCCTTGAAGCGCTCGGCGTGAAAGACCTGTTCCTCCGCGTGGTAGGCCTCGATGACACCATGAAGTCAAAACCGGCCGCCGAACCCTACCTGCTGGCCGCCAGCCTGGCCGGAGCAGTACCTGAAGCCTGCCTGTCTGTTGGCGACCGCTACGATGTCGACCTGGCCGTCCCCCTGCAACTCGGCATGGGCGCCATCCTCGTCTCCGGCGTAGCCGACGTGTACGGCCTGCCGGCCCGCCTTTGCCTACTTTAGTTCCCGCAAAGCATGCGCCACGCCATACGCATGGTCGCCGATCTTCTCCACATGCCTGACGATGTCCATGAACAGCAATTCCGACTTTACATCAGCGCCGGTCTGCAGGCGCTTGCGGGCCTTTTTCTTGAGCGAACTGCGGAAGTCATCGATGCTGTTCTCAAGATCACGGGCCACGGCCAGCTGCTCCTCTGTAATCTTGCGGTTGATATTGTCCTTGACGAATCGCAGGAAATCTTCGACCAGCAGTGTATACGGTCCCAGACTCTCTATTTCATCCTTGTCCAATTTCAGCTTGCGCGAATTGGCCTTGTCAAGAAGCAGCATCAAGCTGAAGCAATCGTCGGTAATGTCTTCAAGATCGACGACCATGCGCAGTAAAATACCGATATCCCGCTGACTGTCAGCACTCATCTCGTGGCCGGCGCACTCAAGCAGGAAGCGGGACAGTTCGTCGCGCATCTGGTCGGCATACTCCTCCATGTCTTTCAGACGCACCACTTCATCACTCAGATCATCAGGCGTGCCCTTGAGCAGCTCTCGCCATTGCCCAAACATCGTGCCGCAGAGTCCGGCCATGTCCGAGATTTCCTTCTGGGCCCGCATCAGATTCAGTTCCGGGCTGCTCATCAAAGGAGCGGCGATGTATTCGAGCTTCTGCGGAGCAGCATCTTCGCCGGGCCTGGATTTGACCATGCGCGAGACCAATTCAGATAACTGCCTGGCAAACGGTGCGAACAGGATGGCGTTGATCACATTGAACACCGTATGCATCATCGCGATGTGCTGGGCTATCGTAGACGCGCCGGCAAGCAGGTTAACCAAGGACAGGAACGGCCTGAAAAGCACTATTGCCCATACCGAGCCCAGCACATTGAACATGATATGGATCCAGGCAGCCCTGCGCGCATTGGTTTTCGCACCGATGGAAGCCAGAAACGCATCGATGGTAGTACCTATGTTACAGCCAAGACCCAATCCAGCTGCAATTTCGAAGCCTATGACCTCCTCGACGGTGAGCGTGATAACGATGGCGGTGGCTGCGCTGGACGAGTGCACGAGGACGGTCAGGATGGTACCGGTCGCTACTGCTATCAGGATGGAAGCGAGCCCGAGATCCGAGACTCCGGCCAGGAAATGAACAACCTCCGCAGATGGCTTCGGAATTGCGTGGGCGAGGAAGTCCAGACCGAGGAAGAGAAGGCCAAAACCAAGCGCGGCCTCGCCGTAGTCACGAAGGTGCGATTTCCGCTTGGCGGTCATCATCATCAGAAAGCCAACGCCTATCATCGGCAAAGCCAGCGCTGAAATCTGGAACTTGAAGCCTATAAGCGACACGATCCAGGCCGTGACCGTTGTTCCAATGTTTGCGCCGAAGATAACGCCGGCAGCCTGGACGACGGTCAGCAACCCCGCATTGACGAACGAAACCACCATCACCGTGGTAGCTGACGATGACTGGACGATCGCCGTTATGCCGATACCGGTCAGGAGAGCCTTGAACGTATTGCCGGTCATCAGGTTGAGCGTCTGCTTGAGTCCGTCTCCGGCCGCCCGCTGGATACCATCCGACAATATTTTCATGCCGTACAGGAAGAGCCCCAGAGAACCTGCCAGTTCAATTATCATGATGATGATACTCATAGTGACCTTTCGCAGCCGCGCGGCCGCCTCAGTACGTGGTAAAGTTGCGGTATTTCCGGTCGGCTTTCTTATATAGCAGATGCTGAAAAAAAGTAAGCCAAAAAAGTGCGGGGCTGGGTCAGACCAGGCTCTTCGCGGTATACTCGAAGAATGACCCCTGTCCATTCGACTCCTTTGGCCGATTATTCGAACGGTGGCACTAAACTGGTGGTGCTCATCCTCTCCATTCTGGTAACAGTCAGGGCGGAAGCCGAACCGCTCGCCGAATACCTTGCCCCGTCCGTGACAGCGCAACTGGCTGACGCCGGAAGCGTCAATGAATCCTCTTCAGGCAAAGACGCGGCACTCGTACTCGCACCGTACCACCATGAAGCCAAAGCAATACGTTCAGCTCTGGTAGCCGAAGACCCCGACATCGTCGTGGAAGCACTGTTCCTGTGGAAAAAAGCCAGCCCGGCACTTCCAGCGGCAGAAATGCTGGCTGCATTCAACGTGCTCAGGTCCATCAGTACGCTGCAAGGAATCGAATATTATTCAGCGAGCAGGAAAAAGATCAGGCCGCTCTATACATATTCAAGCCTGATAACAGGCCCTTCTGACGATACCCCGGTACGGGATACCAGGCTTGGCAGCATGCCTTCTTACCCGGAAACGCTATTTGCACGGCAGAACGACACTACCTTTGGAGACAACCGGTACCGCATTGTGCTGTCGGGAGGGCTGGATTTTGTTTCGCAGCATTCGACAAACCTTACAAAACTAAGCCTGGGTATCGTGCCGGTAGCCGGGCCTGGTGATGTCCATGTCCGGCTTCTCATACTCAGGGTAGACGAGGGCTTGCTGTTCTACATCGCTTCGAGCGCCCGGGCAGCGCTCGTGCCTGGAGTCCGGGCTACCCTTGAAACGTCGTTTGCCAACCGGGCTACAGCTGTGTACAACTGGTTTTCCAGCGAACTAACAACAACCTGGCCCTAAGAACCCTAAGCCAGCGGTTCCACATCAGTCGCAAGGTCAGCGTTTGCAGCTCCAGCGGCGGCTGCAACCTGTGCGCTGGTTGGAGGAGGAGGCACTTTAGAGATGTCGGGCGATTTAATGAAGGCAAAATTCCGCATTACGCGCACGAATATCTCGGTCCTGCGCCTGCCTTCAGTAAGGGATGCCAGCAATTCCTTGTTCCTGCCACCACCGAGGCTCCGTATGTTGGTCACCAGGTCGGGGCTGGATTTCTTGTAGTCGGAGAGCAGTTCACCCAGCACTTCGGAGAGCATCTGGAACAGCCCCGTCTCATCCTCGCAGATTTCCTTGGCCTTGTAATTGATTTCGTCCACGATCTTGGACAGGAACGGCATGATGTCCTTGCCATGCCGCATCTCCTCCACATAGCGCTTGACCGCAATGATGCTTACCCTGCCGTTACCCTTCAGCCCTTCCTCAAAAGATTCGATGCGAGCGGCGGTCCTGTCACACTGGTACAGAATATTGGCCAGACTGTTCTGAAAATTCTTGTTGTCAAAGTAGCCTTCTACGAGGACTTTTTTTACCGCTTCCTTGATCTGGGCCTCGAAAACTCCCTTGACGAAGGATTTGAGGATACTCATAGGCTTTACATGGGTAAAACCGTTAGGGCTCTCCCGTCTCAGGTATGAATCATTGTCTTCATTATACCCATCGAGCGCTATGACTTCGGTACCACCGAACAGGTCCCGGATATCCATGGAAACGGCGTTCTCGTGCCGCTCCCGGAGGAGTCGTTCCCGGTCTCGCTCATACTGGGTAACCAGTCGCTTCCTGTACTGGTCAACATAGTCAATGTGCTCGCGTTTCATGTCGGGCTGATGCAGGGCATCACGCTTAGCCAACCGAATGAGCGCTAGAAGATTGTCGCTGGACAGCCGGTACGACAGTATTTTATTGAGTGTAGAAAAGAGCTTTGATATTTTGCCAACCTGGCTTGCGGCTGTAGCCGGGGCATGCCGTTCGAAAACACGCATCGTTTTTGCATGCAATGCCCCGGAGAACGAGAACCCTGAAAGCAGGTAGTAGGCATCGATGAGTTCTGGAAGCACTTGCTCACCGGCGCAGGGCTGAAAATCCGGCTTGTACCTGGAGTCATCCAGGCTGGCTCCAGGGTCGAAGAAGCCAAGCATCCGCTCCCAGTCGTGCCTGCACACCTCTATGAAGCGTTCCACTTCGTACAGGTCAAAATTGAGCCTTCCATCCATAAGCGCATCGACGCTTTTAAGGAAACGCTGAAAATCCCTTGCAATGGCGGCCTGCTCTTCTTCATCCTTTACGGCATTCTCGAGTCGGGCTTTCATGCCCTCGTACACGAAGCTGTCCTTCTTCGCCCGCTCTTCCGCAGGCAATTCAAGATCGACGAGGTAGTCAAAATATCGGCGGGATACCCTGAGATCGGGGTGGGAGAGCGTCCTGTCCGCCAGATCCATCAAAGGCTTCAGCGTCTGGCAAAACAGATACAGATCCTGAGCGAACCCCGTCAGGACAAGGTTGTTCTTGAACCGGTAGTACGGTGGTTTGATATGGGCAATACCGGAATATATACGTTTGAGTTCGCCATCGGCACCAGTATCAAAGCCGAAGATTTTCCTGAAGAAGTCCAGAATAGCCTGCAAGATTCCCATGGTCGTCTATTCTAAGGCAGGAAGGCCACGGGAGCAAGCATCATGCCCGACGGGATTCGGTATACCAGACCTCGTCTGGATGGTTCAACAACGATTGATGAGCAAAAACCGGGGCACCAGTAGCGACAGCCAGGGCAAGAGCATCGGAAGGCCGTAGATCCCGGGTCCAGGTCCGTAGTCCGCGGCTGTATTCCATGCGGGCAAGATAACCGTCCTCATGGGGACCATACAGGCCGTACAACTCGACGCGACGGATGGTGATGCCCTGTTCCTTGAACAACTGAGCCACCAGTTCATGTGTAAGAGGACGTGGTGTCGAAATACCCTCGAGCTCCATCAAAATGGCGCCAGCCTCCGACGCGCCGACCGCGATCGAAAATTCTCCAGTTCCACCATCCTCCTCGAGAATGACAATTGGAGGGTCCTCTTCCGAAGGCATGGCAACGCCCTTGACCCGCACCCTCAACATTTCAACGTTCATGGGTAATAATATAGTGCACTTCATCCGCTTTTCAGGCTGGATAGACTTAAACCGCTCGTACCGATGACGCAACATTCCTTGACTACCCCGTTAAGCCGCGGGTACACTTGAAAAATAGTATGCGACGCACACCCTTCTACTTCGTGTTGGCGAGCCTCGAGCTCGTACGCTATTTCGTGCTCGTTCTTGCGGCGGGCAACTTTGTCACGACCATTCCTTCAACCTCGCAGGTACTTCGCATCATCTCCGCACCCAATGCACTGTTCGCTATCGCACTTCTGTTCCTCGGCATCGACTCAGTGCGGTATGAAGTGTACAAGCCGCTGCTGGTAGTCGGCAAACTGGCCGCCCTGTTTTCCGGTATCATCGCCATTCCGAGACTGCTCGCACCGACTGCTTCTACCAGTGCTTTTGTGGCATATTCGATACTCGGAATAGCCGTCTGGGATGCTGTAACGGCAGCCATGCTGGCCTTTACGGGCAAAAGAGGCCGGGAACAACCGGCCCTGTCGTCACCGGAACCAGAACGCGTGGAGCTCGACTGACATGAGGATCATTCCGGTAGCCAGCGGCAAGGGTGGTGTCGGCAAATCAATGGTCTCGGCAAACCTTTCCATCGCGCTGGCCCAGGCAGGCAAGAAGGTTGTACTCGCGGATCTCGACCTGGGTGCATCCAACCTGCATCTCATTCTCGGTTTCAATGTGCAGAAGCATGGATTGGGCACCTATCTTTCAGGCGCAAAGGTCCGTTTTGAAGACATCATCTACGAGACTGACTATCCGAACCTTAGGTTCATCCCCGGCGACGCGGAAATTCCCGGTCTGGCAAACATCGCCTACCGACAGAAGACCCAACTGGCAAGGCACCTGGTCAGCATTGAAGCTGCCGACTACCTGGTACTGGATCTCGGAGCAGGCACGGGAGCCAATATTCTTGACTTCTTCCTGCTTTCCGGACGGGGCATCATCGTCACGGCACCGACCCTGACCGCTACGCTCAACGCCTATCTGTTCCTCAAGAACACCGTGTTCAGGCTCATGTGGGACAGCTTCAAACCCCGCTCAAAGGCGCGCATCCTGCTCGAATCGCTAAAAAAGGACGGCGCCTCACTCCAGAGAGCCTACATACCTGAAATACTCGGCCGCATCAAGGAAGTTGATCCTGCAAGCCGGGCTGCCTTCGACATGCGCATGTCAAAATTTTCTCCACGCATCATCCTCAACATGCTCGAGGATCCTAAAGATGCTGAAAAGGCACAAAAAATCAGGCGTTCGTGCCGGGAGTATCTCGGCATGGACCTGGAGCACCTCGGCATCGTCTACCGCGATGACCTGCAGGACGTTGCCCTTGGAAGCCGCATTCCCATCATCCGCTACAAACCCCAGTCAGTGCTTTCACAGGCCATCTACCGGATTGCTGACAAGCTGATCTCCTCTGAAGGCGATGATGACGCATTCCTTGATCCGGAATATCTCGATGACAGCTACGGAGCCGCGGACACCGAGGCCGAGGCGGACTTCGAGGCAAAGATGGACTATGTCGAAGAACTGCTGTCCTCCGGAGCACTGACGCAGGGAGACCTGATCGAAACGGTACGCATGCAGCAATTCGAGATAAGTCATCTCCGCAAGGAGAATCAGTTCCTCAAGTCCAAAATGGCAAAGGCCCTCTCCCAGGGATTCAAGGTCTAGGAGCGTCGGGATGGCCGGGGTGACGATCCGTGGAGAACTCAGACTGCTCATCGATGAACTCGGGCTTGAAGCGGCTTTCCATTTCACACCGACTCCCGATGGTACTGAGTGGAGCGCTGACGGGCTGACGCGACTCCTGGCTGAATCGCGGGTGACAGGCGTCCAGGGGCGTCGCATTGAAGAAATCCTCTCAAGCTTCTCCAAGGCAAAGCAAACCTCCGTTGAGATCGCGGCAAAAGGCGTGCTTCCTGAATCCGGCATGCCGGAATATGCGGAATGGATGGACATCAAGACTCCACCGGAATTCCTGGTATTTGAAGATGAGACCGTTGCAAAAGCCGCTCCGCCAGAACTGTTCCGCATCAAAACTGAACGGGTTGCTCGTGAACGCATTGTCAAGAAGCCAGGAGCTTTTCCATTTCTGCCCCCCAAGGAAGAAAAAGTCGTTGAATACGACAAGATCGAGACCAGGGAAGCTCTGGACGTCGATACAAGGGTCTTGAGGTTTTTCTGGGCCGCCAAAGGCACCGTCGTAGCGAAGGCAGCACCATCCAGACCAGGCAAGTCCGGAAAGAACGTCTTCGGAAAACCAGTTCCGCCCCCCCAGGCCGACGATACCGCCTTTCACCTCGGCAAGGGTCTGATCAGAGACAAGCTGGACATCGTGGCAGCGGAATCCGGATTTGTCCGGGTCGGAACGCGATGGGCTGATCTTGTGCCATTCAGGGCTGGCGAACATTCAGTCCGGCTCTCCACCGACAGCTCCACCGTATTGCTTGATTACAGCCCCGGTGATACACGGCTCCCACCCCCTGATGCCAACTCCTTGCTGCAGGAAGCGGTTGCCTTGGGCCAGACCGAGTCACAACTCATCCCCGTGGATGAAATTGCCTCGGCTTTGCTCAAATCCACGCGAAGCGGACAGCCTCTTGCGGGATTCAGCCTCTCATGCGATCGCGATGGGTCCGCCCTCGTAGTCATTTCCCCCGACAAGCTCAAGGCAACGTTGCAGGTCCTGAAGGGCCGCGGCCGAGGAAAACCGCTTGCGCTTTCCATGGTCACCGCCGCCCTGGCGGCACAACCGCTCAAGGGCGTCAAAATCGACAAGCTCAAGGCTGATGTCGTGGCCTTCTATAAAGGCAAGGAGATGGAACTCCTCGACTACCCGCTTGTAGAGGGCAAGGAACCGGTCAAGGGAAAAGACCGCACACTCAAATACACAGTAGCGTTCCTTCCTGAACTCCAGGCCAAGGACACGATAAAAACGGTGGAAGCAGCACCAGCTCTTGCGCGCATTGCCCAGAATCTGGATGAATTTCCACTTAAAGCCGCCAGTCGCATAGCCTTCGTCAAGAAGGGGCAGGAAATAGCCCGGTTCAGCGCTCCTTCCGCGGGTCAGGCCGGCACCGACATCTACGGTGCGGTGATACCAGCCGCTCCAGGCAACGATCCTGTCATTAAAGCGTTCCAGAACCTTAAAATTTCCAGGGAATCACTGGAGAGCGAAGATGATGGCCTGCTCCTCATGGACGAGCAGGATGGTACGGTCATGGGAAGGATATTGCCGTACCGTGATGCCCGCGTCGCTGTAAGCGTAGCTGAAGACGGTATGTCAGCCAGTGTCGAGATCGAACGGGGCTACGGACTGGGCAGGGAACTGACACTGGAGTTCGCACAGGACTCCCTCAAGCAGGCAGGGGTTACGTCCGGTATCGACCTCAAGGAACTGGCATCCGCACTGTCCGAAGCACGGGATGAAAAACCGGTGCAGGGCAGGATCATTGCACGGAGCATACCACCTGTTCCAGCCGGCGGTTTCAGGCTCAACTGGATCGTCCGGATAGCCTCAGGCGCGGCCGTCACCATGAGGTCGGATGGCTCGGTGGATTACAAGAACCAGGACCGCGCAACCGTCGTCGTCGAAGGGCAACCCTTGCTGGAACTCCTCGCCATCGGAGTGGAGGGACAGAACGGCATGGATGTGCTCGGAAGCACCATCCCGGCCCCCAAGGATCCGACCGTCGTTGAACCACCCTTGTTCGACGCTTCAATCATTGAAGAGCGCAAGGAAAACGGCGACCGCCTGCTGAAAGCCGCCAAGAGTGGCGAGCTTCATTTTGATAAAAACCAGCTGACTATCGATGCTGCCCAGAAAATAAAGGGCGATGTAGGACCCGCGACAGGCAACATCCGCTTTCCTGGCCCCATCGCCATAGCGGGAACCATACTGACAGGCTACTCAGTCGTTGCCGGAGGCGACATTCTGGTCACCGGCGCCGTGGAAGCAGCGCTCCTCTCGGCAGATGGTGCCATAAAAATAACTGAAGGCATCAAAGGCGCCAAGCGCGGCACCATCCGAGCCAGAAAAACCATAGAAGCAGCCTTCGCCGAACAGGCCATGCTCCTTGCTGTCGAAGACATCGTACTTAAAAATTCGGCACTCCTGTGCAACATCAAAACCAATGGACATCTAAAACTCATGGGCGAGAAAGGCCATCTCATAGGTGGACTTTGCCGTGCGCGAAAGGGTATCGAAATCCAGAACCTGGGATCCGCCAATGGTGCCCGCACGCAGGTTTCATTTGGCCAGGACTACCTCATGCAGGATTCGATTGAAGCTGAAGAGCGGGAAATCGAGCGCGTCAAGGCCATGATCCTGCAGACAGACAAGACCATGCGGGAGCAGGAAAAATCCGGAATCAACCTCGACAAGATACGCCAGGACAAGCTCAAACTGGTCAAGCTCCTTGAAAAAAGGTCGATGCGCCTATTTGAACTCAGAGAAAAATTCGAAGAACATTTTCCGGGGGAAATTATCATCAGGGGCTCGGTTTTCTCTGGCGTGGTCATAGAAAGCCATAACCGCTTCCACGAAATCAGACAGACAAAGCAGAAAGTCGCATTCTCGTTTGATCCACAACTCGGTCGGGTCGTAGAGCGGCCGATCAAGTAGATCCCGGCAGTTGCGCCCCGCCACGGAGGCGGGTATAGTTTATAAACTTGGATATAATCACGCATCCGGAGGTCGCAATGCTCGCCGCCGTTCAATTTCCATCCTGGATCAGACCTGAAATCCTCCCGTTCCTGCCCCAGTTCCCGTTACGCTGGTATGGGCTCATGTACCTGGTCGGATTCGGCATCACCTACCTGCTCTTCAAGTACCAGGTAAAACAGCGCAAACTGGGATACTCGGCAGATGATATCTCGGGATTTTTTCTCGCTGGAATCATTGGGCTCATCATTGGCGCGAGGCTCTTCGGGACTTTGTTGTACGATCCCAGCGGCATCTACTGGCGAAAACCGTGGCTCATTTTCTGGCCCTTCGGCGAGGGCGGAAGCTTCACCGGTTTCATGGGCATGTCATTCCACGGTGGCTTGGTCGGACTTATCGTTGGTATGCTCATCTACGCAAAGCGACTAAAACTTGATTTCCTGCAATGGGCCGACATGATCGCCGTGGCCGCGCCTCTGGGCTACACCTTCGGACGGCTGGGCAACTTCATCAATGCGGAACTGTGGGGAAAAGTGAGCACAGCCCCCTGGGCCATGGTATTTCCAGGTGCCAGGCGCTTTCCTTCCAGCCTGGGCTGGGTACGGGAGGTGGCCCAGAAAACAGGCATAGCCCTTGACGGTGCCCTGGTCAACCTGCCGCGGCATCCCTCGCAACTCTATGAAGCACTCTTCGAGGGCATCGTCCTGTGGCTCGTTCTGTGGTTTCTTTTCCGTCCCCGGATTCCTTACAAGGGCTTCGCCGTTGGCGCCTACATCACCGGTTACGGTATTGTCCGCTTCTTCATAGAATACGTCCGGGAACCTGACTCAGACCTCGGATACATCATCAAGCTCGGTGATCCTGATGCCTCGATCCACCTCTACTCGACGCCCTTGAACTTCTCCATGGGGCAATTGCTGTGCTTCCTCATGATCGTTGGAGGGCTGGGTTTCATCGCCATCCGTAAAAGGCAATCAAAGCGCTCCGCCTCGCTTCTGGCTGCGGCTGCAACGGAAAGATCAAAGATCCAGAATGCCAAGAAAAAGCTGAAGCACCACCGATAACACGTCCGGACCGCTATGTTCAAGGAGGCTTTTCATAAAGGCCCTGTATGAATTTGCGCGGGGGCCCGCCTCGTGAATTCAAGGGGATCGCTTATCGCTCACCCCTTGATTCACGGTCGCCCCGCGCACCTTCCATGCGAAGGCCTTCCTGAAACCTTATTGATGCGGTCCGGACGTGCTTTTTCTGCATGGTCGGAGCCTTAGGATTAGTCAACTGTGATGCGGCTGGCGCAGAGGCTCCTTCAACATGACCGGATACGCCCTTCGCGCAATAAACCTGGCTGGCCAGCCTTGCATCTCGTCTGAATCAGGCCGGGGTGTGACTTGAACGGCCATCTTCAGGGAGGTTGCGTTGGGCGCCGGCAAAACGCCTGCCGCCCGCGGGGTTCCAGGTAATTCTCTTCCTGCAAAAGGATACTACCATCGCGCGATAAACATTGCTGATCTGCCTTGCATCTCGTCTGAATCAGGCCGGGGTGTGACTTGAAAGCCATCTACAGAAAAGTTGCGTTGGGCGCCGGCAAAACGCCTGCCGCGCGCGTTAGCGCGGCGGGTGTTT